>NZ_JBEXJN010000048.1:42060-72542 GCF_040609115.1 Lentzea sp. NPDC004782
CCCCAACCAAACCAACACACACCCCCCCCCGGCCCGGGGGGGCCCGCGGGGCCGCGGGGCCGCCCCCCCGCGCGGGCCGCGGCCCCCCTTCTGCGTGTGGCGCGAAGTCGCCAACGGCGACTAACCGCCGCTTTCCCCTGTTCCGCAAGGAATTCCGGCCCCTCATCCTGCTGTGAACTGATCACAGGGAGGGCGCCGTGTTTCGACACGTTCTGGCACTTGCCATCGCCGCGGCCACGCTCGTAGCACCACCGGCGTCCGCAGCGTCACCACCACCGCAGGCCCAAACATCCGAGGCGTCGCACCGGATCACGCTGATCACCGGCGACGTCGTGGACTACACCGAACGCGCCGACGGCCGCAAGACCGCGCAGATCCACGCCGCGCCGCGAGAAGGCGAACCACCCGTCTTCCACACCATGACAACGGCCAAAGGTCTCTACGTCTACCCCTCCGACGCGATCGGGGCCGTCACGTCCGGCACCGTCGAGCGCACCCTCTTCAACGTCACCGAACTCGTCCGCACCGGCCAGTCCGACGACCGCACCGCGACGGTCCCGGTGCTCATGACCGGCGGGTTCTCCGCCAGCGCGCACACCAGGATCAGCAGCCTCAGCGCGTCGGGCATCCGCGTGGAGAAGGCGAAGGCGCAGGAGTTCTGGCGCACGCTGGACATGAGCGCGAAATCGGGGACGCGGCTGCTCTACGACCGGCCGATCCACCTCGCGCTCGACCAGACCACCAAGCAGATCGGCGCCCCGACGGCGTGGGCGGCCGGGCTGAACGGCACCGGTGTCACGGTCGCCGTCGTCGACACGGGCATCGACGCGAACCACCCCGACGTCGCCTCGAAGATCACCGCCGCGGAGAACTTCTCCGACGAACCGGACGTCGTCGACCGGCACGGTCACGGCACCCACGTCGCCTCGATCATCGCGGGCACGGGCAGCGGTTCCGGCGGTAAGTACCAGGGTGTCGCTCCCGCCGCGAAGCTCGTGATCGCCAAGGTGTTCAACGGTGCCGGCGAGGCCGCGACCTCGCAGGTGATGGCGGGCATCGACTGGGCGGCGCACTCCGGTGCGAAGATCGTCAACCTCAGCCTCGGCGGTGACGTCACCGACGGGTCCGACGAGCTCAGCGCACTGGTCGACCAGCTCTCCGCCGAGACGGGGGTGTTGTTCGTGGTGGCGGCGGGCAACAACGGCCCGGCCGGGCGTTCGGTCGCCTCCCCCGGTGCCGCGGCCGCCGCGCTGACCGTCGGCGCGGTCGACCGGCAGAACAAGCTGGCCCCGTTCAGCAGCACCGGCCCGCGCATCGGCGACGCGCACGTGAAGCCCGAGATCAACGCGCCCGGCGTCGGCGTCGTGGCCGCCCGCGCCGCCGGCACGTCGATGGGCGCTCCGGTCTCCGACCTCTACACCGCGGCGTCCGGCACCTCGATGGCCACCCCGCACGTCGCGGGCGCCGCCGCGTTGCTGATGCAGCAGCACCCGGACTGGAACGGCCAGATGCTGAAGAACGCACTGGTCACCAGCGCGGCCGACGTGGGCATGTCGTGGTACGAGCAGGGTGCGGGACGGCTCGACGTGGCCCGCGCGGTCACGCAGAAGGCCACCGCCACCGCGTCCGCGAGCTTCGAGCGGTACGAGAAGGGCACCGGCGGCACCCTCACCCGCGAGCTCACCTACACCAACGACTCCGACACCCCCCTGCCCCTCGACCTCGCCGCCGGCACGAAGGGCTGGGACGGCAAACCCACCACCGCGTTCAAGCTCAGCACCGCGAAGCTCACGGTTCCGGCCCGCGGCAAGGCTTCCGCGACCCTCACCCTCGACCCCGAGGCCGGTCCGGCCGGCGTCTACGGCGGCACCGTCACCGCCACCGGTCCCGGCACCACCCTCCGCACCCCGGTCAGCGTCTACGAGGCGCCGCAGACGTTCCCGGTGTCGGTGCACGTCCGCGACACCGCCGGCAAGGCGCCGGCGCCCGCGTTCGGGCAGCTGATCGACGACTCCAACGGCGGTGACAACGTCAACGACCCGTTCGACAACACCGTGGACTACGTCTTCGACGTCGTGAACGGCGAAGGCGTCACGAACGTGCGGAGCGGACGCTACTCCGCCGTGAGCTGGGCGACCGAGAACACCGCGGGCGTCCGCCGCTGGTCGGCGCTCGCCGCGCCGGAACTGACCGTCTCCGGCGCCAAGGACGTCTCGCTCGACGGCCAGAAGACGGTGCCGATCGAGGTCGTGCCACCGGGTCCGGCCGAGCAGCGCGACCGCACCGTCACGATGCGCCGCGTGCTGCCCGCCCAGGGCGAGAAGCAGCCGCTGATCACCGAGACCGCCGCCGTGCTCGGCACCGCGCCGTGGGAGATCCGCGCGACCCCGACCGCCGCCGCCAAGCAGGGCGCGATCTCGTTGCAGGACAACGTGACCCTGCAGACCGCCACGGTCACGCTCACCTCCGGCGGCCGGACGCTCGCGGCCGACAGCGACGTCGCCGCGCTGTCCGCGAAGTGGCCGGGGGACCTCACCGACGGCATCAAGGTCGTCAAGATCAAGCCCGACACGCCCGCCAACATGGTCAAGGCCGCCAACGCCGCCGCGACCGCCGCGGCGCAGGAGGGCAAGAAGGCGCTGCTGTCCTATGTGGACCAGTCGAACGCGCTGGCGCTCACCGGGCTCGCCAGCACCGCGCTGCCGTCGTTGAGCGTCAGCAACGCCGACGGAGAGTTCCTGGCGAAGCAGACCGCGATCAAGCTCAGCGTGAAGGCCACGCCGGAGTCGGTGTTCAACCTCAGCTACCTCGACGCCAACGGCATCCCCGCCAGCCACCGGGCGACGGTCGACCCGGCGAAACTGGTGCTGCGCAGGACGTCCTACCACGCCGACAAGCCCGGCCTGACCGTGCAGAAGACGTGGTACCCGTTCCCGACCGGCCTGTGGCAGACGCAGATCCTGCGCGGCACCGCGTTCACCCCGCCCGCCGCGTGGAACGAGTACATCGGCCCCGGCGACGACCGGATCGTCTGGAAGCGCTCGGTCACGTTGAGCGGCACGGACGCCAAGGGCACCCGCGCGGCCATGACGATGTACCAGGAGAACCTGTTCCGCACGGGCCAGGCGCCCGCCGTGGAACGGTGGTTCGCGGGCCCGATGCACAGCACCGCGATCGACCTGCAGTCCGACCACCCGGCCCGCTACCCCGCCGCCGGCGACTCGTGGCGGCAGCTCTGCTCGAACTGCCGCACCGGCGACACGTTCATCCCGGCTCTGCAGTGGACGGACGACAGTCCCGGCCACTACACGAACCCCTACCAGAACAGCAAGTACTTCACGACGACCAAGGTGAGGCTCTTCGAGAACGACCGCGAGGTCGCGCAGAACCAGGAACCGCTCGCGTACTACCCGACCTTCCCGATGTCACCCGACCCGGCCAGCTACCGGCTGGAGACGGTGGAAACCCATGCGCCGGGAGCCGTGGCCGGTGCCGTCAACCCGATCCTGTTCACCCTGGCCCCGCGCACCGAGACGACGTGGACGTTCAAGTCGCAGCGGTCGCTCAACCCGCCGCCACGCGGGTACATGTGCCACCAGGGCCAGCCGACCTGCCAGTTCCAGCCGCTCATCCAGCTCCGGCACGACCTGCCGCTCGACCTCACCAACTCCGCGCCCGCGGACAAGCCGTTCGTCTACCACGTGTCCGCGACGAACAGCGCACCCGTGACCGTGGTGAAGGTGCAGTGGTCGGCCGACGGCGTGACGTGGCGGCAGGCGGCGGTCCAGCCGGACGGCGACCGCTGGCAGGTCACGATCGACAAGCCCAGCGGTGACGTGTGGCTGCGCACCGACGCCCGCGACGGCGCCGGGAACACGGTCACGCAGACCATGCAGACGGCGTTCCGGACTCACTCCGGTGGCTGAGGTGGTGGGAGCAGGGAACTAGCACCTCTGGCCGCGGCGCGCAGACCCGCCTGAAAACGGGTCTGCGCGCCCAGCTCGGTCATCAGCCGGTGCAGCCGCCGCTGGAACGTCCGGTAGCTCAGCCCGAGCTGCTTCGCGATGCTGCGGTCGGGCAGCCCGGTCGCGAGCAGCGCCAGCAGCCGCGCGTCCGCGATCGACATCTCGTTCGACGTCGGCTGTCCCGGCAGAGACAGCGGCACGGCGTCCTCCCACAACCGCGCGAAGAGCGCGCCCAGCGAGTCCAGCAACGCCGACCGGTGCACGATGACCGCGCTCTCCAGCGTCGTCTCCGTGCTGTGCAACGGAATCAGGCCGAGGTTCGCGTCCGCCAGGATCATCTTCGTCGGCGCGACCGCGACGACCCGCGCCTCCTCTCCCAGCGACAGGCCCATTTCCAGGTCGGCGCGCAGGTCGTGCAGCTCCAGCGCCTGACGTTCGTAGATCCCGCGGAACCGCACGCCGCGGTTGAGCAGCTCCTCCTCCACCGGGTGCAACGACGTCGGCGGCTTCGCGTACGGCGGCTTGTCGACGAAGCACACCTCCTGCCGGGCCGTGCGCATCACCTGGTCGACGCGCCGCGAGATCGCCTCGGGCCCGTGCACCACCTCGACGAGGTCCGCGGGAGCGCGCACACCGGCCGCACGCTCGTAGCGCACCTGCAGCTCCCCGGCCAGCAACCGGTCCCGGCGCAGGTCGTCCTCGCGGTGCAGGAAGTACGTCGCCAGCGCGACGTCCGGCGCGACGGCCGTGTGCAGTCCGTTGACCTGGTGGACGAAACCCAGATCGGTCAAGGACCTCAGCGCGGCGCGAACAGGCCGCTCAGCAAGTTCTGTGGCAAGACAAAGCTCCGTCACACCCAGTTGGTACGAGTCCACGAGCGTCTCGTAAACCGCGAGTTCCGCCGGCCGCAATCCGAGCACACAACCCAGTATGCCGACTTCGGGCAGCCGTTGACGCGGGGCCGGAACGAGGTGCAGACTACCCTGAAAAGGTTTACAACACCGTTTCATCGTTGTGAACTCGCCGCCGCCGCCCGCTGTTGTACCGACGCACGCGTGCGAAAGGACGGCCAATGGAGACCAACCGCCGCGACTTCCTCAAGGTCGCCGGCGCCACCGCCGGTGTCACGATGCTGTCGGGGGCGTTCCTCAACGCACCCCTGGCGTCGGCCGAGGAACACGCCGCGATCCCGATGGCCGAGTCGCCGTGGGACCAGGTGCCCGCGATCCTCGCGAAGATCGTTCCGCCCACGTTCCCGAGCGCCAAGTTCGACATCACCGCGTACGGCGCCAAGGGCGACGGCAAGACGAAGAACACCGACGCGTTCAAGAAGGCCATCGAGGCGTGCAACGCGGCGGGCGGCGGCCAGGTCGTCGTGCCCAAGGGCAGCTTCCTCACCGGCGCGATCACCCTGCTGAGCAACGTGAACCTCGTCGTCTCCGACGGCGCCACGATCAAGTTCTCCACCGACCCCAACGACTACCCGCTGGTCTACACGCGGTGGCAGGGCATCGAGTGCATGAACTTCTCGTCGTTCATCTACGCCCGCAAGGCCGAGAACATCGCGATCACCGGCCCCGGCCTGATCGACGGCCAGGGCCCGTCCGGGCCGTGGTTCGACTACGACGACAAGCGGCAGCCCGACTGGGAGCAGCTGCAGAAGTGGGCCGTGGACAACAAACCCGTGACCGACCGCAGGTTCGGCCTGGGCCACTACCTCAAGCCGAACATGGTCACGCTCTACGAGTGCAGGAACGTCCTCATCGAGGGCGTGCAGCTGCGGAACTCGGCGATGTGGAACGTGCATCCCGTGCTGTGCACCAACGTGACGGTCCGCGACATCTTCGTCTACAGCCGCGGCGGCATGGTCGACGGCTGCGACCCCGAGGCCTCGCAGTACGTGCACATCACCGGCTGCCGGTTCGACACCGGTGACGACGGCATCGCGATCAAGGCGGGCCGGGACGTGGACGGACGACGCGTCGGCGTGGCGAGCGAGAACATCGTCATCGAGAACTGCTCGTTCGAGGGCCGCTGGGGCGCGCTGACGGTCGGCAGCGAGATGTCCGGTGGCGTGCGCAACGTGTTCTTCCAGGACTGCACGGTGAAGAAGGGCTCGTCCTACAAACCGTTCCACGTCCTGTACATCAAGACGAACAAGCGGCGCGGCGGCACCGTCGAGAACATCCACGCGCGGCGGATCAAGGCGAGCGACGTCGACCGCGAGGCGATCAACGTGACGCTGAACTACAGCCTCACCGGCCCCGGCTACGGCCCGATCGTGAACCCCAAGGTGCAGAACATCACCGCCGACGGCTTCACCGTCGACGAGGTCAAGAAGACCGCGGTCACGCTCGACGGCCTGGCCGAGTCGCACATCAGGGGCGTGACGATCTCCAACAGCACCTTCACCGGCGTGACCACGGCCAAACCCAGTATCAAGAACGCGGACGGCACCACCTTCACGAACGTCACCATCAACGGCAAGAAGGTCTGAGGAGAGAAGCCCCGTGTCCTTGTCACGTCGTGATTTCGCGCGCGTGTCCGGCCTGACGGCCGCCGGTCTCCTGCTCTCCGCAGGCGTGGCGGCCGCAGAACCCGTGCTGGTCCGGGACCCGTGGCGGGAGGTGCCGCTGATCCTGGCGCGCATCTGCCCACCGCGTTTCCGCGGGAAGGACTACGACGTCACCGCGTACGGCGCGAAGGGTGACGGCCTCACCAAGAACACCGAGGCGTTCTACCGCGCGATCACGGCGTGCCACCAGGCCGGTGGGGGACGTGTCGTCGTTCCCGCGGGCACGTTCCTCACCGGCGGCATCAGGTTGTTGTCCGATGTGGAGCTGCACGTCGGCGAAGGCGCCACGGTCAAGTTCTCCACCGACCCCAACGACTACCTGCCGCTCGTGCTCACCCGCTGGGAGGGCACGCTCTGCTACAACTACCAGCCGTTCATCTACGCGTTCGAAGAGAAGAACATCGCGATCACGGGTCCCGGCACCATCGACGGCGACGCCGTCTCCGGCACGTGGGCGAGCTGGGGCGCCGGTTCCACGCCGTTGCTGCGGCAGTGGGGCGAGGACGGCGTGCCGGTCGAGGAACGCATCCTGGGCGTCGGCAGGAACATGCGACCCAACATGATCCAGTTCTTCCGCTGCCGGAACCTGCTCGTCGAGGACGTGCACCTCCGCAACCCGGCGATGTGGTCGCTGCACTTCGTTTTCTCACAGAACATCACCGTGCGGCGGGTCGAGTTCTACTCCACGAACTCGCAGGGCGACGGCGTCGACATCGACTCGTCGTCGTACGCGCACGTGCACGACTGCAAGTTCGACACCAACGACGACTGCGTCGTGGTGAAGTCAGGACGGGATGCCGACGGACGGCGGGTCGGCATCCCGTCCACCCGCGTCGTGGTGGAGCGCTGCAAGTTCTCCGGCCGGTGGGGCGGGATCACGATCGGCAGTGAGACGTCCGGTGGCGTCTCGAAGGTCTTCTGCCGCGACTGCGAGATCAACGCGCCGGACTTCCCCGGCCGCTACCCGGTCAAGCACGCGCTCTACCTCAAGACCAATCAGGACCGCGGCGGAGTGATCGACGGCGTGCACCTCCGCAACGTCTTCGGGCAGAACGTCGAGCGCGAGGTCCTGTTCGTCTCGATGTACTACCAGAACGGCGGCACGAAGGGCTTCTTCCCTCAAATCAACAACGTGACCGTCGACCGGATGCGGATCAGCGGCGGCAAGCTCGCGGCGTGCTTCCGCGGTTTCCCCCAGCAGCACATCAGGAACGTGCAGATCACCGACTCCACGTTCACCGCCATCGCGGAGCCGAACCTCATCGAGAACACCGACAACCTGGTGTTCCGCAACACGACGATCAACGGGGTGGTGCCGGCATGAGGTACCTGCTGACGCTCTTGCTGATCGCTGCCGGGCTTTCCGCCGGCGCACCGATCGCCACGGCTCACGGCGGGCTGTCGTGGAAGGCCGTGAACGCCCCGTTCGCCCTGGACTTCCAGGACGGCCGGCGGACGCTGACCGGCCAGCGCGAGACGGTCTACCGGCTCGCGGACGGCACCCAGCACTCGTTGACGAACGTCGTGGCGCAGAAACGGGTTCCCGGCGGCGTCCGGTACGTCGTGGCGACCACGGAGGCGTCCAGGACCGCCTCCGTGGTCGTGACCCGCACTCCCCGGGGCCTGCGCGTGGGATGGACGTTGGAGCCTGCCACCGGGGTCGCGCAGGTGTCCGCGAACCTCACCGGGTCGCTGGAGGAGCACTTCCTCGGCGGTGGCGCGCACGCTATGTTCGTTGACCTGCAACGACGTGTGCTGCTGAACAAGGCCGTGTTCGTCGGCGCGTCGGCGTTCGGCAAGTGCAACAAGAACGGCGCGCCTTCGACGTTCTTCATCTCCAGCGCGGGTTACGGCGTCTACGCGGACACTCGCGCCATCGGCCGCACGGCGTTCCCCGGCGCACTCCCCGACGACCACTGCGGCGACAAGCCCGCGCCGTGCCCGGTGACGTTCGGCGTGCCCGACCGGATCCAGCTGTGCTTCAAGACCTCCCGGCTCGACTACGAGGTCTACGCGGGCTCGCCGGCGCAGGTCAACACGGCGTACTTCCGGAAGGCCGGCCTGCCGACGCTGCCACCCGCGCGGCAGTTCGCGCTGACCAAGTGGCGGGACAAGTACAACAGCTCCGACGAGGTCGTCGAGGACGTCACGCAGTTCCAGGCGCGCGGGGTCCCGCTTTCGACCCTGTGGGTGGACAACCCGTGGGAGCAGGGACCTGAGGGCGCGCGGCCGACCTACGCGTGCATCGGCGCGTTGAAGTTCGACAAGACGATGTACCCGGACGCGCAGGGCACGATCGACTGGGTGCGTTCTCGTGGCGTGAACATGGGCGTGTGGGTGGCGCCGTTCCTGGCCAAGACCTCGGACGGCAAGGAATGCCCGCACGACTATCCCGCCGGTTCCTTCGTGCAGTCCGACCGCACGAACGTGTGGGACATCGACCTCACGAACCCGGTGGCACGCGCTCACTACGAAGCCAAGCTCGAAGCCGTGTTCCGGATGGGCGTGAACTTCGTCAAGGGCGACCGCGGCGAGGAGCACAACTTCGAGGAGACGACGTTCGCCGGCGGCCCCGGCACGTTGATCCACAACCAGTACCCGTTGCTGTACGCCGAATCCGTGGTGAAGACGCTGCGGAAGGTGCACGGCGACGACTACACGACGTTGTTCCGCGCGGGCGGCGACGGCATGCCCACGCTGCTGCACGGGTTCTGGCAGGCCGACGCGGACATGAGCTTCGACGGGCTGCGGCTGTCCACCCGGCGCGGCATGAACTCGTGGATCTCCGGCCACCCGGTGCAGGGCTCGGACACCGGCGGTTACCGCAACCTCGGCGGCGGCCCGTCGGAGTCGTTGTTCGTGCGGTGGTCCCAGATGTCCGCGGTGTCGCCGGTGTTCGAGATCGGCAGCGCCGGGCGCAACTCGACGCCGTGGGTGTACGACACGGCGACGTTCGACCGGTTCCGCCGCGCGGCCGTGCTGCACTACGAGTTGTTCCCGTACCTGTACGCGCAGGCGGCCCGCGCCTCCCGCGACGGCACGCCGATCACGCAGCCGATGGCGTTCCAGTACCCCGCCGCAGCCGAGGCGTGGAAGGCCGACCAGCAGTTCATGGTCGGACCGGACCTGCTCGCGGCGCCCGTCACCGCCGATCGCGCCGAGGCCGATGGCGCGGCGGGGAAGCCGACGCCGGTCGACGTGTGGCTGCCGTCCGGCGAGTGGATCGACCTGTTCTCCGGTGAGCGGGTCTCCGGTGGGCGAACCATCACGCGTGAGGCCACTTTGGACGAGTTTCCGCTGTACCTGCGGGCCTCGGCCGCCATGCCGTTCAACTTCCGCACGCCGGACGTCTGGGCGAAGCCGTGGGGTGTCAACGACCTGGACCGCAAGGACCGCGCGGGCTGGCTCGTCGCGCCCACGGCGGACGGCCGGTTCGGCAACCTGCAGGTGAAGTCGTTCGGCAAGCACCTCCTGGTGACGCTGCGGGACGCGCCCGCCGAGTCGCAGCTGATGGTGCCGGCGGACGTGACGCGCGTGGTGATCGACGGCAAGCCGCTACCGGCGTCGACCGTCGAGGAGCTGCGCGGCAAGGCAACGGGCTGGGCGTCTGTCTCCTCAACGCCCGGCACGTTCGGCGGCACGGTGCTGAAGCTCAATCCCCGAAACGGTTTCAGCACCGTGCTGCTTTCCACCTCAGGGTAGACCGCCATGGCCCCGACTGCCCTCGATCGCGGACGAACCGCAGGACCAGGGCGACGGCGAGCAGGTACGCGACGCCGGCGACGAGGAACGTCCTGCCGCAGGCGAACGCGATCCGTGACCTCGGTAGCCCGCTCACCACCCGCGAGCTGGCCGAACGGATGTGCTGCGAGCCGTCCAACGTCACGTTCGTGATCGACCGGCTGGAGGCGCAGGGCCTCGTCGACCGCGTTCCGCACCCGAACGACCGGCGCGCCCGCCATCTCGTGCTCACGCGCAAGGGCGAGGAGCTGCGGAGGAAACTGCTCGACCGGGTGTCTCGCGAGTCGCCGCTCGCACATCTGTCCGATGTGGAACGTGACCGGCTGCGCGACCAGCTGTTGCGCGCACTGGATCGCTGACCTCCCGACTCAGCCAGGAGACAGCCGCGCCACAGGCGGCACACAGGAAGCAGCCGCAGCCTTGTACCCATGACCGACAACCACCACCGCGGCCTCCAGTTCGACCTCGCCACGCTCATCGGGCGCAGGCGGGCGTTGACGATGCTCGGCGGCGCAGGCCTCACCCTCGTGGCCTGCGCCCCGTCGACCACCACGACGGCCTCCACCACCAGTTCCGGGAGCGCGCCGGAGACGATTCCCGAGGAGACCGCCGGTCCGTACCCCGGTGACGGCTCGAACGGCCCGAACGCCCTCAGCCAGAGCGGAATCGTGCGCTCGGACATCCGCTCCAGCTTCGGTTCTTCGTCGCGCACGGCCGAAGGTGTGCCGCTGAACATCGAGCTGACCGTGCAGAAGGCCGACGGCAAGCCGTACGCGGGCGCCGCCGTGTACCTGTGGCACTGCGACATCAACGGCGACTACTCGATGTACTCGGACCGCGTGAAGAACGAGAACTTCCTGCGCGGCGTGCAGGAGACCGACTCCTCCGGCAAGCTCAAGTTCGTCAGCGTCTTCCCCGGCGCGTACTCGGGACGCTGGCCGCACGTCCACTTCGAGGTCTACCCGTCGCTCGCCGAGGCCACCAAGGCGGGCAACAAGATCACGACCTCGCAGCTCGCGTTGCCCGAGACGACCTGCAAGGAGGTCTACGGCACCACCGGGTACACGCAGAGCGTCCAGAACCTGTCGCGGACGTCCCTCAAGCAGGACATGGTGTTCCGCGACGGGGTCGAGCACCAGATGGCGACGATGTCGGGCAACGTCCAGTCCGGCTACACGGCGTCACTGACCTTCGCGGTTGAGGGCTAGCCACAGTTCCGCGATGAACTCCACCGACTCCACCTCCGGCAACGCCACGTCCTGAAGCTTCAAGAACGTGTGCTCGTAGGGCACACGTTCCGATTCCTCTGCTCCAGCCACACCGTCCCGTGGGGCAGGTCGATCGCCACCAAGTCCTCGAACTGCCGCTCCAGAAACGACAGGCAGTTGAAAGCCGATCCCAACCCCGGAAACGCCCCGAGCACGTCCGGCACGACCTGCACCTTGACGCTCTCCATCCCACAAAGCTGAACCAACCACAGCAGTTGATCAGCCATCACCTGTGCGCCGCCAACCGTGCGTCGCAGCCCAGCCTCGCCCAGCACAACGTGCACCCGCAGGGGCGTCACACCGCCAAGCCTGCTCAACGTCGCCTGTCGCAGCTCGTGGCTGTACGGCCGCCGATGTTCGGCGAGAACAGCCGCCTGCGCAGCATGAACCGCCCCGGCGTAGGCCTGGCTCTGAAGCAGTGCCGGCAACAGTTCACCCGCCACCACGCGCAGCTCGATCGCTTCCGCTTCGAGCTCGTCCAAGCCCCAGCCGAGACAAGGCCCACCGTCCCACTTCCGCGGACTGCGAGCGCGCTGCAAGCTGTTGTAAGCCAGTTCCCGCTGCCTGGGCTCCGCCTTCAAGATCATGGCGAGCGTGAGCAGGTCAGCCTCGGAGATTGGGCTGACCGCGTTGAGGATCATGGACATCTTGGCTGCCGACCAGCCACCCGCGGCTGCCAACGCCGCATTGCTCATGCAGTCCGCGTCACGCCGCCAGGCCTGCAGTGCTCGACTCACCGCTCGGCGGTCCAGGTTGGCCTGGTAGTTGGGAAAGGCGCTCATGATGTCGGCAACTCCGTTCCTCGGTGGCGCACCGCTGCCTTCACCGCAGTTGAACTGCGGCGTGTCCCTCGGTGAGTTCCGCCAGCGGCACGAAGGTGCAACCCCGGAGTTCACGAATGAGCGCCGAGGCGACCACCCACCGGATGTCCTGATCGTCGTAGGCCAGGTTCACGTCCCGAACCGCGACAGGTCCGAACCTGCCACTCCGGTAAAGCGCTCCGCGGACCCCTGCGACCTCGCTCGCACGGACGCGAAAAGCAACAGCACCACAGCACAGCGCCGGACACAGCCGCAGAGAGAGGGCGACGCAGGGCGCACAGACCGGTGGCTCGGTACAGGCCATGCCTTCCGGCCACTCAGGCCAGTCGCCTCGGTGGTCACGCAGCAGCCAGAGCACGCCCCCGTCGTTCTGGTCCGCAGGTCCCGCGCAGACTTGACACAGAAGCCTGCGCATCGCCCGCCGTTGCCTCAGCGGATGTACCTTGCCGAACTCAGGCTTGCCCACACCGTGGCGCACGGCCGGCCGTTGCCACAGCACGCCCCTGGCGTCCCGGTCGCCGAGCAGCTCATCCGCGTAGCCCACGCCGCAGCCGGGCCGCTCCACCAGACGAGAAGGAAGCTCCTGCTCGACGCTCCACGTGGTGATGTACGGCGCGATGACGCCATTCATAGATCCTCATCTCTGCAGACAGCCAACAGCGGGAAGACAGTTCCGGCGAGCCATCCGCCTGTTCAGGCGGTCACTGCCACCACTGGGGCACCACGCAGTCGTTCGGTGTCGTCGCCGACGCGGTTTCGCCCCGCGGCTTCCGCACCAGCACGAGACGCGCCCCGGTACTGCGGACTTGCTGAGCGAGTAGCGCCGCTACCTGCGTGTCCAGCGACAGGTGCCGAGTGTCGATCACCACAGCTGCGAAAGAATCCGGCAGTCGCAACACATCGCACAATCCGGTGAAGCCCGGACGCACCACACTGTCGGGTCCGACGCCTTGGTCGATGAACACCCCACACAGCCTCAGTCGCTCGGAAGCACAGAAGCCCAGGAGCACACGGCGGCAGGCATGGATGTAACTCCGTCGGCGCTCGGTCGAACGGACGTAACCGTAGACCAGCGGGTCACAACCGGACTCTTCACGGAAGCGGGGCGGTTGAGCACAGGTTTGCTGAAGCGCCTGGAAGGCTCTCGAATCCTTGTCCGTCATGTTCCACCGGCTTGCTCGTCCGTCGTTGTCCTGGATGACGCCCAGATGCCGTGGAGGCTCAGGCATCTGCTGAAGAGCCTGGTCGTTGTCGGTCTGGCGCGGAATGAACGGGTGTGGCACTTCCGTGGCACTTCCGGTGCGTGACACCCAGCGCAGGTGGTTGCATAGGTGTCGGAGGAGGGTGCCGAAATGGAGTCGCTGGCTCATTGGACAGGCCGTGAGGCGTGGGCACTACGTCGTGCCCTGCGCCTGAGCGTGCGTACCTTTGCTGAGCGCCTGGGTGTCGGTATCCGCACAGTCACGAAGTGGGAAGCGCTCGGTGCCGAGACCACACCACGCCCCTTCATGCAGGCCATATTGGACACGGCGCTCTCGACGGCCGACGCTGGAACCAAGCAGCGATTCGAGCTGTTGCTGCGTCAGGACGGCGATGCCCCCTCGCTGGACTACTACCGCAGCGCACCCCGTGAATGGGATTACGAGACGTGGACCGATGACCTCGGACGGGCCGCCGCTTGCCTTGCGCGCCAGGACTTCAAGTTCGCCGCCAGCCTGGTCGACCGCTGGCTCCGCCGCTTCGACCCACGAACTCTCGACAACCACGGTCTGTACTTGCACGCCCGGTCGCTCGTGTTGCTCGGCGACCTGCAACGTGATCAGGGCGACATACAGGGTCCGCTGTCGGCGCGGCAGACCTACCGCAAGGCGCAGCAGCTCTTCCACGACCTGGCCGTACCCCGGCGCGGAGCGCAGGTAGAGCTGTCGCTCGCCGTCGTCGAGGAAATGAGCGGCCAGCTGGAGTCCGCTGCCCGCAAGTACGAGCTGCTGGCTGAAGATGGACGACTCAGCCCCCGCGACCGCACCCGCGCCCGGCTGTGGGTCGGTACGGCGCTCAGCAAGGACGGCGAGAACGGCCACGCCATCACGATCATGGACGAGGCGATACAGCGCTTCGAGGAGCTGGAAGAGCCTGATGACTGGTCTGTCGCCCACCAGAAACTGGCGCTGGCACACCGGGGCACGGGCGACCTCGGCACCGCGCTGCGGCACATCGACGTCGCGCTTGCCAACCGTTCCACAGACTCACCTATGCAACGCGTCCGGCTGGACACGGCACATGCTCACATCCTGCTGTCCGACAAAGCCACGTCGGAGACCGGCCTGCGGCTCCTCGACGAAGCTGCCGACACATCCCGTACGTTTGGCATGTCGCACCAGCTCTCCAGCATCGAGGGCATCCGAAGCGTCTTCGAGCGCGCGAACTGACCGACTTGCGAGGAGTGCATCACCCGTGGTCCAACCCGGCACCATCACCGAACAGCAGTGGCGCGACGCCGAGGGCATCTGGCAGTACCACCAGATGGGCCACGAGCTCCGCCCTGCCGACGCGGCCATCGGGCTGGGGAGCCACGACCTGGGTGTGGCCACGTTCGCGGCTGAGCTGTACCACTCCGGTCTGTTCCCCGTCCTGGTGTTCAGCGGCGGCAACAGCCCGACCACAGCAGCCAGATTCCCCCGCGGCGAAGCGGTGCACTACCGCGAACATGCCATGTCTCTCGGCGTGCCGGACACCTCCATTCTGGTCGAACCGAAGGCGGGAAACACCGGCCAGAACGTTTCGCTCTCGAGAGAGCTGCTGGCCGAGCACGGCCACCAGCCGCGCTCGCTGCTGCTGATTTCCAAGCCGTACATGGAACGCCGCGCCTACGCGACCTGCCGCAAGGTGTGGCCGGAGGTGAGGGTGACCTGCGCATCGGAGCCGCTGGAGTTCCATGATTACGTTCAGTCCATTGGGGACGGAAAACTGGTGATCGACATGCTCGTGGGCGACCTGCAGCGTGTGATCGAGTATCCGAAACAGGGATTCGCCGTCGAGCAGGAAGTCCCGGCCGACATCCTGGCCGCGTACGACCGCCTGCTTGAAGCAGGCTTTGACAGCCGTGTGCTGCGATGATGACAGACTCCGCGCGTTCACTGACCTTCGCGGTTGAGGGCTAGCCACAGTTCCGCGCGCAGGCCCGGCGAGTCCAGCGAGCGCTGCAAAGCCTGCTCGGCCTTGCGGACGCGGTTGCGCAACGTGTGCCGGTGCACGCCGAGCTCCGCGGCGGCGGGGTCCCAGGCGCCGTGGTGGGCCAGCCAGACCTTCAGCGTCTCCCTGGTTTCGGCGTCGAGCGGCCGCAGCAGCGCTTCCGCGAACCCGGCCGGGATCTCCAGCTTTCCGGCGAGGTCCTCCCACCGGCGGATGCCCGCCCTGCGCGCCTGCCGGGCCTCGGCGAGTCCTCTGGCGACCCCGCTGCGGTCCACTTCGGACGAGCTGAACCCGTCTGGTTCCTCGGACAGCACCACGATGTCCTTCTCGTGCTCGGCCCAGAAGACGTCGGCGTCCGGCGGTTCGTCCACGAGCGACACCCGGAACCGCTCGGGCAGGCCGTCGACCGGGAGCCCGGCGAGCAGCAACCGGAACTGGGCCGAGCGCACCTCGCGCTGCGCGGCGTCGACGGCGTCGTTCTGGGCGAGCGCGAGGGTCAGCAGCGACGCCGCGGTGTTGACGATGCCGATGTCGGCGTCGAGCGGTTCGGACGTGCCGACGGCCAGCACTCCCCTGGCCCGGCTGCCCAGCACCTGCAGGAACACGTGCCTCCCGGCGATCTCGAACGCCGCGCTGGCCAGGCCGCCCGCCGTGCGGAGCCTGGCGGCCTCGGCGGTGAGGTCGGGAGCCACGCGCGGGTTGTGCGTGTGGACGGGACGGCCGGTCGCGTCGAGCAGCACGATCCAGCCGTCGATCCACTGGCCGAGCTTGCGCACCACGCCGGCGACGCCCGTGCGGACAGCGGCACGGGTCAGGGCGCGCTGGGCTTCGCTGATGCGGGCGAGGGCCGCGTACTCGTCGGCGGCCACGGCCTTGGACACGGCCTTGCTGATGGCGATGAACGGCACGTCACGCGGCACCTCGACGAGCCCCAGCCCGGTGCGCGCCGCCGTCTCCACCAGCGCCGCGGGCACCGCGTCGTGGCTCAGCCCGGTGCCGAAGCCGAGCCCGACGACCCCGGCGCGGACGAGCCGGTCGACGTAGTCCGGGCCGATCGTGGCGAGACCGGTCGTCAGCAGCAGCTCGCCACCCTCCAGGAACGGCGTGGGGTCCGCCAGCTCCGTGCCGTGCACCCACGCCACCGGCTTCGACAGGTCCCCGGCCAGCACCGGCAACCCCAGCGAGCGGGCGAGTTCCTGCAGCGTGATGGGCATGCGCCAATTTGTACAACCAACCCCACACCGTTGGCCATTTCTGACACTGCGAGCACCGTTGACCAGGCCCATGCTGAGCGCATGACCCGACTGCGCACCCCGATCCCCGGCCCGAAATCGCTGGAACTCCAGGCGCGGCGAAAAGCAGCCGTCGCCTCGGGTGTCGGCAGCACCCTGCCCGTCTACGTCGAGTCGGCCGACGACGGCCTGCTGGTCGACGTCGACGGCAACCAGCTCATCGACCTCGGCTCCGGCATCGCCGTCACGAACGTCGGCAACCCGGCGCCCGCGGTGGCCGAGGCGGTGCACACGCAGATCGACAGGTTCAGCCACACCTGTTTCATGATCACGCCGTACGAGGGCTACGTGGAGGTGTGCGAGGAGCTGAACCGGCTCACGCCCGGCGACCACGAGAAGCGGTCGGTGCTGTTCAACTCCGGCGCGGAGGCCGTGGAGAACGCGGTCAAGATCGCGCGGCACGTCACCGGCAGGCAGGCCGTGGTGGTGTTCGACCACGGCTACCACGGCCGCACGAACCTCACGATGGCGCTGACCGCCAAGAACATGCCGTACAAGCACCGGTTCGGGCCGTTCGCGCCCGAGGTGTACCGGGTGCCGGCGTCCTACCCGCTGCACGACGGTCTGACCGGTGCCGAAGCGGCCGCGAAGGCCGTTGCCGCGATCGAGAAGCAGGTTGGCGCGGACAACACGGCCGCCGTGGTGATCGAGCCGATCCAGGGCGAGGGCGGCTTCATCGCGCCCGCTCCCGGCTTCCTGCCCGCGGTCGCGCAGTGGTGCCGTGAACGCGGCGTGCTGTTCGTCGCCGACGAGATCCAGACCGGTTTCTGCCGCACCGGCGAATGGTTCGCCTCCGACCACGAGGGCGTGGTGCCGGACCTGATCACCACGGCGAAGGGCATCGCGGGCGGGCTGCCGCTCGCCGCCGTCACGGGTCGTGCCGAGATCATGGACGCCGTGCACGTCGGCGGATTGGGCGGCACCTACGGCGGCAACCCCGTGGCGTGTGCTGCTGCGTTGGGTGCCATCCGCACGATGCGCGAGCGCGACCTCAACGCCCAGGCCCGCCGCATCGAGGAGACCGTGGTCGGCAGGCTCAAGGCCGTCGCGGAGAAGACCGACATCATCGCGGAGATCCGCGGCCGTGGTGCGATGATCGCCATCGAGTTCACCGAACGCACGCCCGAAGTCGCCGCCCGCGTGGCGAAGGCGTGCCACGACCAGGGTGTCGTCGTGCTGACGTGCGGCACCTACGGCAACGTGATCCGCCTGCTGCCCCCGTTGGTCATCCCGGACGACCTGCTCGCCGAAGGTCTCGACGTGCTCGAAGGAGCTCTGCTCGCATGATCGACTTCCACACCCCCGAAGACGTCGAGAACGCCGTCGCCAAGGCGTCCGCCGTCGCACCCGAGTTCGCCGCGCTGCCCGCGCACCGCCGTGCCGCCGCCCTGGACCACGTCTCGCGGCGCCTGGCCGAGCGCGCCGAGGAGTTCGCACAGGCCATCAACGACGACTCGGGCAAGCCGCTGAAGTGGGCGCGCGTCGAGGTGACCCGCGCGATCTCCACGTTCCGCTGGGCCGCGGAGGAGGCGCGCCGGTTCTCCGGCGAGCTGCAGCGCCTCGACACCGACCCGTCCGCCGAGGGCCGCCTCGCGCTGGTGCGCCGGGTGCCGCGCGGGCCGGTGCTGGGCATCGCGCCGTTCAACTTCCCGCTGAACCTGGTGGCGCACAAGGTCGCCCCGGCACTCGCGGTCGGCGCGCCGATCGTGCTCAAGCCCGCGCCCGCCACCCCGAAGGTCGCGTTCCTGCTCGGCGAGCTGCTGGCCGAGACCGACCTGCCCGACGGCGCGTGGTCCGTCCTGCACCTGTCCAATGAGGACACCGCGCGGCTGGTCGAGGACCCGCGGCTGCCGGTGGTGTCGTTCACCGGTTCCGGCCCGGTCGGCTGGGGCATCAAGGAACGCGTGCCGCGCAAGCACGTCACGCTGGAGCTCGGCGGCAACGCGGCCGCGATCGTCGCCCCCGACTGGCAGGACGTCGAGTTCGCCGCGCAGCGCATCGCCACGTTCGCGATGTACCAGGCGGGCCAGTCGTGCATCTCGGTGCAGCGCGTCTACGTCCACACCGACATCTACGACGCGCTCTCCGAAGCGATCGTGCAGCACGTGAACAAGCTCGACGTGGCGGGCGACGTCGGCCCCTTGATCAGCGACGCCGCGGCCGAACGCGTTGAGGCGTGGGTGAACGAGTCCTCGGCGACCGTCCTCACCGGCGGCACCCGTGACGGCCGCACCTACGCGCCCACCGTGCTGACCGACGTGCCGGAGGACGCGAAGGTGAGCGCCGAGGAGGTGTTCGGCCCGGTCGTGACGCTGACGAGGGTGGACTCCGTCGAGGAGGCCTTCGACCGCGTGAACGCCTCCCGCTACGGCCTGCAGGCGGGCCTGTTCACCACCGACGTGCGGCTGGCTTTCCGCGCCGCGCAACGACTCCAGGTCGGCGGCGTGATCATCGGCGATGTGCCGAGCTACCGCGCCGACCAGATGCCGTACGGCGGTGTGAAGGAGTCCGGCATCGGCCGCGAGGGACTCCGCGCGGCCATGGAGGACCTGACGGAACCCCGCGTGCTGGTGCTGACCGGACTGGAGCTCTGACCCCACGTCGTGGGTCTGGCGGCGTCCCGTCAGGCCCACGACGGCCGGCAGAGATCCGATGAATGGGTCTATCTCGACCTTGACTGCGATGATGCTCCGGTGGCCGTCACCATCAGGGATGTCGCTCGCCAGGCTCAGGTCTCCGTCTCGACGGTCTCGCGCGCGCTGAGCGCGCCGGGCCTGGTGAAGGAGGCCACCCGGCAACGGGTCCTCGACGTCGTGGCCGGGCTGGGCTACCAGCCCAACCGCGCCGCGCGCAGCCTGATCACCGGCAGGACCGGGAACCTCGGCATCGTCGTGCCCGACCTGGAGAACCCGTTCTACCCCGCCGTGCTGCGCGGCGTGCAGACCCGCGCGGGCGAGGCGAGCGCCTCGGTGTTCTTCTGCGACAGCAGGGAGAACCCGGAGACCGAGGCCGAGCTCGTGCGCGCGATGGCGGCCCAGGTCGACGGCGTGGTGCTGTGCTCGCCGCTGCAGTCCGACGACGTGATCGCCGAACTGGCCGAGCTGACCCCGCTGGTGCTGATCAACCGCACCGTGCCGGGCGTCTCATCGGTGCTGATGGACAGCGCGTCCGGCATGGACCAGGTCGTCACGCACCTGGAGTCGTTGGGCCACAGGGAGTACGTCTACCTCGGCGGCCCGGCGCTGTCGTGGTCGCACAACCGCAGGCTGCAGGGCCTGAAGGGCCGCGCACCGGTGCTGGGCCCGTTCGAGCCGAACTTCGCCGGCGGCCTCGCCGCGGCGGAACAGGCCCTGAAGACCGGCGCGACCGCGTTCATCGCCTACAACGACCTGATGGCGCTGGGTGTCCTGAGCTACCTGGCCGCGCACGAGGTCAAGGTGCCGCAGCAGATCAGCGTGACCGGCTTCGACGACATCCTCTACGCCGCCATGTGCTCCCCCGCCCTCACCACGGTCGCCATGCCGACCGAGAAGGCCGGCGAGGTCGCCGTGGACCTCCTGCTCGCCCGGCTCGACGGCGCCGAGGCCGAAAGCCGCGAACTCCCGACAAAGCTCGTGTTCCGCGCAAGCACCCGCATACATCCGATGTCCGCTTGACGTGGTCCAAACCACAGGGGATGCTCATCCTCGCCTCCGCCGCCATGGGCAAGTAGGAGGAGCACGTAGTGAGGACAGCACGTTTCCTCGGCATTCTCGCCGTGTCGCTGGCACTGATCGCCCCGGCGAACGCGACCGCCGCCGCACCGCCGTCGGACTGGTCGAAAGCGGTGGTCGACTCGACCATGAAACGCTTCACCCCGGACAAGCTCGGCGGGTGGGGCTACACCCGCGGCCTGTACCTGTACGGCCAATACCTCGTCTACAAGCGCACGGGCGACAAGAAGTACCTGGACTACATCAAGGCCTGGGTGGACCGCTTCGTGAAGGACGACGGCAGCATCGACAACAGCTTCAACAACCTGGACTCGATGCGCTCGGCCACCCTGTTCATCATCCTGAACCAGGAGACGGGCCAGGCGAAGTACAAGAAGGCCGCGGACAAGCTCCGCGCCCGCTTCACCTCGTACCCGCGCACGTCCGACGGCGGCATGTTCCACGCCACCAGCAAGGTCGGCCAGCTGTGGGCTGACGGCGTCTACATGGCACAACCGTTCATCGCCATGTACGCCAAGGCCTACAACCAGCCGTACGGCTACGACGAGGCCGTACGCAACATGAAGACCTACTTCGCCCACCTCAGGTCGGACGACGGCCTGCTCTGGCACGCCTACGACGCGGACGGCTCGGAGTCGTGGGCGAAGAACCCCGGCAAGCACTCGTCGGAACACTGGGCACGCGCCATCGGCTGGTTCGGCATGACCGCGATCGACCTGCTGGAGATCCTGCCCGCCGACCACCCCGGCAGGGCCGACCTCATCAACATCGTCAAGCACCTCGCCACCGGCTACGCCCGCTTCCAGGACCCGGCGACGGGCCGCTGGTGCCAGATCGTCGACAAGTGCTCGAACCCGAAGAACTGGACCGAGACCTCAGCGTCGGCGATGTACACCTTCATGCTCTCGCGCGGCGTGGAACGCGGCTACCTCGACGCGTCCTACCAGGCCGTGGCGAACAAGGGCTACCAGGGCGTCCTCGCCAAGGTCTCCGTCGGCTCGGACGGCCTGACCAACATCAAGGACATCTCCGAAGGCACCAACGTCGGTGACGCCGATTACTACTACGGCCGTGCGCGAAACACGAACGACTTCCACGGCCTGGGCGCTTTCCTAATCATGAACGAACAGCTCGCCCGAACCGGCCGGTAACACTCCAGCCGCGAGGGAGTCTCTTCGGGTGACTCCCTCGCGCGGCAGGTGTGGAGTGCTTCCTAGTCGTACCCGCGAATGTGGCCGTCCTCGTCCGCGAGAATTTCGTGGCGCTCCATCTCCCAGCTCCTTCCGTCGTGGCTGACATCACAAAGGTAGAGCCCCGACGGCGTCCTGTGGAGTGAATTTGCAACGCAACCGGGGTATCACTCACCAACGCAGGGGAGTCGTAGGGGTGACCCCCGCCACACCCCCTGCTGCGCGATGCGTGTCACACCCTTGGGCCACGCAACGCCTACGCTCCGCCTATCGAGACGACGGCATTTGCTCCGAACGGGTTACCTTGACTACCTCATCCAGGGCGCAAGGCCAGTCATGCGAACGATGCTCAACGTGATCGCCGTGGCCACCGACCCGGTCGCCGAGCACGGCGTGGAACCTCTCTCCCCCGATTCCCAGGTGACGCGAACAGCCCGGGAATGGGCAGATCACCTGTACGAATCCGACGCCTTCGAACACCGCCCGGACAGCCCGTACGGCGAATCCAGCGGAAGCTCTGGACAGGACTCGCCACAACGCACCGGTCACCTCAGCCCAGCAGTCTCCGTGACCGCGCGCAAAGCCGCCACCACAGCCGAAAACGGCGGCAGGAACGGCCTCTGCGCAGGCCCGTTCCCCGACCACCGAACCACGGCACGGTCAATGCGCGAGGGCGGCAACGGCACCAACGTCCCCAGCCGATGCGTCAGCGCGCCCCGAGCCCGCAACCGGATCAGGTTGACCTGCGACGCCTCGTCAGCCGACTCGGTGAGGAAGAGCCACCGCCCGGGCAGCACCACGACAGGCCCGGCCAGCATCCGGACCGACAGGTAGTGCTGCACCTCCCCACCGATCCCGGCCGCCATCTCCACCGCGGAAACCTGGTGATCAGTGGTCAGCAGCAGCCGGTTCTCCGACCGCAACACCAACCACCCCCAGTCCGCGTAACGTTCAAGAGCATCGGAAAACGTGTCGAGCTGCGGCAGTACTCCTTTAGGCGAGCTCATGGATCTCACCCCTCACTATCGCTTTCAGCGTGATGTAACCCTGATCACACGATTTGACTCTCCACTGCCATGAACTCACTATCGGCCCGCCATCGGCACACTTGAACGGGGCTGGAGAGCGTGACTCACCTGCAACAACGGCACCTGACCATGATCGCGCTGGGCGGTGTGATCGGCGCGGGGCTCTTCGTGGGCACAGGCGCGGGCATAGCGCTGGCCGGCCCGGCCGTGCTCGTCTCATTCGGCCTCGCCGGTTTTCTGGCGCTGCTCGTCATGCGCATGCTCGGGGAAATGGCCGCGGAACACCCGAGCGGCGGTGCCTTCTCCGTGCACGCCGAAAAAGCGATCGGCCCGTGGGCCGGTTTCACGGTCGGCTGGCTGTACTGGGCAACGGTCGGCGTGGTGCTGGCGGTCGAAGCCACGGGCGCCGCGAAGATCGCCGCGGGCTGGCTCCCCGCCGTCCCCCAATGGGCCTGGGTGCTGATCTTCATGTCCGCGCTGACCGCCGTGAACCTCACCGACGTCCGCAACTTCGGCGAGTTCGAGTTCTGGTTCGCGGGCCTCAAGGTGGCCGCGATCGTCCTCTTCCTCGGCCTCGGCGCGGCTGCCGTCGCAGGCCTGGTCCCGGGCGTCGACTCGCCGGGAGTCCAGAACCTCCGGCACTTCCTGCCGAACGGCTGGTCCGGGGTGATCGCCGGCTTCGTGGCAGTGGTGTTCGCCTTCGGCGGCCTGGAGGTCGTCACGATCGCCGCCGCCGACGCGGAAGACCCGAAGCACGCGATCGGCAGGGCGGTGCGCACCTCGATGACCAGGCTGCTCGTCTTCTACCTGGGTTCCATGGCCGTGGTGGTCACCCTGCTGCCGTGGAACGACTCCGAGGTGGGCGCGAGCCCGTACGTGGCGGTGCTGAACCGCCTGGGCATCCCGGCGGCGGGTCAGATCATGAACGTGGTCATCTTCGTGGCCCTGCTGAGCGCCATCAACGCCACCCTCTACGGCGCCGCCCGCATGCTCTGCTCCCTGGCCGAACGCGGCGAGGCCCCGAAAGCCCTCCTCACCAAGCAGAACGGCGTCCCCCGGAACGCCGTGCTGGCCAGCGTCGCGTTCGGGTTCTTCTCCGTCGTCCTCAACTACCTCTGGCCGGACACCGTCTTCCTGTTGCTGCTCAACGCGGTCGGCTCCGCGCTCCTCGTCGTCTGGGCGTTCATCGCCGTCTCCCAGATCAGGCTCCGCCGCACCGTCGCGAACCCGACGGTCCCGATGTGGGGCCATCCGTACCTGTCCTGGCTCGCGCTGGCCGGCATCGCGGCGGTCATGGTGCTGATGCTCAACGACGAGCAGGCCCGCGGGCAGATCCTGTCCACGGGCGTGCTCGTCGCCGTCGTCGCCGCGATCGGGCTCAGCAGGTCAGCTTTGCGCCGGCGAAGTCTCCGCGGTCGTACCTGACGCCGTCACCGCCGTCGTTGAGGACGAGCCGCAGGAACTCGGCTCCCACCAACGATCCCGAGATCGTCACCGCGTCGTCCTTCCAGGTGCGCAGGCCGCTGGACGCCACGCGGGTGCCGTCCGCCCAGAGCTCGAAGATCGCCGAGCCCTGCTGGTTGACGTCGCGCTCGTCGTCGATGCCGACGTCGGACGTGAACGAGGTGCAGCGCCCGCCCACGTAGAGGATCAGCTCGGCGTTGGCGTGCGCGCCGAGCCCCTTCTCGTAGGTCTTGCCGTTGATGGTCAGCGTCTTGCCGTCACCGCCGAGGTAGCCGCCGTTGGACCTGTCGCGCTCGACCGGTCCGTAGCCGCTGCGTTCGGTGGTGAACGTGACGTCGCTCGCCCACAGCGAGGCACCGGACGGCGGCGCGACGGGCACCAGCACCGGCGAGGTCACCGGTTTCGTCAGCCGGCCGTGCCCGACCCACGTCACGCGCAGCGACCCGTTCAGCACGTGCGCTCCCGGCGCCGCACCGGCCGGAGGTGTCACCTTCCACCTGCTCTGCACCGACTGCGAGGTCAGCAGCACCGGCGCGCGTTCGGACGAGAGCTGCTCGACCTGCCAGCCCGCGGGCGCCGTGAACGTCGTGGAGGCGTTCAGCACGGGAATCGGCGCCTGGTTGGTCGCCGTCACGGTCGCGACGAACGGCTCACCGGCCGGGGTGATCGTGCTCGGAATCCCCTCGTACCGCTGCGCGACGTCCAGCGACGTGTCGATCGCGGGCTCGTGCCGGTACCAGTCCTGCGAGGCCTTCACCCGGAAGATCGCGGTGCCGTGCGGCGGCAGGGCGGCCGAGATGGTGCCGGCCGACTGGAAGTCCTTGTGCTGCCACAGGTCCCGCACGGTGTAGCCGACGCTGCGCGGCAGCCCGGCGTCGCGTGCCGAAGTGGAGATGGTGGCGTTCACCTCGGACTCGTTGAACAGCGCCACCGCCTTGTCGCCGTTGGCCAACGGCTTGACGAACACCCAGTGCCCGTCCTTCTGCGCGATCACCTTGCCCTGGACGCCGAGCCTGTCCTGGTCGATCGCGATGATCTCCTTGTTGCGCAGGATGTCGAGGTGCTCCGCCGAGACCTTGCGCAGGTCCGCACCGATCAGCAGCGGCGCCGCCATGATCGACCACAGCGCGAAGTGGCTCTGGTACTCCACAGTGGACTGACGACCGTTGCCGACCTCCAGCATGTCCGGGTCGTTCCAGTGGCCAGGACCGGCGTAGGCGTCCAACGGCGCGTTCAGCTTGAGGATCTCGACCGTCTTGGACCACGTGTCGTTGATGTCACCCGTGGTGCGCCACAGGTTTCCGACGTCCTTGCCCCATTCCCACGGCTTGTTCTGACCCCATTCGCAGATCGAGTAGACGATCGGCCGGCCGGTCCTGCGCAGCGCGTCCCGCATCTTCGTGTAGCGCTCCAGGGCGGGACGGCCCTCGTTGTTGCAGTTGTCGTACTTGAGGTAGTCGACACCCCAGTCCGCGAACGTCTGCGCGTCGAGCTCCTCGTGGTCCAGCGCACCGGGCATCGTCTTCGCGCACGTCTGCGTGCCCGCGCTGGTGTAGATGCCGAACTTGAGGCCGCGGGCGTGGATGTAGTCCGCCAGCGCCTTCATGCCGCTGGGGAACCGGGTCGGGTGGTTGCGCATCCGCCCGGTCGCCGGGTCGCGGGTGGCGTCGGCCCAGCAGTCGTCGACGTTCACGTACTGGTAGCCCGCGTCCTTCAACCCCTTGGACACGAAGATGTCCGCCATGTCGCGGATCATCTGCTCGTTGATGTCGCAGCCGGTGGTGTTCCAGTTGTTGAACCCCATCGGCGGCGTGAGCGCCAACACCGGATCTGCAGCGACGGCTGGTGCGGGAACGACCGCGGACGCCGCGACGAGCGCCAGCGCGGTGAGCAGTGCTCTCACTTCGGCTTCTCCAGGGTGATCGCGAAGACGTGCAGGCGCGGCCCGCTCGTCTTGGGCAGGGTGACGGCGGAGAGCTCCTTGGCGGGGTCGAGCGGAACCGTCTGGTGGAAGATCGACACCTGCTTCTGCACAGGACCGGACGGCGTGTGCATCAGCGTCGTGGCAACGGGTTCCGACTCGCCGAACTGCGGCCGCTGCTGCCACGCCGTCACCTGGAACCGGACGGGCGCCCGGCCGTCGGCACAGGTCAGCGAGCCGTCCGCCTCGACGTTGTTCGTGTCCGCGGCCGCGAGCAGGTGCAGCTTCACGTACCTGCCTGCCGGGACCGCGAGCGTCTGCCCGGCCGCGACGACGTTGTTCTTGCTGGCCTCGTCACCGTTGTGGAACTCGAACGGGATGCCGTCGTCGGTCACCGACCCGGTCTGCGGCAGCTGCGCGGCCGGATAGGTGTTGCCGAGGCCGTCGAAGTCGCCGTCGCGGCTGGTGAACTCGTTGGACAGGCCGTCGTTGTCGAACGCCGCGCTGATGTCCACCGGGACCGCGCTGCCCCCAGGCGGCAGCGCGGGCAGGCCCCACCGCCTGCCCGGCTCGCTGATCCGCACCGGCGCGATCGTGAAGTCGCGCTCACCGCGAGCGTGGATCAACGCCTCCTGGCCGGGCCGCAGCTCCAGCTCGACCACGCCGTCGCGCACGCTCCACCGGCTGCACCCGCGCACCTCGACGCGTCCTTCGATGCCGGTGCGGACGCGGCACGACCGGCCGGCTTCGCTGCGCACGCGCACGAACCGCGTCCTGCCGCCCCGCCGGACCGCGCTCACCAGGAACGCGCCCTCGGTGCGGGTGTCGTGGACCGTGACGTCCTGCCAGGCCGCGGGCACCGCCGGGAAGATCCGGATCAGCCCACCCCAGCTCTGGACCAGCATGTCCTGCAACGACTTCGCGGCGCTCAACGGCGTCTCGATCACCGGGCCCGCCTCGAAGTACATCGTGTTGGGCTGGGCGAACCGGGCGACGAACTCGCGCAGGTACCCCAGCGCCTCGTCGCCGCGGGTCATCCCGGCCGCGATCGAGGCCGCGCCGGTGAAGGTGAAGCCGCGCAACGCCCCCTCGAAGCTCAGCCAGTGCTTCAGCGAGCGGTCGATGAGGTCGCGGTGCTCCGGCTGCTCCCAGTTCACCTCGTACAGCGGATAAACGGCGAGCAGGTGCGAGTAGTGCCGGTGGGACTTGGCGAACGGCACCCCGGCTCCGATCATGAACCCGCCCGCGTCGGTCGGGTAGTCGACGAGCTGGTCGAGCACCTCGCGCCACTTCGGTGCCAGCGGGTCGTCGATCCTGAGCAACTCGGCCGACTCGATCAGCGTGCGGCACGACCAGCGCAGCAGCGCGAGGTCGAAGTTGCAATCGGGCGCGACGCCGTACTCGGGCGAGTAGCTGGGCAGCAGGTGCAGCTTGCCGTCGTCGCCCTTGCGCAGGAAGTGCAGGTAGTAGTTGGTGGATCTGCGCAGCACCGGGAAGACGGTGTCCCTGAGGATCCGTTCGTCCATGGTGTGCCGGTAGTGCAGCCACGCGTTGTGCAGCAACCACGGCAGGTTTCCGATTTCCGGGTCCGGCGAGGGGTGCAGCGGCGAGCCGACGAACCCGGCGTCCTGGAACGTGGGGTCGGTGCTGCGCCGCAACCCCATGGAGTCCGCGCGGAACTCCGGCCGCAGCGCGTCGATCAGGATCTGCTGGTTCTGCGAGATCGTCCGCGGGATCGGGTCGAGTTCGAGGTGGTTGGACGCGAGCACGGCCCAGTACTCCAGCTGGGCGTTGAGGTTGAACCACACCGACGGCCACGGCGTCGGCTCCAGCCACGGCCCGGTGGTGGGCATGATCGGGGCCTCCGCGCGGGCACCGGACCCGAGCTTGTACAGCTGGATCCAGTAGAAGCTCTGCAGCAACGCGTCCGGCAGCGACACGAAGCTCTTGCGGTAGAAGCGGTGCCACCACTGCCGGTGCTGGTACCGGAGCACCTCCGGCGGCGACGCCGTGGTGATCGTCTGCCTGACCGTCGCCTCGGCGGTGCGGGCCGGGAACGAGTGGTCGACCGACAGCATGAGTTCCGTGCGGCCGCGCAGCTTGCCGACCCGGTACGCGGTGGCCGTCTGGCCGCCCGCGACCATCTCCTGGGTGACGAGCGTGAGCCCGTTCTCGGTCTGGGTCACGGGCTTCGGGTTGAGCGGGAACGTCGCGGGCGGCGGCTCGCGGATGATCCGCGGGCTCAGCGCGTCGAGCGCCTGGAACTCCAGCTTCGCGTCGCGTTCCCCGTTCGACGGCCGGACTTCCAGGTGCAGCAACGATTTCTCGGCGTGCACGAACGTCCGGACCGCCAGCTCGCCCCGGTCCGTGACGATCTTGCCGCGCAGCTCGGCGTTCCACAGGTCGAGCCGGAGGTCGACACCCGTGATCCTGCCGACCGGTGTGAGCAGCACGCGTCCGACCGGCAGCCGCGCCACACCCCACTCGTTGCCGAACTGCGGCCGGTGGTCCTGCACCTTCGCGTGGTCGACGGTGAACCGGACGGCGTTCGCGCCCGGCTCGCGGTAGACGGCGGTGGCCAGGAAACCGTTGCCCAGGAACGGGCCCTCGTACCAGGCGCGCGGGATCCGCTGCCACACCAGGTCCTGCTCACCGAGGAACCTCTCCCAGTCGATCCTCGTGGTGCATTCCGGATCGGCGTTCGCCTTGACCGGCAACGCCGTGAGCGCCGCCCCCGCCACCACTCCACCGAGCAACCCGCGCCGCGACAGCTCCACAGAACACCTTTCAAGGTCCGCGGCGGCGGCAACCAAAGATCGGAGGTGTACCTACGCTCGAAGCCTAGGACGGCCCTCGGAGACGGTCAAGACCAGTCAGGCATCGGATGAAACCGCTTACCGCAGGTGGCGATTCAAGACGGCACGGTAGTGATCACGCGGTGCCGGCGCGCATGATGGCCTCTGCCGTGGAGCCTGGAGGATGCCCATGATCGCGCGTTCCTACCCGTTCGGTCCGGTGAACGGCCTCGAGCTCGACCCGATGTACGGCAGGCTGCGGGACTCCGAACCGCTCGCCCGCGTCAAACTCCCGTACGGCGAAGAGGGCTGGCTGCTCACGAGATACGACGACGTCCGGTCAGCGCTCGGCGACCCGAGGTTCAGCCTCGCCGAGGCGGCCGTGCGGGACACCCCGAGGATGGGTCCGCAGCGGATGGGCGCGATCCTCACCGACCTCGACCCGCCCGACCACACCCGGTTGCGCCGCCTGCTCGCCCACGCGTTCACCGTGCGCCGCGTGGAACAGTTGCGCGCCAACGCCGAACGGCTCGCCGACGAGCTGCTGGACGACCTGGAGAAGGCCGGGCCGCCCGCCGACCTCGTGACGGCGTACGCGGTTCCGTTGCCAGGACTGATGATCTGCGACCTGCTCGGCGTGCCGTACGAGGACCGCGACCACTTCCAGGACCTGGCCGCCGCGTTCATGTCGATCACCGCGATGGCCGACGACGAGAAGATGGCCCGCCTGGGCGAACTGGCCGGCTACCTCGCCGGGCTCGCCGGGCAACGGCGTGAGCACCCCGAAGACGACCTCATCAGCGCACTGGTGGTGGCGCAGGAGGAGGGCGACCGGCTCACCGCCGAGGAACTGGTGCAGCTCACGGTGCTGCTGCTCGGCGCAGGCTACGACTCGACCGCCGCCCACATCGCCAACTCGGTGTACACGCTGCTGCGGTTCCCCGACCAGGCCGAGCTGCTGCGCGCTGATCCCGGCCTGATGCCGGGTGCCGTGGAGGAGCTGCTGCGCTGGATCCCGGCGCAGGAGATCTCCGACATCCTGCCCAGGTACGCGCTGGAGGACGTGGAGCTGAGCGGCGGCACCGTGAAGGCGGGCGAGCCCGTGCTGCTCGCCAAGCACGCCGCCAACCGCGACCCGCGCCGCTACCCCGACCCCGACCGGTTCGACGTGACGCGCGACGCCAAGGGGCACCTGACGTTCGGGCACGGACCGCACCACTGCATCGGCGCGCAACTGGCACGAATGGACGTCCAGATCGCGCTCACGGCGATCCTCACGCGGTTCCCCGGACTGCGACTGGCGAGCGACGTGCGGTGGCGGACCGGCATGGCGATGCGCGGACCGCTGGAGATGCTGGTCGCCTGGTGACCTGAGCACCCCCTGTCGATGCCGAGTGGTGCTGCCGCGCGTCGCGGTCGATGAAGGGGGGCGTCAAACGCCCCAGGTGGCTGGAGGGCCCCAAAAAAAACCACCCGGGGGCGCCCCACCCCCCCCCCCCCAGCAAAAGCCGGGCCGG
>NZ_JBEXJN010000049.1:0-70555 GCF_040609115.1 Lentzea sp. NPDC004782
GACCACCGCGATCTGGCACAACGACAAGTCAGAGCAACCCGTCATGCGGTCGTTAACCGCCTACGATCACTGACCCCTTGGAATCAGTCATCTAGGACGAACTTGACCATCAACGCTGGACGTTGGACTTGGTCAAGATGTCGCGAAGCGTCTTCTCCGGAAGTCCGACCGCCTTGCCCATCCTCTGCGTTCCCCAGTCCGGCCGAGCGGCAGCCAGGTTCAACACCGCCTTGTCCCGCGCTTCCTGATTCTCTCGGTCGCGCTGCTTAGCCTGTGCGGTCCGAGTCCTTAGCGCCTTGTGCACGTCACGAGTCACCTTCCAACGGGCAACAGCACGAGCGCATTCTGCGACGACATCGTCGCCTTGGTCGCCATCTGCCTTCTCATCGTCCGGCTGTGTGTCGAGCTCGACGCCGAGGAGCTGGCCGGCCCGTGCCAGTCGCACCAACAGGTCGACCTGGTCCCTGACGGACGAGCGCAGTTGCGGCAGTTCCTTCCCGCTGTACAGCGCCTCCACAGAGGCGCCGCTCGCCCCTCCGATGAAGTCTCGGCATGCCTCGATGACTGCCTGAACCTCCGGCGTCAGCTCGACCGGCTCCACCGCGTCATCACCTGCATTCCCTGTCGCCGCTTGCCTGAAGCGGCCTGTCGCTGTGTTGGTCGTAGACGGCGCTGGTACGACGTCCAGCCTGTACAGGGCGCCCTTAGGTGACACGTTAACGGGTCGGGGGCGGTAGGTCCCGCTTAGCTTGCGTAGAAGTTGATCGAGCCTCGCGCCCTCAGCCAGAAGGGCTGCTAGCCCTCGATGAGCTGACGGTATGCGCTGAACGATCCACTCAGGTCGTCGATAAGCGCCTCGAACTCGCCGCCGGGGTGGTTCAGCTCCGTCAACGCGCTTACGGCATCGCTAAGCCGTGAGAGCGACTCGGCATGCTCGCTAACGGAGAGGTGGCGAACACAGTGATGCCTGCGGATCTGGATGCAGTGCACATGCATGACGTGCACGTCGGTGCCGTCGCTAACGACGCGCACCACGATTGAGCTGTTGTTGAACGCTGTCTCGCAGTCGAAGCAATTTCCCACGTGGTCTGGATCCGCAGTGCCGACCTCGACCACTGTCAAGCCGCCGGGAAGAGCGTCTCCAACGTCTACTGCCGACTTCACTGAGCACTCACTTTCGGACAGATTAGCGCCAAGGCGCATCGATTCTTATTCGGTATCAAGGCGAAAAAGATCTCTGCGGCGATCCCATACGGCAGCAGCGGCCACAGGCCTGCCAACAAGATCGTTACGACAGCAGAGAGAACGCTGATATTGAACTGCAAGGAGCATGTCCGGCTGGGCGTCGATCAGCTGAGTGCGGGTTTCTCTGCAGCCTTCAGGATTTGCTGCGCTGTGGCGGTAATTCGCTCCGCTGCCTCAGGCATGAAGTCCGTGAGGCCGTTCCACCAGCCGAGGACGTCAGTGGTAGCGGTCTCAATTCCGAGAGCCCCAGCCACGATGAACGCTACCGACTTAGCCTCGGCGTCGATTGGTCCGCGATGTTGGCGATAGTCCACGGGGTCATCGAGATGGCCTAGCAGGATGTGTGCCAACTCCTTGAGTGCGGCCATGATGGCGGGCACGTCATCCAACGTGTCGCAGACCCACACTTCCCTTGTTTCGGGGTCTGTGTAGCTGTCCACCTGGCCAGGTGGTCCACCGGCCACGTTGTACCCCGCCTGCCGAATCTGATCAGCGACCGCCTCCCACACGGCCGCAAAATCCTCATCGGTGACCAGTGTGGCGGCATCGACGCTCGCCGGTACCTGCTCTCCTTCGGTCTGGCTGATGTCAAAGCGCGGTGACGGTCGAGCTCCGCGCATGACCCGCCGGGGGTTCCCATCACTGTCGTATCCGGCCTTTCCCGCCTTCTCTGCCTCCTCGGCAGACAAGCGGTACTTAACCGGCTCTAGGATGTAGAGCGCCTTCTCACCAGCCTTGATGGTGCGCCCCAGCTCCCTCCACGCGCGGGACGTCTTCACCAGCGATGGAGTAAAGCCCCGTTCTGCAGCCTGCGCAGTGATCAACATGAGGTTGTTGAAGCTCCATGTGGTACCGAAGCCTCGTGCGGCATGAATGAAATCTGCCCACCGCTCCGCGTTCGCTAGGTCTGCAATGCTCGATTGCAGGCGACTATGCAATGCATCGGCTCGCTCCTTGCGTTCTTCGGGAGTGAGACGTTGCCGCTTGGCCTGTCGGCGCTTCTCTTGAGTCGTGGGTTGCACGTCCGGCGTGGCCGTCGCCGGTCCAGACTCGCGCAGTAGTTCAGTTTTGTTCAACGCTGCTTGCGCTACGTTCTCCACGGTAATCTACCCCTTAGCTCTATACAGGAAGCGAGTCAGAGGGCGTGTGACCTCGGAAGCCGCACGGGCACGGACCGTTCGACACCGACGCCACACGCACCTCGGAGAGCAATTCTGACGAGACTCCCCTTACCCGCACACTTAACGTGAACCATCAAAGAATTCCCAACTCCCCTAGGTACTTCAGCAGAATTTCCTGAACTTCCGGAACGTCCTTATGAGAACTTACGGCAGGAAGGTAGATCGATCCTTCCGGAAGATCCTCCTTTGGATCAATGGGACGCCCGTAGCTGGAGCCAATACGTAGTGGCTTGTGAAACCTCTTGGGCCACTCGTGCATAGCGGGAAGGCTGAGAGCACGAAGCATCGACGGATGAGAATAGGCGAACATGATCAGCGCCGGATCCAAGGCATCATTCGGCCCTTTAACCTGAACTCGAATTCGCCCTGCGTACTGACCGCCCGTCACGCTTACATCAGCCCAAAGCTCCGTGGCAAAACCCAGCTTTGAAAGGGCAAATGCCAGAGCAGCAACACTATGCCCACGACGTTTGATGTTCCTCACAGATATCGCCGAACTGTAACAAACGGATGCGCACAGCACGATCACGCGACTAGATTTCACAGTTGGCGCAATCTCGTAATCGATCATATTCTCAGGCTGACTCGCCAGGTATCGAGATACGTCCACTTCACAACCAGTGACGTCCCATACTGCACGGAACGCAGAGACCTCGCTGTCTCGCTCCACAGATTCGATCGCTTCAGCTGCGATATCCATCGCACATTCAGCTTCATCTAGCCACCCTTCCGATGCGAGCTTCAGAACCTCTTCAGGCGAATCGACGCCGTGCCACCCCTTTGTCAGACGTCCTTCATTGAACTGCCAGAGATTTTTGAGCCCAGCTTCCGCCAACTCGATCACAGAATCGTAGGAATGTTCGACTTCACGTTCGGATTCAACGGTGATCATGGTTACTCTCCACAGGTTTGAGGTCTAGCGGCGCTGCCCGATATATATAACTATTCAGTAGTTGGCACAGAGCTTGCCCCAATCCTTATCGCTCATACCTCGTCGCATCCGCGACTCCACCGCCGCTTCCCAGGTCTTACCGGCGGCAAGAAGACGGCACATACCAACGCTCGCACGAGGCGAAATAACCACGGTCATTGCGCGTTGCTCTGCGTTCGCCCGCAGGTTTCGAACGTAGTCGAGAACGCGAAGAACCTCATCTTTACCAAGCCCAGAGGCCATGCACAGCGAATACTCAAGAGACTCATCAACCCCGATGGTTTCGATGGAGAATCGATCGAGGGTGGCAGCGTCAATTTGTTGACGCCCAACATAAGCACGATCAGGGCCTCGACCGTAGGTATTAGCTGATGCAACACAGCGGAAATCATCGTGCCGCTTTACCATCTGGTCAGGAAAAGCCATTTGAGCATTGGCCAAGCTTGCATTGATCACCGCTAGCACACTGGGGTGGCCGTTGTCGAACTCATCGAAGTGAAACACTCCCCCATGCTCGTATGCCTCCCGGAACAGTGACCTCACGTATTCACCCTCAGCTTGCATGTAGCCGAGGATCTGAGATGCGGGAGTCATTGGCGAAAGACTGATCGAGAAATAAGGAAGCCCGAGGCTTTCAGCAGCCTGCTCTGCAATGGTGCTTTTCCCGGTGCCTGCCGGTCCCACCATCAGCACATGTTCGCCCGAAAGAAGATCGGTAGTAACATCCGCAAGCTTCTCGTGCGAGTTGGCAATGATCTTGCGGTCTCCAATAAGCCGCTCAACTACAGTTCGAGTAGGGACGACAATGTTTTCCATCTCCGCCTTGATCATCGCCGCAACTTCGTCCCTGTCGACCTTAGGCGCAAGGCTTGCCACGAGAGACTGAAACGCGGCGAACGCTCCACCGCTATCCGTTGAGCCGGTGGACCCATGGGCATTACTCACCGGAAGTTTCTCCTCATCCTGATCTACAGACACACTCGGAACGGCCGGAGATGAATCCTCAGCGCGCACAGCCTGTACCGGCTTAGGTTCATCGCATTTATGCAACAGGCCGGATGCATTGATCAGCACCCACTTTCCCGAGGCCTTACAATCCTGGCAATACTCCCCCGCCTCTTCGGAGTCATGCGCCCAGTAGAGCGACTTGTCACCACATTTCTTACAGCCACTCCTAATAGTGCGCTTTGAGTGCTTAACCAACACGCGAATCGCCTCCCGATGGAGCAGATGACCTTCAAAGCAACCTCGGGCGATTACGTCCAACGCCGGAATTGAACCGGGCTGCAGCTCGACAGCTGAGGCTTCCTAGCCGTTGAACATCCGAGGCGGGGCGGTACGTCTACTATGTAACCACCCCGTACGGGGATTTGCAATCTCCCCGTATGTGACTCACATCACACTACACTTGAGCTGCAGTGATGGCCTTCCGGCTACCTCGGTCAAGCTCGGAGCATGGAAGAGGGGGACCGAGGTTGATCTTGAACGTCCGGGTAGTTCTTACTAAGCGCGCTCTAAGGCGCAGATCAGCACTCGTGGCTTAGCGCGCTAACGCCGCAGCTCGGATGCGTCAGCAGACAGGCAGGATCGGCTCCGCAGCACGGCCCGAGGCGAAGACATGGAGCCGGCGTATGAGTGCAAGCCTCAGTCGGTGGAAAGACCCAGGCCCGAGAACTGAGCCCGTTTCGGTCAACGTACCCACTTCATCAGAGGGAGGTGACCGCCTACGCCGCCGACTGTTCATGTGCCTGCCGGCCACCGAGTCGGGCGTTGCTCAAGTACCCCGTACAAACTGGTTGAGCAGCGGCTTTATCCGGCCCGAGGGCTTCTTCTCTAGCAGGTAACTAGACGAGAAAGTAGCCTGGAAACTCACCTGGACACCCCACAGCGCCACGCCGTTCTGGGGTGCACTCACAGGGCTGTTCACCGAGAGTGTGGGTTCGGCCGAATGCTCTGGGCCTGCTCTCTCGCTCTGACTGCCAGCTGCGAGCCGCTTCCTGGGCCCGGCGGTGCTCTGGCTGGCGGGCCACCTCCACGCTCCTCTTACAGTGAAGCCACATGACCACGTTGGCAATCACCGGAAAGGCTGTCGTACGGCCAAGCCCTCTGCGGAGCAGATTTTATATCGTGGCCCGTTCGCCACACGACCGCGAGTCTCCGCACATTCTCCGTGTGAACATCTTCGGGCCGGAGCTCGTCGGCCGCAAGGTTCGCTTCGTGCGCGGTTCGGGTGCAGCACAGATCAGCCTTTGGCGACCTACGACACTGGGTCGGGATGGCACTTGCTTGGGATGTCGCGAGCTCTCCCGGCCCAGCACCCGTGACGTCGGAAGTCCGCGGCTGGGCGTTACGGTACAAGGCTTCGTGAGGCGCCGACCTGTCGCCTATGAACACACGCAATCTGGTGTCAAGTGAGGGGCTGAGCGTTATGACCATGGGTCGGTGCACAGGCGGGATGGACCGACACCGTGATCGATTGACTAACTGGCCGCCACGTTGTCGGGTGAGTGCCCTTGCCGCGTTCCGCCGCGACGCTGGAGAAACTCAGCGAGGTTGAGAGTGTCGGTGCTGGGCTCCTGGTCGATCTCGTCGAGTGTGGTGGTCAGCAGCGCGATCGTGCGCGGGATGGCGGCGTACTGGCCGAGCCGGGCCTGGGTGCGAATGATGTCGCGGTAGACGCCCTCGTTGTACCGATCGAGCTTTCGAGTGTGTTCCAGCAGGGAGAGCGTCATTTCCTGATCGGCATCGCCGTGTGCTCGGAGCAGGGTGCTGAGCGCATCCAGAACGTCGCGTCGTGTTGCTTCACGGAGTGGTTCGATCCAGGTGACGAGTAGGTCCTCCGCGAGATCACCGCGATAGAGCTCGATGACATCATGTAGGCGCCTCTGGGCACTGGCGCTGCTTAGCCGGGGCTCGTGTAGGGCGCGTTGAAGCTGCCAGTAGTCGACGCTCACGAGCGTCCTGTCGAGCTGATATCGGCCGTCATCGTTGAGGATGGCGTTGCTGATGAGGCCGTCAGTGGCGTCGCTGAGCGCGCGGCGCAGCACCGACAGAGTGTTGTAGAACGAGTTGTATGGCCGCGGAGGCTGACTGTCTGGCCACACGGCCTCGTTGAGAACCTCACGGCGAACGCCCTGAGGGTGAAGAGCGAGATAGACGAGCAGCTCGCGCTGCTTCGCCGTGAGCGCACCGTTCAGTTCGCGATCGCCCGCGCTGGCGTCCAGGTGAAGCAGGACGCGTCCCAGCACGGACACATGCAGGGGGCGCCTCGCTGCGGGTTGGTCAGCAACGGCGTGCTCCGACGATTGCTTGAGCTGTTGCGGCCGATATGCAGCCTCCACGATGTCTGTGGACGTCTCGATGTGTGCGCTGGTGTGGTCAGCTTCCGTCTTGGCCGCAGACACGTTGTTGGAGTGGGAGTCGGGCGGTCGCGAACTCCGGCTTGGCGTGACCGGTGAATCGCCTTCCAACAGGTAAGGACTGGTCGATTCGAGCTGCGTGACCACCGCCGGGGAGCGGTGGTCACCCATCGACACGCCAGGGCCGGAGGCGCTGCGGTGGGTATCTGCGACTGAGGCTTGGTCTTGTTCGTCTGGGTCGACTCGTTCGCTCGCAGCCGGGTTGGCGGGGCCTTCGGCGTCGCGCAGTGCGGCGAGCAGCTCCGTGGCGTCGGTGGCAGGCAGGTTGAACAGGCGTGTACCGGCGAGAGTGTCGCCGAATCCAGGACTGGTCGCGCTGACAGTGCCGTCGTGGCGGACGTGCACGGTGGCACCTGGACGCCACTGGCCGAGGAGCACGCCGGCTAGGCCGAGGACGGAGCCGTTGTCGAGGACGGACTGCAGACGACGGTCAGCGTGAGGCGCGGCGCTTGCAACTAGCACGAGCGGAGCCGGGTTGATGTGAGATTCAGCCGCTTCGATGACGAGGCGGGTCCTGGTGAGCAGAGCTGCTTCCATCTCATCGAGCGCAGCGTCGAGGGAACCAACGACGCGAACAGTGGACGGAAAATGCTCCACCTCTGCGCTCTCGAGGATGAGATCCAGATCGTGCCTAGGTACGAGCACGCACGTTCCACTACCAGGCCGCCGCTCGGTCACCAGGTGCAGCAGGATGGCCCTCGCAGCCGCAGCGGCGCCAGGACCCGCCACACCAAGGCCGCGGGTGCTGGCGAGGTCCAGGGCGAGGTCACATCCAGCCCTTACGCCGACCTTAGCCAGTAGTGGAACAGCGTCCTCACCGGTCTCCTTCATGCTGGTCGTCGCGACGTGGGTTTGCGGAGCTGCTGGTGCTAGGTCAAGGACCTTGAATTCTTCGATCGTTCCGTCGGTTGCGATGTTGGCCTCGTGCGCAGCGCGCAGTGCACGGACTACGGGAGCGATCGGGCGGGACAGGTCTGCACGGTCTCGGCTGCCAATCCGGTAACGGCGCCGCTGCCACATCCGGGCAGACACCACGGCCGCAGTGACTGCCGCGGCCAGGCCGAGGCTGACGAATATGCCGGGCAAGACCTCGATTCCTGATTCTGTTCGCTCGTCGACGTCGTGGCTGTGGTCGTTGGCCTGGTCTGGTGCTGCGGAGTGTTCTGGCGTCTGAGTCGTCGATGGAGTGCTCGTCGGACGTTGGGGGTTCTGTGGAGGTGCTGGCGAAGGCGGCTTGCTTTGTGAGCTTTCATGAGGAACTGCGGGCACGTAGGCGGTGATCTTCCAGCCGGGTCGTACGAGGTTGGGGTTGGTGAGTGTGTGTCCGTCCTGCTGTTCGACACCGCGGTTGAGCTGGAAGAGTTCAGGCCAGCGGTTGCCACCTCCGGGACCGTAGACGCGTTCGGCGATGCGCCACAGGCTGTCGTAAATCCCGCCGTGCGGGAGCCGAACTTCCTCGATGACCCGCACTGTGCCCGGCGGGGACACTGCTGACTGATCGACGAGCAACGTGCTCACAGCGTGGGTGCTGGTGATCAGATGATCGGTTGTTGACGAGACCGGTCCTGGGGTCAGCGGAGCCACGACCGCGATTGGCGCGGGCTCGCCCGTCAGCGTGGCTGTGCTGCTGGCTGTTGCGGTGTATGAGGTTCTGCTGCCGAGCAGGGCGAGTACAACGGTGCCGATCAGTGCGGCGGCGAGTCCCTGCAGCGGTCCTGGCGGGTGGACCTGTGTCCACGTGATTCCCCGCGCCTCATCGACAGCACAGCGCACAACGTCGAGAGCGAAGAAGAACCACGCGATCCAGCACAGCACCGCCAAAGTGTTGAGCAGGAAATCGGCGCTCATAGGACTGAGGAGCGTCGCTTGGATTTCGTCCCAGGTCGGCACATGAGCAGGTATCGGCCATCCCACGAAGTGCACCAAGGCCCATGGGAGACCAGCTAGCAACCCGAGCAGGGCAGCGAGCGCGAGCAGCCCGCGTATGAATCGTGCCGCGGACGACACTACCGACCAGAGAAGATGGCCTTGTCGCCGCCGCGTCGGCTTTCGCCGGCCGAAGTGGGCGTCTGCGGTCACGGTTACTCGATTCCTTGGGAAGTACGGGCTACTGGCTAGGCAGTCGCCACCCGAGCTGGTGGAAGCTGACTGGGCTGCGGTGGTGAGGCCACAGGGTCAAAAGTGTGCGTGGGTGGGTCCACCTTGGGACGAGACGTTGCGACGTCAGCCTGCCCTGCTGTTGCGCCTGCAGATGACGTCGTCTTGGCCGCCGACGGTGCACGGCCCGAATCGCTCTTCTCCGTTGGTGTGGCTGGGGTTCGCTTCCTTCTGGTACGAGTTGTCTTGCGGTTGTTGAGCCACTGCTGAAGGTCTGTAGCGGGTACCTCGGTGAACTCTGCTAGCTCATCGACACCAATCACGTCACTGAACTCGGCAAGCACGTCTCCGAGCTCGCGTTCGATGTCAGCGAGTTTCGCGGCTGCATCCGCCCGCAGGAGCGCAAGTTCGCCGACGCATCTTGCTGCGGCAGAACGCCTGCTGCTTCGGGCAGCATCAGCCTGTTCGACACGGCGTGCGATCTCCTCCACCGTCGCCATCCTCTGTCTCCTTCCGTCGAGCCGATTGCGTTCGAGGTCTGGGTTGTGGCGTCATGGAAGTACGCCGGAGACACCGCGTTGTGGTTGCGCTGCCCCAGTTCCGGTCACGGTGATCGAACCGATGCCGATCAGGCCGAGCAGCTGAGTGGGATGAGTGATGCTGACCGTCACGTTGACCGTGTTGTCAGCGACGGAAACGGTGCCCGTATGGCCCGCAGCAGCAAGGTGGTCGCGGCCCGCGGCACTGGCTCGTTCTGGTGCTAGACGCAGAATGCCGCCGACGCGGTAGGCAGTCAGATCGATTTCCTGTGCACCGGCTCTCGCGGCTTCCTGGGCCTCGCCCATCGCACGGACCTTAGCGGCCAGCGCGAGACCACCATCGAGTACAAGGCCGGCGAACAGCAAGGCGGCGAGGGTGATGACGACGACGAATGCCGTCACTCGCCCGTCCTCATCTAGGCGCAGCTTCTGTGCGCTGTACGGCAGCCGTCCGCTCTTCACTCGGCATCACCCGACCGAAGAGAGGTTGAGGTGCCACGCCAGACATCAACCGGTGAGGAGAAGCTCGATTCGAATGTCCGGCTGCCCGGCACACCGAGCAAGGTCAGGTCTTGCAGACCGATGCAGCATGAGACGGTGACCGTGAGCGTCGAGCCTGGTTCGAGTCCTTGTGTGTCGGTTGAGACCGACAGGGCCTGGCACGTGATCCCTGCGGAGGCCAGAGCTGCGCTGGCTGTGGCTTGTGCGTTGTTAGTAGCTTGTGATGGGGTCCTCGCGACAGTGGCAGCGCGGGCAGCTTGGTGCGCTGCGTCGTTGATTCGCAACTTCGTGTCAGCCAGTCGACCGCAGAAGACTACGAACAGCAACAGCAGGACGAGCAGAGGGGTTAGTAGTGTGAGCTCGGCCGCGGTGGAGCCTCGTTGGTCTTGAAGCAGGACGCGAATTCCATCACGTATGCGCCGTCCACGGACGCGATGCTGGCGAACTTCGGTCACGACGTCACCGTCCCGTGCCGGTCTGCGGAGTGAACTTCTCTACTGGGCCAACTGCTTCGGCACGAGCGGTCAAGGTCGCGAAGGGGACCACGTTGATCACGTTGCCGGAGACCATCACAGATACTTGGCCTGGTCCTCGCCGGACGCTCACCGATGTTCCCTGTAGTGGTCCGCTCCCCAGCTGGGCAAGAACTCGCTGCCCTTCTGCGGTACCAGCGGCAGCGGTGCCACCTGACACCCGCGCCGCTGATAGTGCTTCGGATGCGGCGGCCTGGGCGATATGTGTGGCGTGCATGTAGAGCGCGAACTGGGCGATCAGCAAGACCAGCAGTAAGAGCAACGGCGTCGCGATGACAAGTTCCGCAGTACCTGCGCCTCGATCATCGGATCGCAGTCGACGCAGCGGCTCCAGCAACCAGGTCCCGCGCGGACTGGGTTCATGGTATCGCTTGAGGTAAAGAAACATCTTGGGTTCACCGGCCTACAAGGTGATGCTGTTGGCTTTCTGGATGGCCTTTGCCACAAGGACTGCGACCGCGGCGAGCGCGAGCGCGACCAACAGCGCGGTAACCACGATCGTCTCGGTCGCGTAGCCCCGCTCGTCGTTGCGCAACCGCTCCGCCTCAGCACGCAGGAGTATCAGAATCATCCGAACCTCGGTAAGCATCTACTTTCCCTTCCATTGAAGTCCTTGTGGACTAGTTCGAGGTGGTCACATCGCTCCCAGAACGCTCGCGAGGGCGGGATATCCCACGAAGATCAGGAATCCGCCGAAGAGCATCACGACCGGCAGGCTCATCCGTTCGGTAGCTGCTTGTGCTTCTCCCTCGGCGTCGGTGAGTTCTCGTGTGCGAAGCGCCGATGCTTTGGCCACAAGGCTGGCGCGCACGCGGGACCCTTCGGTGCCTGCGAGACTGACCGAGGCCGCTAGTTCGATCAGCTGGCGTACATCGAGTTCGGCCCCCAATTGGCCGAGAGCGGACCAAGGTGTCGTACGGGTTAGTTTGGCGGTGGCCAGCGCGCGACGGAGCTGTTGGAACGCCCAGCCTTTGCCGATGCTGACCGCGTCGGAGAGCGCACCGTCGATTCCTGCGCCGCCTGCCAGCAGAACCCTGATGAGGTTGAGATAGGCCGACAGCGCGTGCCGGAAGAGCGATCGGCGTCGCGAGGCGTCCTTCCGGACGCTGAGGTCCGGCAGGAAGAATCCGCCTAGGGCTGTGAGCAGGCTGGTGACCGTGGTTAGTCCCCAACCGGGATCGATGTCGGCCGCGGCGAGTACGAGGTGCATGACGACCGGCAGCATGAGTCCGGTGACCATCAGCGTGGCCTTGTCGGCTAGGTGATGTTCGACGGTCTTGCCTGCGACTGCAAGGTCGCTCCGTGCCCTGGTGCTTGGCAGCCCGAGCAAGGCGAGTGGTTTGGCGAACGGGCTACCCAGGCGGTGCGCCCATCCCTCGGGGGCCGCGGTCACGATGGGTGGCGCTGCAGGGGGCGCGTTTAGTTGGTTGATCAGTGCTCGCAAGGGTGGTCGTGGCGGGAACGCGTATACCACGAGAGCCCACAGCCCAACGCCGAGTCCGGCTCCCCACAGCAGCGTGGTGATCATGACACTGGCCCGTTGTGTGTGAGCAGGTTGTCGATGTCTGTGTCTGTGTCGTGTCGTCTGATCGCTTCGAGTTCGGTCAGGAACCTTTCGGGGTCGCGTAGGCGTGCAATCCTTGCCAGCCAAGCGAAAGCGGTTGCAAACAGTGCACCGACGAGCAGCAGCATGATCTGACCGAAGGCGGAGTTGTACGGCGCGAGATAGCCGCGGTTGAGGAGCACCAGGCCAACGGCGAAGGACAACGTGGTGATCATGATGACCCGGATGCTGGTGCGGGTGCGTGCACGGCCAGCTTCTACGCGCATGCGCATGGAGGCTTGTTCGCGGGCCTCGCTCGCGAGTTCGCCGAGCAGGTCGGCAAGCTGGCGCGCCTGGTGTTCTGCGGCGAGAACGAGCGCGGAGATCACCAGGTCGGCCGTGGGATCGTGGAGCTGGTCGGCGAGGTGGCGGAGCGAGGGGGCGAGTCGTTCTCCGCGTTCGATGCGGACGGCGAGCTCGACAATCTCGTCGTGGATGGCGGCTGGGCAGGCGGGGGCAGAGGCGAGGATGGCCTGTTCAAGACCTGCGGCAGCCACAAGGGTGTCTCGCAGCATCTCGGTCCACGCGGCGATAGCTTCGATGCGTTCGAGGTGCTGCTTGTGGTCGGTGTTCGAGCCGAGAATTCGCGGTAGGCAGACGACCGCGAGCGCGATCAGGATGGCGCCGGCTATCCAGCCGGTGATTGCTCCGATAGCCAGTCCGGCCAGAACGGCGACGATCAGCCAGCCGACTTGCTTGCGGTCGGGGCGCCGGGTAAGCCAGGTGCTCAGTCTCGATGAGGTGGTTGAACCGCGGGCGCTGCCGCGGAGTCCCGCCACGATCAGTAAGACACCCGTGGCTGCTCCAGCTCCTAGCAAGCCGAAGAGAGCAGCGGTCGCAGTCACGGTGTCCACCACCCATCACGCCGTTCGACGAGTTCCGGGTCGTAGCCGGATCCGACGAGCAGATCCACGGTGTCGGTGCGGAGCGGGGCACCTGGCACGGCGCGTAGATCCGGACCAGGTCGCCAGACCTCGTTGCTGATGATCTGGGCGGCCTCGGCTCCAACGACTTCACGGACAGAGGAGACGACGCGCTTACTTGAGTCCTCACGTGGCTTGTCGAGGTGCACGACGAAGTGCAGTGCCGCTGCCACCAGGAGGTTGGTCGCCTCCATCGGCAACCGCTCAGGTCCTTGAACCGCGTAGGCAGCGAGTTTGGTGAAGGCGCCTTGGCTACTCGATGAATGCAGAGTGCCCATGCTGCCGTCGTTGCCCATGGACATCGCGTTGGTCAGCGGAATGACCTCCGGACCGCGAACCTCCCCGACGATCACCCGGTCCGGCGACATCCGCAGGGACTGCCACACCAGATCTGACAGCGAGATCGCCCCCTGCCCCTCGATGTTCGGCTCACGTGCCTGCAGCGCCACCACGTCAGGGTGTGCATCGGCGTCTTCCTGAAGGCCAAGCTCGAACACGTCCTCGATGGTGATCAGCCGTTCCCAGGGCGGTATGGCCGATGCAAGGCCTCGCAGCAAGGTGGTCTTCCCGATAGCGGTGCCGCCGGTGACCAGGATGTTGCGCTTAGCCCGTACCAGTGCAGCCAGGAAGCTCTCCAGCGCAAGATCGATGGTGCCGTTCTTGCGTAGCTCGGCGAGGGTGACTGTGGTGAACCGGTGGCGGCGGATGCTCACCGACGGCCGAGCGGTGACCGCCATGACGGCGGAAACCCGCTCACCGCCGGGGAGCTGGAAGTTGACGATCGGACTACCGCGATCGAACCGCCGTTCCTCGACACCGCTGCGAGCGGCCAGGTCACGGATGAGCTCGATCAGTTCCGTGTCAGAGCCGGCGACTGGTGGCAGGCGATGTCGGCGGCCGTCGGCGCACTTGATGAAGACTCGATCGCCGTTGATGTTGATGTTCTCGATGTCGGTGTCGGCCAGCAGCGGCTCTAGTCCAGCCAGGCCGAAGATTTCATCCAGAACTTGGCGGATCAACTTCTGCTCAACACCAGGTGGCACAAGCATTCCGCCGGTGCCAGAGTTGTGAAGCTCAGCCTGGGCATGTGCCTCAGCGGCATCGGTCAGGATGGCCTCAGCAAGCTGACGGCGGCCAAGACCATCCATCGGGGGTCGACCAGCAGCCTCATCAGCACTCACGCGTTGGCTCAGCTGAGAAGACAGCTCATGCCGCAGGTGCTGGCGTAGCCGCTCGATGGCGGCGACCTCGCCCTCCTGACGACCAGGAATCTGCGTCGGGCCAGGCATGTGCTGGGTTGTGTGCAGGTGTGGACCGGTGCCATTGGCCGACGCGATAGGGCTTGAGGCTCCAAAGTTGGCGTGGGTCATGGCGCCGCCACTCCGTTGCCTGCGGTCGACGAGCGGGGGTGCACGAACACGTTCGGCGGCAGGGCGTCAGGATGTGCCAGCCGCAGTTGCGGTGCACGCGTGCCGATTGCGGCTGGTTGCTGTGAGTTCGCGTGGATGTTGAGGGCGATTGTGGCGGCGGCACGGCTTAGCACGCACTTGTCAGGACTACGTCGATTCAGGACCTGACCGCACAACGCAGCCGCGCCCCTGATGTCGCTAGGCACGCGGGCCATCACAGGTATGCGGAGGATCTGGGAGACCTCGGCAGTCGAGTAGCCATCTCCCACCAGGACGAGGCACGGACGGCGCGACCACTGCTGGGCTGCCTGCAACTTGAGTGCAACGTGTGCGAGCTCGTCATCATGAGGCCGGGCAACGAGCAGCATCGTGTCCGCTGCGCGGATGATCGCGAGTGCTGGCGAGTCCGGATCTACTCGGCCGCAGTCGGCGATGATCGTGATACCGGGTTGGTCTGCTGCTCGGCGCAACAGCGACGCCGGTCCTGGCGCGAGTACGCTCAGTGCCGCGCGGGCTTGTTCTGCACCAACTGGGCCGATGATCACCCGCAGTCCCCCGTTCAACACCTGGGTGTGCTGCGTTACCAGGTTGGGATCGGTACCACCGCGACGACGGGCAGCTGCCGCCAGACTGACAAGGCCTGGCGTGTCGCTCAATCGGAAGCGGGCCATAAGATCCCCTCCAGCCGGATCTGCTTCGACAACGATCGGGCTTTGCCCGCCTGGCCAGCGGGCACCGAGCGCGGATGCCAAGGTGGTTACACCGGGCGAACCCTTAAGTGAGCAAACAGCGATAAGCATCAGCGGACTCCTCCCGCGATGGCGACCAGGCACAGTTGCCCCGCCGGGGCCGCTGCCAGCGCGCGTGCGTCTGATTCGGACAGGTGCAGAGACACCACAGTGGTCTGTTCCGTCTCGCGCTTGGCGACGCCAGCCACCACACCGGTCCACGACGACGGCTGCCCGATCGCCGGAGGCGATCCAGGTGTCGCGTTCTGTCCTTGCGTGATCAGTACCGCGACCGTGGTCCCTGGTGACAGGTCAGGCGGGAATTGCCCTGGCTTAAGCCCTACGGCGGCGACTGCCTTACCAGGAAGCGGAATCAGTGGCGTACCAAGGAGAGATCGGGTAAGCAGGGATCCGGCGGGCAGGCTGAAGGCGACGGGCTGTCCCACCACCTCTGGTGTCGCTGCCGCTGGCAAGAGGTCCATCCCACTGTCAGGTGGCATTCTGACCTGTTTGAGGTCCTCCATGGACAGGATCTGGCCCACGGCAACCGGGCGGGCAAGGACGAGTGCACTCTCGCGGTTGCCCAGTTGCATGCCGGCGACCAACCCTCCAGCTGCGCACACCAGAACCAGCAGTACGCCGAGCAAGAGGTGTGGCACGCTGCGGCGCCGAGCACCTCTGCTGAGGCGTGAGGGAGTTTGCCCGCCCCATCCACCCAACGTCGCGGCCTTCCGCTTGGTCGTGTCTGCGTTGTCCGGAGCTGAGGTTGTTGTCATCACGTACCTCCTTCAGGCACGACGCCATCGCGACGCGTCGACTCAGATGCCAGACGTGCCTTGTTCAATCAGGTGCTTGTTGTGCCCTCCGTCGTTGGGCGGAAGGCTGAGGCAGTCAGCCGGTCGCGATCCCCTGGCTTTCGGCCACCCGCAGAGTCACCGCGGCCACGGTCGTCATGTCCGGAAATACCCCCGCTTGTCCAGCACCGGACCATGTCACGGTCCAGCTCACGGTTGCTGTGACCGGGAATGCCTCAGCAGGCTGCCCAGCTGAGGACCTCCGGTAGGTGTAACCGCAGTCGGGCGACAAGCTCTTCGGGTCGCGATCTGCGGTGTAGGGCGTTCCTGAGGAGCGGCAGATGACGGACCCGCCATCGCCCATAGACCACGTCACCGAGACAGGCTTAGCCACCGCGGTCACAGACACTCCGGGCACAGACGCCGTAGCTGACACTGGCATCCATCCGTTCGACAGCCACAACCACGTCGGAAGATTGACCAGTTGAGTTCCGCCCGGGCTCACTGAGATGGCCGGACGCGGCATCTGCAGTCGCTTCCGAGCGATCTGCGCAACCTGCTCGGGTGACGGCGGCGCGGGGCGCTGCGCACCTGCTGGGATCCAGATCGGGCCATGCGAGTCGGGGTCCTTGCCATCAGGTGAGCACAACACCATGTACCAGCTGCCGGATTCCTTCTGCTGGCCTTCCGGCGGTTGACCATCGACCGGTACGTAGCGACAGCCGAAGCCGTCGTTTCCAGGCGCCTCAGTACTGCCGGGGTTGTCGTGCCCCTGGTTCGATGATTGGCCCGCCGGGCGGGCTCCTGCGGTGACGTCGCATTCCGCGGACGTCGCCTGACTGCAGGTGGTACCGCCGAAGATGTCGTCGGCCAGAGCAGGGACCGTTCCTGCGTACAGCCCTACTGCGGTAAGCACTGCCAAAGCTGACATGCGGTGCATCGCTAACACGTCCCCAGATCGAGAACGCCGAAGTCAGTCACCTTCCACGTCCCGTCCGCTTGCTTCTCAACGGTGGCGGTGATGCGCCGCTTGCCGCCCGGCACATCGTCAGCGAGCTGACCGCTGTCCTTGCGATACTTGAGAGCGTTGGTCGAGTCGCCGCAGTCCGTGACCCTCACCTTTCGGGGTTGGGTCGATGAGTCCACTGTGGAGGCGCTGGGATTTAGAACGGGACTCCCCTTGGTCACGAGTCCCTTCTCCTGATCTGCACGCAAGCTGTTCGTAAGCTTGTTCAACGCAGTACCCGCAGCGTGCTTTGCCAGACCAGGAGCACGCCAGTCAGACGTCGCGCCCGCCTCCGCAAAGTCAGCCCACATGGCCTGATAAGCAGAAACCGCCTGTTGCCGGGCTGCGTCAGGAGAAGCTTCCGCCGATGCCGCAGGCGGTGATGTGGTCGAGTTCTCCTTCCCAGGGTCAGCAGGACGCGAGCTACACGCTCCGAGCGTGCCCAGAGCTACTCCCAAGGCGAGAAGACGAACGGCCTTGCTCATCGCGGCCTCCAGACCAGAGAAGGGAACGGTGGTGCCGGGGTGGACCCCTGTGGGGGTGCGAGGTCCACCCCGACCGGCACGCCCGGAGTGAAGCTGACTTCCGGACGCAAGTAGTTGGACACGGCGACGAGAACGATGAGGGTGAACAGTGCTACGGCTCGGTGCAGTGCTCGCGGCGCCTCGTAGGCGATCACGGGGTCTTCTTCGTGAAGGAGGGGCAGGCACATCAGCCGGCCTCCGTCACGTCTGCAAGATCGTGCAGACCGCGCCGAAGATCAGCGCAGGGCCAAGCGCGATCGGCTGCCCGCGGTGCACACGTCTCCGGGCTATCAGCGTCAGCGAGACAACTGCGGCGATCATGAGGGCCAGGACGAAGCTGACGGCAACGTGGCGCCAGCTGTACCAGCCGAGGAAGAACGCCATCGTCGTCGAGAGCGTCACGTCTCCAAAGCCCAGCCCCGACGAGCTCGTGTAGATCACCAGTCCAACTGCGAACACCGCGGCTGCGGCCACACCCGCGCGGAGCAGCGGCCCGATGTCGTGTTGAACAAGCGCGGAGAGACTGAACTGGACCGTGCCGCCGCTGAAGAGAGCACCGACGATGCGGTGCGGTAGCCGGTGGCTGACCCAGTCGGTCAAGGTGAGTAACAGACCGATGATCATGAGCCACGCCAGCGCGCCTGCCGATGCTGGGTGTCGTTCGGTCGCCTGTACGAGGGTGGCACTCAACAGGGCGCTGGCAGCCAGCATCGCCACCCACTCGCGTTGGACGATAGAGCCCCACGACAGCGGCACGCACTGCGCTATGTAGCTGCTGAGAACAGTCACGGCAGGGCCGGCAACAGCGCCGAGCAATCCGTAGGTCGGCCAGTTCGACATCGCGGCTCCCATCGAGGGCACGAAAGCCGAACATCTTTCTGGTCTTCGACGAAAGTCGTCGTTCGACCGGGTGACTTTGCATGCCTGACTGCTTGGAATACGTGACGAAGCAACGAGTGGTCTGCATACCCTCACCTCCTCGGACCTGCTGTTTCCACTGTTTGTGGTCAGTTGACAACGTTCAGTGTTGGCAGCAACACGGGGGAACCGCTAGGGGGGAGCTGTATCGCGATGAACAAGAGACAGAAGACAGTTATCCACACCACCTTGGAAGCACGGGATGTGCATACCCAAACGAATGGCCAGACGTTCGGGCAGCGAATGCGCAAGTTGCGCGATGCGCAGAAGAAGTCGCTGACGGAGCTCAGCGCCGTGGCCCGCGTAAGCCGTGGCTATCTCAGCAACCTCGAACACGACCGCAGTGTGCCCAGCCCGGAGGTCGCCGCGGCGATCGATGAGGCCCTCGGTGCCCGCGGCAGGCTTGCCGAACTTGTCGTACCCAAGCCCCGTTCCCGGACAACGCGCGAGCGCGTGCGCCCCGCACAGCTACCGGCGGCAGTGCGCGGCTTCGTACCTCGCCAGGAGGTGCTCAAGGAGGCCGAAGCCGCCCTGGCTGTGCACGAAGGCGTGATCGGCATCGACGGCTCAGCGGGCGTGGGCAAGACCGCGTTCGTGGTCACCTGGGCGCACTCGATCGCCGCGGAGTTCCCTGATGGAGTGCTGTTCACCGACCTGCGCGGGTACGCCGCCGATCCACCGGAAGACCCATCGGTTGTTCTCGGCGCGTTCCTGCTCTCGCTCGGCGCCACCCCGTCGGAGATCCCCAGCGATCTCGGTGGCCGGGCCGCCCTGTATCGCACCCTCTTGGAGGGCACCCGCACCTTGGTGGTGCTGGACAACGCGTTCAACGCCGAGCAGATCCTCCCGCTGCTGCCGGGCTCTCCGACGTCGCTCGCATTGATCACCAGCCGCAGCCGCCTGTCGGGCGCGGTCGTACACCACGGCGCGGTCCGCATCACCGTGCAGCCCATGACCGCTGACCAAGCCCATGAGCTGCTCAGGTCGGTGGTCGGCCCGCGGCTCGACGCAGACCCCGCCGCTGCACAAGTCATCGCTGACCGAGCCGGACGCCTGCCGCTCGCCCTGCGCATCGCGGCGGAACGAGCGAGCCTGTGGCCCAACAAACCGCTGCGCGCCCTGGCGGACGAGCTCACCCGGCGCCAGCCACTCGACGTGCTCGCTGTCGACGACACCCTCGCCGTGCGAACGGTGCTGTCCTACTCCCACGACACGCTGCCCCCGAAGATGGCAGCCGCGTTCCGGCTGCTGGGGCTGCACCCCGGCGGGCCAATCCGTGTCGAGGCCGCTGCGGCACTCACCGAGCTCCCACCGGAGTTCGCGCTGGGCTACTTGTCCGCCTTGGCGGGCGTGCACCTGATCGAACTGACCGCGCAGGACCAGTTCGTGATGCACGACCTCGTCCACTCCTACGCCCAGGAACTCGCCCTTGAGCACAATCCCGATGAGGTCAACATCGCCGCCCTCGAGCGACTGATCCACTCCTACCTGAGCACCGGCGCGGAAGCGACCAGGCTGCTATGGCCTTCCCGACCACGGCGTCCGCCTGACTTGCCCAGCCACAACGTGACAACGTTGACATTTCGTCGGCCAGCGGACGCCATCCGCTGGTTCGAGGACGAGCTACGGCTGCTCGTCCGTCTGGTCCGCTGCGGCGCGCAGTGGAACATCACAGCCGTGGCCTACCTGCCGGTGGTGATCAACGAGATGCTGTTCCACCGGCGCGCCTGGTCCTGGTGGGTGCCCGCGTTGCGGGACGCGCTGACGATGGCGCGCCGGGGTAGGCACCGCGACGCCGAGGCGTGGATGCTGGAAACGCTGGCCGACGCCGGTATCGACGCGGGCGACGCCGCCTCGTCGATCGACCTCTACCGGGAGGCGATGACCATCCGCGCCGAGCTGGACGATCGCAGCGGCATCGCCGCCTGCCACGTCGGCCTCGGCCGGGCCTACTGCCAGCTCGGCGACTACGCCGCCGCGATCACGCACTGCGAGACCGCCCGCCAGGTCAGCCACGACGCGGGCGACAGCTGGGAACACGCTGTCGCAACCGCCCACCTCGCGATGGCACGCGCCGCGCTGGGCGAGACCGCCCAGGCACGCGAACTGCTCACCGTCGTGCGCACGACCCTCGACGAGGCCGAGGACTTCATGTCCGCCGGCTGCGCGTCGACACTGCTCGCCGGCCTGGCCGAAACCACCGGCGAGTACGACCTCGCCCTGCAGCACCTCGACGACGCGCTAGCCACCTTCCGCCACGTCGGCGACCTGTGGAGCCAGGCCCACATCCACAGCCGCATCGGCGACCTGCAAGCCGACCGCGGCAACCAGCGCGCTGCCCACCAAGCGTGGACAGCCGCCGCCGAACTGCTCAACGGCAACACCGAACCCACCGCGACACAGCTACGCCAGCAAATGATCAACAGCTTGAAGGAGGACCAGTAGTGCCTCACGTGTTCGCGGCCCTGCCCGAACTGATCGGCACGCTCGACACCGACCAGGACACGCTGCGCTGGGCCGCGCGTGACTACGGCGGCACCATCCACCACCCGCCCGCCGCAGTACTACGCCCCGTCACCACGGCTGACATCAGCACCGTGGTCCGGTATGCCCACGAGCATGGCCTCAAGGTCGTCCCCCGCGGCCGGGGCCACTCGACCGGCGGCCAGGCCCAGGCACCGGGTGGCGTGGTCGTCGACATGAACCGGCTTAACGGCATTCACGATGTCGGCCCGGACCGCGTGGTCGTCGATGCGGGTGCCCGGTGGAGCGAGGTGCTGCGGGCGACGCTGCCCCGCGGCCTAACGCCACCGGTACTTACCGACTATCTAGAGCTCACCGTCGGCGGGACCCTGTCGGTCGGCGGCCTCGGTGGCGCCAGCCACCACCACGGCGCGCAAACCGACAACGTCCTCGAACTCGACGTCGTCACTCCGCATGGCGACATCGTCTCCTGCAGTCCGGACCACTACTGCGAGCTGTTCGACGCAGTACGCGCCGGCCGAGGCCGCCACGGCATCATCACCCGCGCCACCTTGCGCCTCGTCCCTGCACCGGACACCGTGATGTGGCACAAACTCCACTACGACACCGTCGACCAGCTCGCCGCCGACCAACAGCACCTCGTCACCACTGGCACCTTCGACTACGTCGAAGGACAACTCAAAATCCGCGACAATCGGCGCGTCGCCGAACTGGAAGCGGTCACCTACACCGGCGTCTCCGCCGGACACGGCCGCCTCGACGACCTCACGTTCCGCGACGCCGACACCCAGACCGCAAGCTACTGGGACTTCGTCAACCGGCTCGCCGACGGCGAACCCCTCCTCCGGAACGCCGGGCTGTGGGACGCACCGCACCCGTGGTGCAACCTGCTCCTGCCCAGCAACGCCGCCGTCGACCTGCTGCGCCACACCGAACACGAACTCGGCGCCGACCTCTACAGCGACTTCGGCCTCGTCCTCGCCTACCCGCTGCGCACCGACCGCATCACCACACCACGGCTCACGCTGCCTCACGGCGACATCGTCTTCCTCATCGCCGCGCTGCGCTACGCGCCTATCGGCGCGCCTCAGATCGTGGCCGCGATGCAGACCGCGAATGACATGCTCGTCGCCGAGACGTTGGCCGCGGGCGGAACGCTCTACCTCGAACCGCTGTAGGCAGTGTCTTCTGTATTCTCTTTGACGCGATACAGAAGACACCTTGTCAGTCTGTTGTGGACTCTCCAAAACTGAAGTGCACCAGCAACTTCAGCGAAAGAGAGATCACCCGATGAACGTGAACTCCGCACGCGCGCTCACCGCGGCAGGCATGCTCCTCGCCTCGACCGCGGTCGGCATGATCGACACCAGCGATAACTCATCCGCCAGGGTCATGCCACGGGTCTGCGGCTTCTACGCGATCGACCCGCCGCGAGGCGAGCTGACCGGCTACTACAACCACTGCGGTGACAGCTTCATCCTCATCAAACTCCACTGGGACACTGGCAGCAGCTATACCGTGTGTGTCCCGCCCTGGGGTCAGAACCCCTTCTACAAGGACGGGCCGCACAAGGTCGTCAACGCCTACTACGTCACCACACCGCCGAACGTCAGCGGCCCGCCCGGTAACCAGTGGTGCTCGACCGGCCAACCAAATTCCTGAGACCTCGACGTATCGCAGGCCTGGGCCTTCAGATTGAGTTGACGCCGGTGCGGGCAAGCGTTGGCGCTGTCCTCGGCAGAGGGGTTTGTCGCTCGGCGAGCAACAAACCCCTCGTGGTCGCTGTGGTGGACACTACGGGCGGATTCTCGTGTTCCTCACCGCTGATCCCTGCGCTCCACAGCCTTCCGCGTGCCCGCCACACCGTTCGCATTGAGCTTGGGCGAGGTAAGGTTCCGTAGGCTTACCTCATCCACTGTGGATCGTTTCGCTGTACAGGCAAGCAAGCAGGATCATGTGTTGCCCTCGGGAGCAACCAGGTTCGGCGCGATTGCCTGTTCGGCAGCGCGCATCGCTTCTCCGAACCAGGAAGCGTGACGGCTAAGCTTGCGTACCGCTGCTGTCACCAGAACGGCCAACACCTCGGACTCGCCACCACGGCACATGACGGCAGCGGCTTGCTGGATCGCGCCCGCATCCCGTGTCGCATAAGCCGACACCGCAGCCGAGGCGACCTTCACGTTCTCCTGCCATGCCGCGCGATCGTCACTGTCCAGGTCGCCAGGAACCGTGAACTCGACAGGAAACTCTATCGGCCACGTCAGCTGATCACAGGGCACACCTTCGAGGAGTATCGAGGCAAGGATGCTCGCCGCGGCGACGACAGCTCGGTCGCCGTGCGTGGTGATGATGTGCAGGGAGTGCTCAACGAGTTCTGGCTCCGCCCGCAGCTGATGCCCCAACGCACGCAAGGCCCAGCGGGTACCGGTATCGCTACCCGCGTCGTGGCTCAGCCGGAGGTCGTCATGAACGATCTGCTCCGTGCCGCAAGGAACATACTCATCGTCAGTATCGTGCTCGCGCGTCATCGAGTTCTCTTCGTTCTGAAAGGCGCTACGGTCAGGAATTCAGGAAGTGGTGCGGGCCGCCTGCCGGGGCCGATACAGAGCAGCAGCCTCGGCGAGCACTCCGGTCTGGCCGTAGAAACAAAGGCTGTGGGCTCGGTGCCGGCCTGTGTGAGAGCGGAGCGTCCGTCCACACCGGTCAGCCACCTGCGATTTGCGCGTCAGCCTCGGCGCTGCAACGCGCGAGATTGGGGGCGCAACGTGTCGCCGTGGTGACGTGCCGCTCGTACAACGGACCGAAAGCGCCCACGGTCCCAGCGCGTACAAACGCGACCAGGTCGGCGTCGTCGTGGCGCGTGTAGTCCACAGTGGCAGTCAACTTGGTTTCCCCCTTCGCTTCCGGGCAGCGCTCTTCGGTATTGGAGGTATCGGCCGCGGACCAACCAGGGGTACACCGTGCCGATGTGCGTTTCCGGCAGGCCGAGCGAGACGGCGATCTGCGACAGACTGAGCCCTTCGGCCTTCGCATCGGCGACCCACAGCGCCCGTTCGTCGCGGTAGACGCGGTAGGTCAGCCACCATGAGATCAGCATCCGCGCGTGTCGGCCAGCGACGACGTCGTCGGGATCGGCTTCTGGTTGCTGCCGCCACGGGGCCAGAACTGGGCTCCGCCCTCGGACAGCCACCGGTGAACGGTCCCGTACGGGCGGTCGATGCTCCTGGCGGTGGCCCGGATGCTCTCCCCGTTCTTGTAACGCCTGGCAAGTCTGGCGAGGTACTTCTCGCGCTCCGGGAGCGTGAGGTCAAGAGTCCCGGGTTTGGGCTTGAGCGTACGCCTTGGTGTGGATGTCATCGTGAGTCCTCCTGGCCGGATGTGATTGGTAAGGAGGGGGCAGGGCCTCCTCCCTGGAGAGTCCTGCCCCGGCAGCGCCTGTCAGCCGGGGGCAGGCGGCGACAGGCGGTAGACCTCGAAAACGAGTTCCTGCTCCTCTGCCGTGAGATGGCAGCCGGCACAGGAGCATGTGCACTGTGGCGCGCACCGGCAGCCGAAGGCCTTGTTGCAGCACCAGTGCGCGAAGGACATCGCCGAGACCGGAGCCCCGGCGAAGGCCAGCATGGCGGCCAGCTCGTGACGGCCCGGAACCTCGTCATAGTCAGCCGGGAGCAATTTTCCTTGTGCTGCAAGGCATGTCTCGTAGACCTGCAGGAGTGCCGTAAAGACATTGATGTCGAGCGCCGCGCAGAGGCGGACGAACGACTCCATCGACGGCACCATGTCGGCGACGATGAACTTGCCGAGCGCGCCCCGCGCCAAGGCCGCGCGTTTTACTGTCTCGTTGTAGCTCAGGCCAGAGCGCTCCAGGAGTGTTTTGAGCGTGTCCGCCATCGCGCGGCGGTAGGAGTCTCGATCGACGTCGTGGTACACGTGAAGCCTTCGTCAGTCGCTGGTGGGCACCTGATCCGGATCGTCGTCCGCCGGTAACGACAGCTCGTTCAGTGCCGAAGGTCGCGGGCGCCACGTTCGGAGCAGTGCCTGGCGTTGACGACGGCTGAGATGGCAGCCCTCGCACGCGCAAGAACAGTCAGCGCCGCAGACGCAATCCAGCGGCTGTCGGCAACACCACTCGACAAAGGCCAGAGTGGATGTTGGCAGCCCTACCCACAGGTACGCCATGGCGACACCGAAGATGTCTCTGCTCATCTCGAACGCCAACGGCGGAAGCTGCCCCTTCGCACTCAGCACGTACCGGTAGCTGTCGCAGAGCAGGCCCCACATGTCGACATCGAGGAACTCGCACAACCCGAACAGGTCGGTCAGCGAGACCCAATGACGTCCGGCCTCCAGGCCGACAACCTCATCGACGGGAATGCTCCACGAGCGAGAGCGCCCTCGAACGTACACGCTTTCGACGTTCACGCCCCGGCGCTCCCGGTGGGCACGTAGCTCCCCGCCGACCTTGCGCAACCACGCGGAGCGCTCCGACTCGTTAACCTTTGTAAGCGAACGCACAGCTATCCTATGAGAGAAGGAGTGTCCAGAGTGGACGATTACTCGACCGCGTTGCCGTTCTGCTCGGACCGCGGGGTGACATCGACGTAGGTGCCGATGGCTACAGCACCCGATGTGTCTGCTCGACGTAGGACCTAGACATCAGAGCCGCCCATACCGCGCTGCTCTCGTAGCGAACGCTCAGTTGCTTGGTGATCAGCGCGTGTGCAGCCTCGTCGTCTTCAGACGAGTAAGAGAGGAGTGCGCTAGTTGTCACGACTTGTTTCCTTTGTATGGATTGACGTCTAAACGTCAGATCCAGGCCGGAGGTCGAACGTCCCGTCAGCGATCAGTTCGCTAAGAGCCGCTTGGGCGAGCTCGGCAGCAGAGGTCAGGGAGCTCAGCAACCCCTGTGGAATCCTTTGTTGGTTGAGTCCTGCATCCTCGATGATGCACGCGAGCGACAGCCCGAAGGACTCCGTGCGAGCATTGGACAAGCAGCGGGCGAGCAGGTCAGCGGCGTGTGCATCACTTGCCTGGACAGCGAGACGGACAAGATTCGTCGTGATCTCCTCTGACGCTGCCGAACAGGTTGCTGCGGCGAGTCCACCTACGCATAGACCGAGACGTGTGTGGAACACGACGGCAGCGGGATTCAGCGGCAAGGCCTGATAGGCGTCGATCATGGCGGTCACCGTGCCCTCTGCCGGACGGCCTGTCAGGCGCAGACAAAGTGTGCGCAGGCACGCGGCGACGGCGCGTTCCCAGGGCATTGGTGTGTCGGCAGAGTCGATCAGGGCGAGGGCTTGTTCACTGCAACCACACATGGCATAGGCGAGAACGGCCGCTTGCCGGCCGTCGAGCATGCGTTCGCTGACGCCGTTGCAGCGCTGCAGGTGCGGTAGAACACGGTCCCACAACCCTGCCGTCGTGAGTGCACGGGTGCCGTCAGCAACGAGAATTGCTTGGAGGAATCGCTGTAGATTCTGCCGCCCATCGGGTTGCGGGGCGAGATCGCCGAAATCCACGTCGTGGCCATCGATGTTCGTGCTGGTGCCGGTGGTCACGGCTCGGTAGGTGTCCTGATAGAGCTGGTACGCCGTACCCCCGTCACCACGCCGTGTTGCGAGCCGCCCGAGGTTGACGATGGGTTCTAGGGCGTACTGCGCCGCCTCTGCAGGCAGCGACGCGGCGGCCTGCAAGGTCGTGAACTGTCGCCAGCACAACTCGCGAGCCAGGTCAGCGAGTCCGCAGTCGCTGGCGATAAGCGCGACCTTGTTCAGCGCCTGCGTCAGTTGGGCCAGTCGGCTTTGTCCCGCGGTGCCCGCTGGGTCAGTTGCGAGTCTGTGGACCTCGTCGATGCGCACTGGCAGTGATCGGGCTGCTGGCCGCCCGCGAGGCACAAGAGGGAACCATGCAACCATCTCCCTGAGTCTGGAGAGGGCGGTGGCTTCATCGCTCGAGAGGTCGCGCACGTGCTACTCCTGCTTGGTGGCCTGATCGTCGATGTCCTGTCGCGAGGGTGCCGCCGGAGGAGAACCGTCGGCGAATATGGCGCCTGCGGCCGAGTTCGCCAGCAATGTCTTGGTGTGCGGATCAAGTCCCAGGCGGTTCCAGTGAAACAGGACCTGGTGAGTGAGTACGGCCCGCAAGCCTCGTTCTAGCCTTCCTTCGGTCGCGAGGACCCTTAGTGCTTGGCCGGCGTCGGCGAACGCGGCGAACCAACCGACGAGACCAGCGAGCGAGCCAGTGGCAGCAAACAGTGGACCATCCGGTGACGTGTCAGTGATCATGAGCCGCCGTAGTTGTTCTTGTAGGCGATGCTGTCTGCCAGTAGGCGGTGCGTCGGCAACCAGCGGGGCTTGGTGTTGCGCGACGCGTGCCCAGACATCGCCCTGCTCGTACCAGTCCTGGCCAGCGCCACGAAGAAGTGCGCTGCACAGGAGAACAGACAGTTCCCGTCGTCCGATCACCGCATTCTCGGTTCGGAAGTGCGTGAGGACCTGGCGGCTGTCGGCATGGAAGAGTTTGTGTGCCACAGCCATACCGTCGGACCCTCCGAAGGCGTGCACTTCCGGTTCATAGATCGTCTTGGTCAACGAGGACACGTGACCACCTTCGACGAGTGCATCCAGTCGCGTGTGGACGAACTCGAAACCAGAGTTGTCGTCCGCATCAAGGCCGAATCGCAGTCGCCAGCAGGGCTTCTTGCGGGTGAAGAACCAGGAAGCAACCAGCCCGCGGTCCTCCGCAATCTTGAGGATCGGTGCGAGGTGGATGACTGCAGTGTCCTGAGCGGTGTCGTAGTCGGGGAAACGGACGAGCACCTGATGCCAAGCTCTGTTGCCCCGGTGAGGCTCGTTGTTCTGGCTCATGCTTGATCCTCGGGTTGTCGGGTGGCTACGCCAACAGCAGGCAGCTGTCCCAGCTGCCCTGGGGCGCTGTGTCGGTCACCGCCGTGTGCAGGGCAAGTGCGACACCTGCCTCCCCGTCGAGAAACTCCGCAGTCGCGGTCGGTGAGCTGACAATGCGGTGGAGCAGCGCGTCGACGAGCCGCGGCACCTGTGCAGCGAGGGCTGGTGTCAGGGCATCAGAAGCCATGCGCCAGGTGGTCTGGAGGACGCCGGCGATGCCGTGGCATAGGCCGACCTCCCGAATGCGGTCGATCTGGCTGGCGTCGGTGAGGCAGGTCAGCATCGCGTTCTCGGCGAGCCGCTGCCGTTCGACATCTGCCAACGCGAGTCCGGCGAGTTGTTGGGCACGCACTATCCCTGGAGTGCCGTAACACCACGACAACTTCTGCCTACTGTTGGAAGACACGGTGCGGTTCTCGACGTGGGCTGGGGTAACGAAGCCGGGCCACCAGGAACCGAAATTGTCGTCCTGGCGCCAGCTGTCGAGCCAGGCACAGATTCGGGTGATCGCCTCGCGATGCCCGTCCACGACGATTCCTCGGCGCAGAGCCAACGACAACAGCGCGAGCGGTGCGGAGATGCCGTGTGACATAGCCAGATTGCCGTGTCCCCCTGGAAAATCAGGCGTCACAGCACCTGTCGTTCCGACATCAGTCCACCATCCGGGCAGTCCATCGGCGTGTTCGGCAAGGGGTTCGCTCAAGCGCACGAGATAGGACAGGACATCGGTGGTGATCTCGTGCCGGGGCTGATGGAGCAGATGGTGAGCGCCGAGCCCCGCCAAGCCGCAGATCAAGTCGAACTCAGCCATTGGCGGCCGGTCCGTCCGGTCCAACCGAGCGTGGGCTTGCCGCAGACGGCGTCCAGTCAGATCCACGGTGCCGCTGTCGAGTTTCTGGAGCGCACCGTTGAGCTTTCCCGATCGGTCGACAGCCGTGTGGATGACGAAGGCAAGGGCTGGCGTGCCAAAGAACAGCCCCGCGTTCGGCCCCGCAGTGAGCTCATCGGAGACAGCTGCCGACAGCCAGGCGTGCGCGGTGTCCCAGCTTCCTAGGCCCGAGCGGGCGCGTTCGATATGCAGCAGGGCGATCCCAGCCGCGCCGCCTCCAAGGGACTGCGGCCCACGCCTCCAGCCTGTAGGCAGGGATGAGAGTGCGTCCAGGTTGGCCAGTCGCTCGATCAGCGCCGCCGTTGTGTCCAATGCGGTGGTCATCGTGCTCCTCGGTTGATCCAGCTCAGTGCGGCGGCACGGGCAAGACGGAGGCAGACGATCTCAGCTTCGCGGTCGGGCCCTGCGACACGAATGCAATGCAGATGCAGGAGATCCGGCAACACGGCCTGCTGCGCCACCGTGGTCGTCTCATGGGAGGCAAGAGCGTCACGATATTTGGCCACTGCGGATTGACGCTCTTGCAAGCGGGCGGCAATCAGATCGCCACCTGTAAGCGCCCGCAGGGCCGAGAAGTTCTTGGCGGTGTCGCACAGCTCGATCGCTTGTTCCTGGAGGCTGCGCGCGAGCCTGGGTGTAGAGATCCGCTCGACGTGCTCGATTAGCCAGCGCAGGCCCGCTTGACGGCTACCTGTGAACGAGATGACAAGGTCGACGAGGCTGGCTGCGGTGATCGAGTGCAAGTGCGCGGCATCGCCGGCGGCCAGTTGCGCGACGGCAGCGGCGGAGTCGGCCGCAAAGACCGCTTCCGCAGCCGAGAGGGTGAGTCCGCCGCCGAAACGGCCAGCCTCTGGGTGGTAGGTGTCTAGCTGGAGCCTGCCGAGCAAGCCAAGGTGCTGTAGCTCGGCAGCCCAGGAGCCCACTTGCCCAGCTGTGTTGCCGAACGCGTCAGGGTCCGCGAGTCGGACGCGAAGTCGAATGTGCGGTTGTGGGTCCTGGTAACGAATGAACCACCACTGGGGCGCGCCGTCGAGGTTGCCCAGCAGCCGGGGAAGGTGCTTCGTGAGAAGGTCGCTGTGCCGATCCGGGTGGGCATACAGCTTGGCGTACAGCCAGCCGGACTCTGGATCGCCCGGAAGATGCCCCGCTTGCACGCCGACGGCCGCGGACGAGCTGGGGTTCCGCATCAGCGGTGTGGGCTGGGCCGGGCTGGTTGCTGCCAACGGAACAGTGATCTCATGGGCTCGTCCGCCACACCAACCGTACGCCGACGGCGGAGGCCCCTCCCGAAGCGTGACGTGTCCCGCACGTTCGAGGTCGGTGCGCAGCAAGTGAAGGTGTGCAGGGTCGTCGAGGTGAAGCAGTACTCGTCGGTCGTCGTCGCCCAGGTACACCCCGTCCGGCACATCGAACGTCTTGCGCCACTGCGCTACCGCATCGGCCCACGTCGACCAGTCAGCGCCGAACGGTGGCAACTGAGCGCTCGTGACATTCCACCGGGCTGGAGACAGGATCGTGTTTTGGTACCGCAGGCGAGGCAGGAACGGTAGATGGTTGGCTGCGCCCCACGAGAACGGCACACATGCGGCCGACCAGGCGGTGCTGATTTCACACAGGAACCGCAGCAGCGGATGGGCGGCGTGCACGAACTCCAGTGCACTGAAAGTCGTCGGCTCCAGCACGCGCGTCCGTGATCGGGACATCAGGTACAGGCGCGAGGCATCCCCGGTCACCACAAGGTCGTCGATTGCGATCGTCTCGCCACCACCGCTGTGCGGCTCGCCCAGCGCAATGACATGCGATAGCACAACTGGGTGCCGGGTGACGTTTTCCGCGCGAGATCGCAACGGCTGACAGGCCACCTGCGTCGGCAATGCCCCGTCCACCGACGTGGGAAGCGCGGCCAGTGCAGTGATCAGGTCCGCGCGGTCCTCGGGAGCAAGTAGACACAGAAACCGGCCGATGGTGGCTCCTGCGGTGCGCGACACGCCCGCAACAGCAAGTTCCCATTGGCCATGCGTAAGTGCGAGCTGCGTCGACGCGTGCACGCGGAAGCGCAGTTCGGTGTGCGGCTGGATGTGGTCAGCCTGGGCCACTTCCAGGCGTTCGATGAGAAGGTCGTCGAGAATGACCTCTCGACGTTGCTCCATCGCTGCGGTCTGTGCCAGGCCGAGCAGTGCGACGTCACGGTCGGACAGCGGCTGTGGCGATGGCGGAGGGAACATCGAGTCGCGGTATCCGGCGGGAAACCCCAGGCCGGTGTCGAAGTGCACCAGCTCGATCAACGGCACGAAGGCCCCAAGGCCGTAGCGTTCGACGAAGCGGCCGTGGTAGTCCTGCCAGACCGGCGCACCCGACGGATGCGGGTTGAGGCGGACTAGCACCGACGCAGCATCCTCGACTTCCCGAGCGACATCGTCAGGAATCGTCACGGCTTGGCCAAGATGAAGATCGACAGTCAGTGGCCGGTCGCTGGGATGGACGTTCGTAATCCGCGCCGAGACTGACCCGCGCAGGTTGCGTTGTGCGGCCTCGGAGATCGCTGCGTTGTGTTCGGACAGTCCCGCGTGGATCGCTCGCAGTTGCCCCACCAGTTCCGCAGCCTCTGGACGGTCGTCGACACCCGCTAGGGCCAACACCTCCAACACGTGTCCCAGCGGATCCGGCGAGGTCACGGGCGGGTACAGGGCGGTGAGCAGTACCCGTTGATCGATCAGGCCCGAAATCAACGCCTCGATTCGTGGTCGAGGTGTCGACGGGTAGCTGGCCTCAAGGTTGTCGATCAGATCCGCCACGCGGATTGGTGTCGGCGCTGCTTCGACTGCGGCCTGGACTGGCTTGGTGTAGCGGATGGAGGTCTCGCCGGCACCGCTGGCGGACGTCGGATGCCGGTGGCACCCGATCACGAGTCGGTCGTCGCGGACGAACAACAGATTGTTCGCGACCACCGGCAACGCGCGGCGAACGTCTGCCATTGCTTGCAGACGACGCACGACCTCAGTCAGCCATTCCGCATCGACCTGGGCCGAGGCGTGAAGTTCCAGGTCGTTGCAGAGCTCAAGATGGGGACCGAATCTAACCGGCGCGATGCCGGCAAACAGTCCGAATGGCGTCGCTCTGCTCCTGCAGCGCAGCAAGTAGCGCAATAGAGTCACAACAAGGCTCCGCAGTTCCCGTGCTGTGACGGGCTGACCGGCGAGAACCTGCTCCACCTGTCGAGCAAGCACCGGGCTGGCGACCTCGATTGCCGGGGCCAGCGTCGCGGTTTCCCAGACGTTCCGAATCCACTCGTGCCACTGTGCAAGGTCTAGCGGTGACCAATCAGAGAGATCTGGACACACCGCTGTGTCCACTGTGGATGATTGCGTGGCCGACCGCAGCAGTGCTATCCCCACCGACCGGTACAACGGTTTTCCCCCCTCGTTTCGCGGGTGCGTGATTCCCGGCGACCCCATCGGTCGCCGGGAATCGCACGCGGGCTACGGGCAGCTGACGCACGCGCTTTCGCACGTGGTTCCGCAGTTGTCACCAGTCAGCTGCACCAGCACATCGAGCACCGGCCCCGACTCCGCGAACCGGATGTCGAGATCGAAGCCGTCCGGCGCCGGTGGCATCGCAAGATCGGCCTGAACGGTCATGGACATGTCCTCCTTGTGAATCGTGTGTTCTTCCTCAGGGCTCGTCAGGACCAGGACACGACGATCCGCGTGTGCTTCTTGTCCAGCACGAGTCCACCTTGGGGAAGCTCTTCGTCCGGCGTCGTCGCCGGGTAAGCATGGATCTGTGCGGAGAGGCTTTCGCCGTCCCACGACCGGATGCGCTCCAATACCCGCTCCATGAGCTGGTCGGCATCGGGACCGTGTCCGTACACGCCGAACTCACGTGCCGACGGGTCATCGGCCACAGGCCGCAGCCCGAGGTAGGCCAGGCTGCCGTCGACAGCAACCGCGGGCACGCCGATCGGCCAGGCGTGAGCCACGATTCCCTTCGTCTGCGCTTCCTTGGTCGCCATGAGCAAGCCGAAGCCTGGCAGCGCGATAGCCATCCACAGCTGCAGGCCGTCGAACCGGCCCTCGCCACTCATCGTGACGCCTGACCACGCTTCTGCACGTGGCTGGGCGAGTACCTCACGCAGCCGGTCGACATCCACGCTGGGGTTGTCGTCGAGCCGGAGAATCACATCGTCGCCATGCAACGGGATGCTCATCTCCGAGTGAGACCCGATGCCCTGCATAGGCACGAAGGCACACAGCTCGTAGCCTCGGCTAACCAAGTGATCACCGACCCGTTCGAACGCCACAGACCGAGTCAGGCTGCGCATTAGCAACGGGACGATGATCCTGCCGCCCTCGGTGAGTTGCTCCCACCACGACTGAGGCAAATCCCATGCCCCTGCGGTGACGATGATCCGATCGAACGGAGCGTGCTGCGGCACCCCGTTCTCGGCGTCGACCTCCAACACGTGCACACCGTGGTATCCAGCCGCAGCCAGACACGCTCGTGCGCGCTCCACCACTTCGGAGTCGATGTCGACCGTAGTGACCTCGCCCTCCGGGCCTACCAGCTCGGCGACCAGTGCCGCGTTGTAGCCGCTGGAACCGACCTCCAATACCCGCATCCCCGGCTCGATCTCGGCCTGCTCCAGCATCATCGCTTGGATGTGCGGAGCCGACACGGTGCTCACAGCCTCGCCCTCGTCGTTCCACTTGGTGAGCAGCGTGCCCTTGGCCGCGTACGCCTTCTCCAGCGATTCCCCAGGACCAAACAGGTGCCGGGGCACAGCCAACAGGGCATCTGCCACAGCGTCGCTGCGGACGGCACCCATGCCGCGGAGCTGGTCAACCATCGCCTTGCGGAGCGCTTCCGCGCCGACCTCGATATCACTTTCAGTGTTCACTCGGTTACCTTCCCAAACGTCCCCAACCGCCGGTCCAAGCGGCAGGGGGTGTCTTCGCAGACGTGCACAGATCGCCGTATCGATCCTTGTCCTGACCTGGAACGACGACGCCTTCAAACGTTGCCGAGGCCGGCGAGGCGACCTCGCACACGTTCGGCCCGGATAGCTTCGCCCGCGCCTTGGAACGCTTCGATGGCCCTGATGTAGTACACGCGCGCAGCCGGTTCGTGGAGCGCTTCGGAGGCTTCGCCAAGAAGTTCGAGTGCATCCGCTGCGTACAGTGCACACCCGCTCTTCTCCAGCACTTCGAGTACAGGAAGAACCGTCGCGGCACCGCGGACATGCTCATTCTCTGCGAGTTGCGCACGGCCGAGGAACGTGAGGACTCGCGCGCGACCGACGGCGTCGCCGACAGCGGTCATCAACTCTGCCGCGGCACGGAAGTGTTCGGTAGCGGCCACGACGTCGTCCAGCTGGATCAAGACCTCGCCGACGCGCCGGTACCGCAGCGCGATACTGCGGGTGTCCTCCGTCTCCTCCGCCAGGACGAGCGCCTCTTCGTATCTTTCCAGGGCAGCTCGTGGGCTTCCTGCAAACTGGAGCGCACGCCCATGCACGGACAGCACGGTCGACAACAGCTGCGGTGTGTCGATTCGGCGTGCAAGTTCGATGGCACGCTCGGCCTCTGGGAGGGCTTCATCGTGGCGACGCAGACTGGACAAGGCGAACGCCGAGCGAGCATGGAACACCGCACGTCGCAGGGCCTGTTGGTCGTCCTGCAGGTGGTCAACGGCCCGGAGGCTAAGTAGCTGGGTGGCAAGTTCGTCCTCGTGCTCGCCGGCGAACCGGCACAGTGACCACAGAGGCTCAGCGAGTTTCCACGAGAGGTCATACCAGCCGCGCTCGAACGCAGCGTTCAACATGGCGACGAGAAGCCGTCGGTGCTCGCGGAACCAACTCATCGCGTGTTCAGCCGATTCGTAGAGCTGGCCCGGCTGCTCGTAGACCGGAGAGAGACGCCAGCTGAACGGCTGGGTGATCTTGTCAGCCATCGTGGCGCGGATCGTGTGCCACAGGATGAACGCGTCGTAGCCGAGTGGGTCATCGTCTGCCGCGGGCTGCATCACCGTTGTCAGCCGGTAGTGGCATGGATCAACCTCGATCGCGTGACCCGCTCGGACGAGCTCGTCCACGACGTCACTCCCCTGGACAGGATCGCCGACCACAGCGTGGATGAGATCGACGTGGACAACGTCGGAAGTACCGGGCATCGAGGTGATGGTGCGCAGGATCTTGCCAGCGAAGTTGGACAACTCGGCCACGGTCGCTCCAAAGGTTGTGGACGGAAAAGCGCGGCCGACTTGGCCATACCGCGTACTGGACGGGGATCGATAACAGACGGGCGGTGATCGGAAGGTCGCGTCCGCTAGAGCTCTTTCAGAGCGGCGATCAGGTCGGCCGGGCCGAGGCCCGAGAGGTCTGCCATTGTCTGGATCGCCGGAGGATCGAGCCGGACCAGTGCAACTGGGTTGTGATCCGACTGCCGGTGCTGGACTTCAGCCCACGTCCGAAGCCGTCTGAGTCGGGGATCGCCAGAGCACGCAAGCGCATGAAGATTCACATCGACGTGGACGTCATCGAAGTCGCCGAAGGTACGGATGAGTGCACGCTGAAACAGTTGCTGAGGTGTGGCGTCCAAGGCGAAAGTGACCTGGACGAACCTCTTGACGGAGATGCTGCGGGTGCCCTGCTCGTAGGTGCCGAGCGTCTGGAGTGAGAGATCATCACCACTGGCGATGGTCAGCCGATCGCGCAGCTTGTCACGGGTCCAACCGCGTGCCTTGCGTGCTATTCGGAGTTCGTCTCCGAGATGCTGCGCGAGGCGTTTGAGATCGTCGTTGGTCGGGCTCTGCATGTGTGTTCCTCGTGTTCTGGTGATTACAGGGGCCCGGCTCCGAGAGGGAGTTGATTCGGAGCCGGGCCACGCCGGGGGCGCGCCGTCCGGGGCTGCGTGATGGAACGCGACAGCGCGACCGCACCCGTAGAGGTGTCAGCTCGGTGGGTTGACCCGCTCAGCGGCACGCCTGGAGAAGTAGCCGCGCATGTGCGGCAGATCCTCGATCGCGAGCAGTTCGCTGCTGACGCTGATGAAGTTGCCGACCCGCCTCCAGAGCGCGATGTCGTCTTCCACAACGAAGGGCTTGTGCGGATCGAAATCGGCATCCCATACGCGGTAGCCGAGTGCGCCATCATGAGTGGCGATCACTGCGTCCCGAACGCCTTTCCAGACCCTGGCCCACATCCAGGCAACCTGGTGGGTGTCCGGGTCAACGACCTGCGTCTGCTGGAATCCTCGTTGCCGAAGCTCGGCCGCGCGTTGACGCACGTCGCTATCGCCGTCGTGCCCAGGACGCATAAGATCGCCGCCGGCAGCTACGGCTTCGCATGACATGTCGTTAGCTCCTTGCTCGTCGTCAGCGTTGCGTGAAGTCATTAGCGGGAACCGGAGTCTGTGTCCGTCTGGATCCAGTCGTGGAGCAGCTCGTCGGTGTCCGCATTGACCAAGATCCAGTTGAGCGCGACTTCGATGGGCACGTAGTGCCTGAACCACTCAGTGCCGGGTTTCCGGGGCTCATCGCGAGTAGGCCCGCCGTAGAACCGCGCGACGAGCGCGTGACCAAGCCGAGGTAGCGTGACAAAGTCCGTGAACCCGTTGACCTCACGGGTCAGCGCACCTTCGTACACGCCATGTCCGAGGCTGGGCACCAACGACCAACCGTGGTTGAGCGCGTAGTCGACGCTTGGTGCGCACGGATCAGATTCAGGCTGACTTTGGCCATGCGTTTCCCCGGCGCCGGTCATAGCCTCGTCCGCGGACTTCGCTCCTGGATGATCTGTTTGTCGTCGTAGGCCTGCACCATGACGCAGACGAGACGCACCAGGAAAATCAACCCAGTCAGCACCGTGAGTCCCACTTGGACGGTGAGGGTCATGCGACCACCCGCTCGGGTTCTCGGCGCGCTGACTCAGGCTGCACGACGTCTAGCGATGCCGCCTGGCCGCCGAGCACGACTAGGCGCATGTCACGTAGAGCGCCCCGCAAGCTTCCGGTTTGAAGAGGTTGAAGGACACACACCCCTCCAGCCGGGGCGATCAGCATGATCGGTTCGCCGGATGTCGCGGTCACAGTGATCGTCCGCTGGCGGCCAACGGCGTCCTCACACGGGATGGTGCAGGACAGGAAGCTCAAGTCCGTGGCCGCGTGCGAATAATCCCCGCCGTCCAGTGCATCGCAAGCGACGAACACAGCCTGGCGCAACGCGCCGCGAAGATGAAGCACGTCGTCCGAGTTGAGGACCGCGACTTCGCCTGGCGGAACGATCAGCGCGATCGTGCTGCCTTGCAACAGAACGACACGGATGAAGCGACGACGTCCCACGATGTCGCGACACCTGACTTTGATCTCCTGAGGCCGACGGGTCTCGGACGATTGGCTCTTCGTGGGGTGCAGCGGAGTCACAGGACCTCCCGGTCTCGCGAGCTGTGAAGCACCGGAAGGAACAGCCGACCGACGGACATGCCGCCGCCACATAGGGCACGGAGGGATGTTCGGTGACACAGACCAGACCTGCTCCTGCCGCAACTCTCACTCGGTGGAGCGTCCGCGCAGCGTGAAGGCAGGCTGGCAACGCGCAGCAAGTCCGTCATCCCGCCCCCTCACTTGATCTCAATGCAGTCGCGTATGTTCCTCGGCGGTATCATCTTGGGCACATCTGATTGTGATACTAACTAGGTTGATAATCAACCTTCGGCGGCACGCCCAAACGGGTGCAGTTGCGAGATACGCTGCGTAGTTGAGGCAAGATGACCTCCAGCCGTACGCGCAGGACCCGCCGTCATCCTGGAAAGGCCCACCCCGGCATGGCCGCTGTCCGCACAGCCAAGAAGTTGCTGCTCGGCAAAGAGATCGAGCACATGATCAAGAAGTCCGGCTTCACGCAGGCTGAAGCAGCCGCGACGATCGAGACGAGTCAGAGCCGCATCGCCGGATTGATCGACGGCAAAGGGAACATCACTGTCGGCGACCTGGAGCGGATGGCGAACAAGCTCGGGTTCCGCGATCCCGGCTACCAGGCAACACTGATGGAGTTGCGGCGCGACAACCACAAGCGAGGCTTCTGGACCACCGGCCACAACCGCGCCTACAGCGAGGACATGCGGCTGCGGGTGGACCTGGAGAAGCTGGCCGACCGGATTCGACTCGTGCAGTCGGAGGTCATCCCTGGTCTCGGCCAGTGCGAGGCGTACGTCCGAGCCATTCACGAAGGTCAGCCCGGCGCCGATGGGTTGACCGTGGAGGACCGCGTGCAGGCGCGGCTAGCTCGGCAGGACATCTACAAGAAGGACAACCCGCCGGACGTGCACATGGTCCTATCGGAGTCGTGTCTGCGGCGTGAGTGGGCTGACCCGGCCGTGATGCGCGAGCAGATCGAGTTCTTGATCGAGGTGTCACAGCGGCCATACATGATGATCCAGGTGTTGCCCTTCAAGGTCCCAGCCGGCCGCCGAGTCGCACTCGGGACCTCGTTCACACTTGTACGTGTGCCGTCACCGGGTGCCGCCGGACATCTGGAACTGGCCTACACCGAGGGCGAGGGCGAGATCCGATATTTGGATGACGAGTCCGCCTTGAAGGCCCACGATCAGGCCCATGCACGCCTGTCCGCGGCCGCGCTGGGCTTCGAGGAGTCCCGTGCGTTCATGCACCAGGTGGCGCGCGATTTCGGCAAGTAGCAGGACTGCAGGCAGAGGAGAAGACCCCGAGATGATCGCAAACGCGCCAGTGTTCGAGGAAGCGGACTTCCGCAAGTCCAGTCGAAGCAACCCGGACAAGGACTGCGTTCATGTCGCTCGGCGCGACGGCTGGGTTGCGGTTCGGGACACGAAGAAGGTCTTCGGCGCCCCTGATGATCATCGAATGTGGTTCACGGCCGACCAGTTTGACGCCTTCCTTGCTGGCCTTGGCCGCGGCGAGCTGTCGGGCCACTGCATCGAGGTCGTTGTCCGAGACGATGGCGCACGAGTCTTTCGAAGCACTGTGCCTCAACCCTCCGGAACCGCCGAGTTGGAATTCACCATCGGCGAGTTTTTCGCGTTTCACGCAAGTGCGATCGAGGGAGAGTTCGCGGAGCGGGCGTTCGCCGTGGCTGCATAGCCAAACACCTCCGGTGAGGAGTGCCCAAGACGCGGAGACCGCTCCTCCAGTGCTGCGGCACGAAAGAAGTCCAACTCACCAACGCCTTTGCGGCGAACGATGCGCTCCTCGCGCAAGCGCGAGGAGCGCATCGTTCGCCGCTTGTCAGGTGGGATCGCCGAGGTTAAGGGCGCGCATCGCAGGCTTAGCGGGGTCCCTGCGGTGGGAGACAATAGGCACCCACCGCAGGAGCTCAGCCGATCAGGTCTTGGAGCCGCTCTGCGACCCAGTTGTGGATCTCGGGAGGCAAGCTCCACCAGAACCTGATGACGTGCGACATCGCTGCCGCCCCTGCGCGAGCCCGCAGCGATAGACGCTGCAAGGTGCTGCTGGTACCGTCAGTAGACGTCCTATGTGCTTCTGGGCACTGGATGTGACGAGGAGTCCCCACCGGGTGGCCGCCCGGCGATACGGGGCTCCTTCGTCGTAGTAGGGACCGGTGGATTCTTCTCCTAGCCGGCTTCTCTCCGTTCTCCCGCCGTGGTTGAGTCACGGCGATCCTCCTGTCCCCGCACCGCCACGGTGCGGCGGCCATGATCGTCGCCCTGCTGACGACGATCGGTTCGGACGGATCCGCTCACGCCTGCAGCCGGCGCGTTGCCCGGCACTGTGGTGCCATCGACGTCGGCTGATAGTGCCTCCACCGGGTAGGTGTAGAGCCCCTTACGCTCACGAACCAACTGCCCGCGGTCGACCTGGTAGCCCAGCGCGTTGCTGACCTTGGCCGGATCGACCTGCTTGCCCAGCTTCGCGAGGCGGGCCACGACCTCCGGCACCGTGAAGGTCTCGCCGGGCAAGACCACCTGCAGCAGCAAGCGTCGCAACGGCACCTCCCGGAGAGCGTTGTTCACGACTGACTGTGGTGCTGCGTCGATCCGTGAGTGCTGACCACGAACAGACGTAGTGCACGAGCTGCTGGAGGAGGCGTCCACCTCGTCCAGCAACTCCCGGCACGCCTGCACCAGCCGAGGCGGGAGCGCCTGCACCCCCGTCACGTTCATCTGGCGCAGCGTTCGCGCCGCGTCCACCAGCTCCCGGATGCCCGCAACCAGGACATCTACGTCCGGCAAGGGCACTCCGGCGTCAGCGTGCTGCGTCCCGACCACGCACACCACCTCCGTCGCATTCGCGCATGATCAATGCGTTCGAGTGGACTCTACACTCTTGGATTCCAACTTCCAGGCTTGAGGGTCCTTGCGTGTCGCCACGATGGTGACTATCCGCGCGCGGGCGAGCACATGGAGTGTTCGTCTGCACGTGGAACAGCAGCCGACCCGTTGTGCGTCAACAATCTGCGCGACGTGATCGGCGACGCACGCGCGACGAGCCCCGTATGCACGCACGGGTGGGTCGTGTCGTCGGAAGCGTCGACCATCCGCTATAACTTCACGCAAGTTGGAGTCACGTGATTGCGAGGGTTCGGCCGTTCGAGGGTTCTCGCGCGGCCGAACGGGTGGCACGAAGGCGTCGCAGGCATGCCGAGTTTCACCGCTCAGGCAGGGTTTCCGGCCAGCAGTCCACGGACCGCCTCGTCGAATTGCTGCGGCGACACCGCAGAGGAAGGAGCACCCATGGCGCGGGTGCTGCGCATGCTGAATCTCAAGATCAGGACTGACCGTGGGTGGCAGGCCCACGAGTACAACCTTGATGCCCAGGTCGTGGTCATTCACGGCCCTGCAGACACCGGGAAAAGCTCGATCCCCGATGCGATCGGCTTCGCTCTGGGCGTCGACAACGTGCCATTTCGTGGCGCCGTGCACCGCCTGCTGCGCGAGGTGGAACTCAAGATCAGGCTGGGTAACCGCACCTACACGCTAAGGCGGTCGCGATCGTCCAGTTCGCGGGTCGAGGTCACCGACGAGGTCGGTGACCTCGTCGGGCGCTTCGCCGCCGGGCAAACCCGTGCCGAGGCCACGACGATGTCGGAGTGGTTGCTGGACAACCTCGGTCTTACGGAGGGATTCTCCGCGCTGGGTCCGAAATCGACATTCCACTCGGCTGTGTGGCCCTACCTGCACCGCAGCCAGTTCGACATCGACCGGCACATCGTCCTGCCGTCCTCCTCCGACCGGCTGCGCCTGGACGCGCTGGAGTTCCTGACGGGGATTACCAACCCCGAGCTGACCAGGCGGCGAAAAGAACTCGAAGCCATCGACCGCGAAATCGGCACACGTCAGCGCCGCAGCACCGGCATTGTGGAGTTCCTGGCCGAGTCGCAGGCCACTGACCCGGCCGCTGTGCGTGCCGCACTAACGGACCTGGCCGTTCAGGAGAAGGAAGCGGAAGCACGCCTCGCGCAGTTGCGGGCGTCCGCGAATGCCGCGGTCGCGCACGCCGATCAGTGGCAGCAGCGCCGGCTCGCCGCCTACAACAGGGTCAACAACGCCGAGCAGAACTTGCTGCGCGCCGTCCGCGATCTCGGAGAAGTCCAGCTTGAGCTCGACAAGGTCAACGAGTGCCTGCGCGCTGTCGGAGTACTTGAGGATGCAGACCCCGCCGATCGACGCACCCTAGAGCTGGTCGCCGACAAACGGGAGTGTCCCGAGTGCGAGGCGGACCTCCTAGCGATCGTCCCGCCTCCTGGGCATTGCAGCCTGTGCTGCCGCCCACTACGAGGCCAGGAACACCTTGAGACGCGGATCCGGCTGCAGAAGCAGCGCCAAGAGATCGAGCTGCGCATGCCGGCACTGAGTGACGCGGAAAAGGCGGCCCGGCGAGCGGCCGAGACCGCTCGTGTCGAACTCGTGGGGCTGCTCACCACCCAGAACGAGCAGACCGAGCAAGCGGTGGCCCCGCACGTTGACGCGATCGCCGGTGCGACAGCGGAACTCGCCGCGCTGCGTCAGCAGCTCAAGGACCTGACCCAGATCGACACCATCCTGCAGCGCCTCGACGACGATCAACTGGCGATCACGAAGCTGCGTGAGGAGCAAGAGAATCGCTACGCGGAGCTGAGTGTCGCGGAGGAGGCCTACGACAACCGCGACGACGTCGCGGAGGCGTTGACCGACATCTTCCGGCGGACGATCAAGAGCATCGAGCCCCCGAACTCCACAGGGCTGGCTCGCATCGACGCCAAAACTCTCCTGCCATGGGTCGACGAGCAGCCCTTCGAGTCTCGTGGTGGCGGCGCCCGAGTCGCGGTGTCGGTGGCCTACAGCCTCAGCCTGCTCAGCTACACGCTAGAGACCGATCAATGCGGGCTGCCCGGCTTGCTGATCATCGACTCGCCCCAGAAGAACCTCGGCACGAACGACCCGGACCGCGGCCTCGCACGACGGGTCTACCAGAAGTTCCTCGATGCCCTGCAGGAGCGCGGAGCCATCGGTGACGGCCGCTTCGAGCGCCCGTTCCAGCTGATCATCGTCGACAACGACCGCCCCAAGGTGAAGGGCTTGCGTCTGGTTCACAAGTTGGACTACGGGGACGGGTTCATCAAAGACCTCGACGACCCGCACGGCATTCCTGCGGGCGACGTTCCGCTGCCCTTCGAGGACGAAGCCGATGACGAGTAGCAGCAGCAACATCCCCTTCGACAAAGTGCGCGCGCTCAGCGACGAGGTGGACGCCGCTGCCTCACTCCTCCGGCACGGACTTCAGGTGCTCGAGTTCTACAAGTTCGTCAGCCGTGACGCAGACACTGTGTTTGTTTGCCTCGCCGGGGGCATTGAGAAGTTGCTGAAGCTCAGCGCGGGCCTGCACACGCTGGACACCGCGGGAAGCTGGCCGTCCAAGACCATGATGAAGGGCTTCGGCCATGACATCGTGGAGCTACACAAGCATGTGCGAGGACTCATCGTCCACGATGCGCCCACCCGCAGCACTGCGCCTGGCTACATAGTCGAACTGCTCGACAAGGTGGACAACGACCCGCACATCGGCAAGGTACTGGAGACGCTCGGCACCTACGCAATCGCTGGCAGGTTCTACAACCTCGATCACCTAGCTGACGCTCCGCAACTCGGAGACTCGCCCAGCCAACTGTGGGAGCAGCTCCACCGTGGGCTGACGTCACTTCACCCGCATTTGCTGGCAAGGTTGGCGGCACACGACCAGTGGGAGAGCGCGCGAGCGGAGCTGAACAAGCACATCATCGACTCGGTGACTGGCTGGCGCGAACTCATCACGCGTGCTTGGCGCACAGGTGTGTTCGGGAGCCTCGCGAAGCAATGGGCACCGCAGTTGTCCGCCTGACTTCTGTACCTGCCGGACACGGGGCTGAAGGTGAGCCAACGCAACGGATCAAGCAGCTACGGCTTGGCTTGATTTGCCTGATGCTCGTCCGCATGCTCCGGCTCTGGTTCGAACAGAGCCTGCTGGTCCACTGGAGTGCCACGTGTGGAGAACAGTGAAGCAGTGAGCGCATGGTCCACGGCAGGCGGCAGACCGACTTGTCCCCGTAGGAAAGCGGCAACCAGCTTGACGAGGCGCTCAGTTGCCGGCCCGAAGCCAAGGCGCCGTGCCGCATCACTTCGGATTGACCTAGCCCTAGCAAGGCGCTCGAAGATCAGGAGATCAAGTTGGCGCGGCAGTCTGGACGTCGCACCGACCTGGGTTGCGAGACGCTGAACAAGCTCAAGTAAGGGCTCGGCGTACTCAGGCGCCGCAGGCATGACCGCGCCAAGTGCTTCCATCCGCACGTCTACGGGTGCATCAAAATGCTTGAGCAGTTCGCTAACGTAGCGATCAACGCGATCGGAGATCCTAGTCATCGCCGACAGGGGTATGTCTCCTACAGACAACCGCGCCAGCGCTAGCTCCCGAAACGACGAGACGTCCATGGTGACGGCAACGCCCGCGATCAGGGCAAGCTGCAACCCCAAGACACTTATCGACTCCGCATACAACCATCGCAGTGCCTGAAGTGAGCCTGTATCGAGACCATCCGACCATCTCGGCCTCAGCTCGCGCAGCAAGCCGATGTTGCGCTTGATCGCGTCGAATGGGTCGAGGAACCAGACCTCCGACCGGAGAAACCAGAACGCACGTTCTAGGTCTGCATCGCCCTTCAACTGCTTGTGGACCTGCTTGATCAGCAGGGCGATCGTGTCGCCCTGCGAACCACAATCGACGATGTCGTCAACATACAGACGACGCTCCCTGGCTTCGAGATCGTCAAGGTGCTGGATCGTCACACCGAAGGTACGAGTGAATCCACGGACATCAGCCGACGCTCGAAACGCAGTGGTGACCTCCGCGCCCTCGGCCTTCACGAGCTCACGGAGACCTCTAACCCACAGCGCTCGGTCAAGCGGTCTCGGTGTACTGCTTGACTTCCCGGTCTTCACTTCACCGATGTACTTCTGTGCCGTCAGCGCCGGACTAATCAGATAGCCAAGCAGATCCAGATCCGTGACACTGAGTGCATCGCGTCCGTAGCGATGCTGGAGGTCGACTCCGCGGCGGACGTAGTAACCGTCCCAGAACCATGCCTGAGCAACTCGAACTTCGGCACGGTCGCCGGGCTCAAGCCCAGGGGTCGTCTCGCCGCGTGGCACGCTGCGTCTCCTTCCGTAGTTCGAGCACAGCGGCCCGCGTTAGCTCACGAGCCTCGCCGTCATCCTCCGCCGCCATGCGCATCTGCTCCGGCGTCGTGAAGTCGGAGGGCGATTGTCGCAGCTTGATCGTCTCAGCGCCGCTGGAGTCGGTGATGCGCCGGATCCACTCCAGGCCGTCCTTGGCAATCTCTGGCTTAACCAGTCGAAGGTAAGCACGATCTGAATCATCTACTGGTCGCACTGACACGATCCCGGCCGCTTCAAGCAGGTGATAGTCCGTCTTGATGTTGGTAGCCGGACCGACCTGGCCGCGGTTGATCAACGAGTTCACAAGGATGGCGGGGCTCAAGATGCGACCTAAGCCAGCTCTCGCCTGCTCGTGACCAAAGAGGATGTGTGCAACGAAGAGCTTGCGCTGGTGCAATGCCTCCGAGGTGGCGAGGGTATTGTCCGCTGTTTCGAGCAGCGGCGAGAACGCATAGGTGGACTGACCACCTGACGCGGAGTGCACCGTCGCCGACTGGATCAAGCCGCTTCGCCGCGCACTCAAGATCGCTTGAGGCGAGCCCTTGAGGCGGTTGAAGGAGATGCCTGGCGTCATGAGCACCTGCTGGCTCATGTCAAGCAACGCGTCTCGTTCGTTAGGCGGCAACTTCTGCAGGAAGCTCGCAAGATCGATCTGTCCAGTACCCCACACGTACGGACTGAAAATCACGTCTTCATTCAGCTCAGCCGATAGCAACGCCTGATTGATACCCACCGCACGAGTGACGGTGAGCGCACGCTCGGCCTCCTCGGAGCTGAAGCCACGCCGGGAAATTCGTTCGAGATGCTCTGTTCTCGCGAGCGGTGCGATCGCACCAAGCTCAACAGAATTCAGAAAAGCACGGTCCGAGCGAGTCGGGTTGAGACTCTCGAACAACACGACAGTCTGCTCCAACAACGACGCCGAGACGCCGACATACTCCTCAAGCTCTGAGACGTTCCCATCCTGATCAACGGTGTAGTCCACAATGTTTGCACGCTTCAGTGCAGGCAGAACAACCTGTTGGAGCTCGTGCCGCCCGAGACCCGCAAACTGCGCGAACTGGAACACCATCTCTGATGGCAACCGGATGAAGCTGTTGTACCCCTTCAAGCGGGCGGCAAAGTCCATCGCCCGCCCGGTGAGTAGCAAGATCTCGATCTCCGCCTTCACGAAGGGGCTTGTCACGTTAGGTTCGTGCTGGTGCACGAAGGCGATGGCGCGACCAAGCCGCTTCACCTCGTCCACGCTTGGCGGCATGGAAGTCTCCGGTCTAACGAGCAACACGTTGAGCTTCGACCTACACCCTGTCGGTACTCTGCGTGCCGTTGTTACCAACACCTCCTCCGGCGAGGGCAGGAACGTGGGCACGAGCACTGGTGCTCGTGCCCACGCCTTCAGACACCACTTCGTTCCCACCAGAACACGTGTGCGCATGTCGATAGGCCCATCAGGTGACTGATCAACGTGAACGGCCACAGAGCACCGAGGGTGGCCGCGGTTGCAGATCGTCACCCCACTGACCTACCAACAGCGCGGCTCGCCGCAGCACTGGCCCCATGCCACGCGCTTGCTGAGGACGGTGACCTCACCGACAACGGATTCGGCAATAGGGATTGGTTGCCAGTTGCCCATGCGTCGGCGAATCGAGTGGTGATTGAATATTCACGGAAGTCAGCCGCGGCCGGTGGCAACTTGGCAAGCCAGCCAGCAATGCAAAAGCGCTTATCAGCCCGCGTTAAGTAGGTGCTTGGCTCCAACGGACCCACAGCCCGAAACCCAGGCCGTGACTCAGCCGAAGCCGTTACATCCAAACACACAAGATCGTAATGCGCGTAGGTCGACAGCCTACACACCAACTCCTTAACGAACGTGAGCTAGTTAGCCGAAGTCGAAATTTCGCCAAGCAGCGTCGCCAATTATCTGTCCCATCACCAAACAACACTACCAGTTCACGGCTGCGCAACCTGCTTCCACGAAGGTGGATCAAGGTACGCCTGGTGCTCCGCATAGCGCAGCGCGACGGTGATCACGAACTGCTGACAGAAGTCGAACTCACTCTGATCTGGAGCGTAATCGTCGCTGTGCGACCGATGGAGCTTGCTAACACCAAACGTGCCGTAAACGCTCGGCGTTAGTTGCCGGAATCGCTCGTACTCCCGGTAGTCGATACCAAGCACCATGACACGTAGAGCATCTTGAGCACTCAATGCAATATCGCGAACTATATCAAATTCTTCCGCAAGCTTTTCCGCCCCTCGAATCGGCATGCGACTATCCTGATCCGACGGCTGACGAAGAATAGAGTGAATGTCGTACTCGCGAAGAGGATGATGAATGCGCCGACCGAAGCTGAACGGCGATGACGGATAGCTATGCCTGTCGACCTCGGCAAACAATTCATCAAATGCCTCGACAAGCAGCGCCATCGCCTCGATGCGGTCTCCACCAAAGTTGGTAGCAACCGCCTTCTTGATCTTGTCTCGGGTTTGATTCTGCGGAACGATCTCAGTCATGTCGACTCGGTCGTACGCCACGCCGAAGACTTTTGGGGTGTTGTCCTCAAAAAAGTTAGCAAGATCGGCGCGCGCCTGCTCGATTGCAGCCGCGCCAGGCATCGCCCCGGCATGTTTGAAGGCATTGCGCAGACGGTTCAGGCGATCCATAGCTACCCTGCCTGACAGGTCAACACCGTTCGCGAGTCGACGTGGTCCGAGTTCGGTCCAGTACTGCATGAACTGAATTCGGTCCGACAAGGTGGCTTGGAGATGTTCACCCGTCAAGATCAAGAAAAGTTCGACGGCATCATGGAAAGACAGAATGCTAGTGAACGTGAGAGGTTCAGGAAGACGTGACTGGTCGATACCTTGCTGATGGAGCAAGCGGATAAAAGCCAGCCGCTTCATGGTCTGAGGATCAGGTGTCGTCATCTGAATCCTTTGCCTAAGGTTGGCGATACTACCTGGGCCAACGACTCGGAGGCACAGTATGCCAGCGTCGGGGCCTTCGCAGCTGGAATTACGGGAGTCGTCACCATATCCGCGACATGGTCGAACCCAGCCGCGTACCGAGCGGGTTGCGCCTCCGGCTAGCGCTCTCACTACCGGATGTGTTACAGACGACCTCGAGGTGACGCCAACAGCATTCATACTGGTAACCTGGCGGCGTGACCCTAGGAGGTGGTGCAGTTGAAGTTTAATCTGATGCCCCTCCGTTACCTGGGAGCTGCCCAGCAGCATGGCCGGTCACGTGGCAAGGGTTGGTTAAGCCAGACGAAATACTGTCTGGCTTAGTGTTCACCCCAGGGCACTCCTACGGAGCAAACAACTTAGGAGCGGGATCAGCCAACAGTCCCGAGTAGGCCGTAGAAGGGTCCGTATTCCAAGCGGACCCTTCGCTCGCGCGGCGCGGCAGGATCGCCAGATCAGCCCCTCCGCCGCAGGCCGAGGAATACAGCGCACCCCCTGAAGTCGACGCCGCCTTGACTCAGCTAGCAGTCCGGCAGCCGTGGCACGAGCCCTGCTGCAGCTCGCCGCAGTGATGCACCAACGTCATCCGGACCAGTACGGAGGCTGGCCGTCTGCCGGCCGCTACTTCAGCGAGGGGTCTAGAAGCGTCGAACTCACACGGTCACGTGGTTGTTCGAGATAGCCGTCGCACACAGCCTTGACGAATGACGCCTCACGACCTGCGTCCTGGTCCGGATCGCGTGAATCCCCAGCGGCGAATGGGTTCTTGCCCACGGCCCAAAGTGGGAAGCCCTCGTGCAGTTGATCGTTGGTGAGTAGGAGACGTGGTCGCTGCGGCAGAGCGCGTGCCAGTTCCATCAGCTCCGCGCACTCTCGCCCAGGCTGGGTAACGGCGAGCAGGTCCCAAGGTGCTTTCAACGCTTCGGCCAAGGTGTCCATCAAGTCAGTGGTGCGGGCGTCGGCGCCTGCCACGCGACGCTTGACCTCGACGGGTACGAGATCTCCGTTCGCGAACAACAGCAGCACGTCGGCTTCCCCGATATCTTGACCGGTCGCAGGGTCCGTGAATGTCACACCAGGATGTGCTCCAACGAGGTCCCAGCTCTCGAACAGCTCGTTGAGCCACCGCAACACGATCACGTGCCCAAGGCTGTCGGTCTCAAGGACGCGACGGAGTGGCTCTCCGAGCCGATAGGTGAACTTCAGCTCGCTGGCCCCGTACGGCTGCTTGATCTCACGACCGCAGCCCGTGCAACCCACAGGTGGAGGCAACGAGGCCATCGGCAACCACGACTTTCCGTTGCACTCAAGACAGCTGACGCGAACACCTCGCACTAGCAGGTGCCGCTCCTCCGCCCAAGTCACCCAGTTCTCCGCGGCAGGTTGCTTGCCGCCAAGCGCCTTCCGGAAGTCCTCAAGCGGAAGGTCGCGTCCCTCGCCCGAGGGCGCGATGGCCGGATCGTCACGACCTAGCGCTTGCGCCGCACGCTCCAACGCCCCACCATCAACGCCCTGCGCGCGCAGCTGTTTGTGCACCGACGTCCATCGGTTCTTCCACCACGACATGCCACTGCGCTCACCGAGCCGATACAGCAAGTCGATCAACGGTCCGTGTAGCAACCACCGGATCTGCTCGATGCCACCCAAAGACTCCAGCAACGCGACCGCAGCGAGGCCTGGTTCCGACGGCTTGGCAGACAGGCCGCGCGTCTGGGCAGTGGCAGCCAAAGCAGTCCAGGACGGTGGCCACATCACACCAACCGGATCAATGCGGCCCATCCTCAGCACATCCGCCTGAGCGGCGCCCCCTCGATAACCAGCAGAGAACCGCGGCCCACGCATCGTCCGGTCACGAGGCAACAACCGCTCGCGCACCCTGATGTCGACGATCACGTCCGCACCACGGGCACCATCTTGTTGCAACGGGCTGAGAACCTTCCGGTCGGCGTCCGACACCGTGGGGCTGGCGCGACCCGCGCTCCACATGGCCACCTGACTTCCAGGCCTTCCCGGGGCACCACCGAAGGTCAGCAGCTCCTCCTCGCGGGCCACAACGACGCCAGGCGTCCGTGCGGTCAATGCCGTCAACTCCTCGCGCCCCAGCGATGAGCTCGTGACATGACACTTCCCACCTGACCACCCGAACATCGTCGCCCTACCGGGCTGACGCAGTTCACCAAGAACCTGATCAGTGAACTCGGCGGCCGGAACACCGATCGGCAACACCCGCCTGTCCCCGTGCGCCGCCCTCAAGTTCCACAGCAGCGCCAGATCCTCGACAGACCCAGGCGACAGCACGACGATGATGTTCGGGCCGGCCGCCCTCCGGATAGGAAACCGCGGAGGGATCGTCTTGTCGTGCCCCATGAAACCAGTGTCGGGTTCCATACCAGCGGCCAAGTTCATGTTGCTGAGCTGCCGCGGCTTGATGTGATCGGAGCTGTCGAGCCGGATCAACAGGTCCTGCAGTGAACCCTCAGCTTGAACGCGCCGAATCGGGAACAATTCTTCGAAGGTCAGATCCTTACGAAGGAAGAAGAGGTCGAGCTTCTGCGGGTCCGGTGTCGCAGGAAGTCGTCCCAGCACAGCCGTGTAGACCGGCCGCCAAGGATCATCATCCGCGAGCTCGACCACCTCCACCGGACGAAGCCAACGATCCCGGTCTTCGCCTGAGGCAATCAAAACCACCGGCGTGTCCCACGTGGACTGCTGATCAACTCTGAACGGCGTCGCGACGTCGATCCCCGAGGCGACGTAGTCGACCAGCTCGGACTCCAGCAGACGGGCGTACAGGTCCGGCATCTGTCCGTCGCGAACTGGAAGGAGCGGACGGCCACCGCCTCCCCACAGCTGACACAGCCACTCGATCTCCATCAAGGCACCGGGCACATCACCGACTGCGACAGGATGTGCGCATCGCACCGGCCGCAGCCAAGTGGACACCTCATGAGGTCCGTCGAGGAGTTCGTTGTCGAGTAGGCCACGCACGACCACGATGATGCCACCGGACTGAAGCGTTTCCGTTGCGACACCCAGCAAGCGGTGCGCAGACCGCTGGCTCAGCGAATCCTGCGGGACCGGCGTCAGGTCCCGCACCACAGGTTCGAACTCGCAAAAGGCTCCGGCCGGCAGTTCGCCAAGACTGCTGGCAACCAGACTTGCGAGTTCCGCACGAACAGCAGCTACAAGCTCCCGTGCCCAGATCCATGCTTGCGCCAACTGGTTACGGCGCCGCGCCATGCTGCGCCGCGACGAACTGCACTCGTCGCCCATTGGACGCCTACGGACCGGGGTTCACGCCGTCCGTAAGAGGGCGATCAGGAAGGGCAGGCACGAGCGCGGACGTCTGGGCGTGCTGCTGCGCTGGCTGGACCGCCACCTGCCGTGAGCACGACTTGACCCGGTACCCCGGCATGAGAAGGGAAGAGACTCGCCAAGCTGGCGGGCGTGATCCACAGGCGCTGCGCTACTACGAGCGGCGTGGACGATTTCCCCAGCCTGGCCCACCGGGCAACGACACATGGGTCTCACTCCGATTCGCCGTCCTCAAGCAACCTCTCGGGTGGCAGAGATGACGATCTCCGCGATCTCGGCGGCGATCTCCTCCAGGGTGCTGTCGGTAGTGCTACGGGCCAGCTTGTCAGCGAGCGAAGGGCTGTAGGAAATGACCTCCGCCTTAGTGAGCCGGTGCCACAGCGGCAGCATGACCTGCGAGCCGTCGACAGTTCGGGTGACCAGACCATCCAGCTCGTACTGCGCCCATCCCTTGGCGAAGAACGACTCGGAGAGCACAACCACACCAAACGCGCTGTTGGCGATGCCTTGGTCGATCTTGCGCCGGAGGCTGTCGCCGAGCTTCAGCTCGAACTCGTCATACCAAACCCGCAGGCCCAGACCCTGAAGAGCGTGAGCGAGGGGACGGACAATCTCGTCCTTGTCCTCGGACGCATGGGAGATGAACACGTCCCACTGCTTGGAGATGAGCTCGTTGTCGACATGGTTGAGCGCGGCAACGGACTCCGCGAGCCGGTCCAGCGTGGGCATCGACCGCTGGCGCAGTTCCGGCAGCGCTCCAGGGAGCACCTGCACGGACGCGCGACCGCTGCCCCTCATGCCGCCGTAGTCGATCACGAGGTACCAGTGACCCGAACGAGGAACCTGTAGGCGCACCGGCGAGCGGGTCGCCTGGCCGCCGTAGCCGGTCGCGCGCCGTCCTGCCTTGAACGAGCTGAAGTTGGAGCTGTCGAAGAGGCGGACGTTGGCGGCGTTACCGCTCAGCTTGACCTCGACGATCGCGCCGCGTGGCTGGTGCTTGAGGTCCCAGGAGTTGAAGTTCATGCACGGACTCCATGTCGCCCTGCGGTCGCGCTCGTGCGGCCGTTCGGCCTAGGTCTAACACACACCTCCGACAAACCGGGCTACGGAGTCCGGACGTTGCTCACCGCCGCCGAGCGGGCACGCCAGGTCTTCCGCGATCTGCGCCAAGGTGGTGTGTGCGGTCGGCCCGACTTCGATGAGCGTGAAAGGGACGGGGCCGGTCCAGTCGCCGTAGCCGACCAGGTGGATGCGAGGCTCGGTGACAGTACAGATTCGCCACCGTCACGACCTTATGGACGCGGCGCGGCGTGTTGCCTCGAACGCTAGTTCGAGATACAAGCTGGGGTAGCACTCATCAGAGGCAGGAACCGGTGCCCTACGGTGTCGATCTGGCCAGGAGGAGAGCGATGAGCACCCGATCGAGCATCGAGTGGACCGAGACGACGTGGAATCCGACAACCGGATGCGACCGAATCTCGGCAGGATGCGACAACTGTTACGCCCTAGCACTGGCGAAACGGTTGAAGGCCATGGGTTCCGCGAAGTACCAGACCGATGGGGATCCGCGAACCAGCGGTCCTGGCTTCGGCGTGATGACCCACGCCGCTTCACTCGCCGAACCGTTCCGGTGGCGTGAGCCGCGGTTGGTGTTCGTCAACTCGATGAGCGATCTGTTCCACGCCAAGATCCCGCTCGAGTTCATCCAGCGGGTGTTCGACGTGATGGCCTCGACCCCCCGGCACACGTATCAGATCCTCACCAAGCGAGCACTGAGACTGCGCAGGATCGCGGACAAGCTCACTTGGCCGGAGAACGTGTGGATCGGCACATCCGTGGAGAGCCAGGACGTGGTGAGACGCATCGACGACCTCGCGCACATACCAGCGGCGGTGCGATTCCTGTCCTGCGAGCCACTCATCGGCCCGCTGCACGATGTCAACTTGGACCGCATCGACTGGGTCATCGTCGGCGGAGAGTCAGGCGCGAACGCACGTCCCGTCGAGGAACGCTGGGTGATCGACATCCGTGACCAGTGCGCCCAAGCAGGAGTCCCCTTCTTCTTCAAGCAATGGGGAGGCCGCACGCCGAAAGCAGGTGGTCGCCTCCTTGAGGGCCGTACCTGGGACGAGATGCCCAACCGATCACAGTTGGTAGCCACTCCTGCAGGGCGAATCTGATCCAGCAACACCGGCGTCAAGGTCGTCGCCACAACGTCAGCGACTCTACGTCGCGTCACCCGTCTGAGGTAGTGGACCTGGGTTCACTCTTGCGTAGCGTTGACGGTCACTAACAGCGACACCTCGGTGAGAGCTGGAGGGACCGCTTGACTGACGACGAGCGCAACGATCCGAGCATTGCCGCAGACGGAACGAACGACGACCTCACTGCCGAAGAACTGGCCGACTACCAGCTGGGCGGCGAGACCGGCGGTGAGATCGGCACCGAGACCGGACCTGGTTGCGACCCTTTCTTCGTGTCGAAGAAGTCCGCGGCGGTGTTCAAGCACAGCCTGCTGAAGAGCTACTTCCCCAAGTTCGCAGGCAAGGCCGGCTCCACCGAGGTCGACAAGCGCCTGGTCTACGTCGACACCCACGCCGGGCCAGGCGAGTACGAAGACGGCACGCCCGGAAGCCCTCTCTTGATCGCGAAGAACGTGACGGGGATGTTGGGCGCGTCCGGGGCTGCACACCGGGACATCGCGTGCATGTTCGTTGAGGCCCGACGCAGTCACCATCAACACCTCAAGGCCGTTCTGACGCAGAACATGCCGCCGGAGGCGCGGTGGCAAGCACGCCATGGCAAGGCGAGCAAGCACTTGGACGAGGCTCTGGCATTCGCGGGTGATGCACCACTGTTCATGTTCATCGACCCCTACGGCCTCGGCCCCACGTTCGACGAGGTGGTGCGCGTGCTCAAGCGCCCTCGCGCCGGACGAGGAAGCAAGACCGAGATCCTGCTGAACTTCATCTCCATGGCCTTCTCTCGAGCCGGAGGCTTTCTCAACACCGACCAGCCCACTGCCCAACAAGCAACCACCCTCGATCGACTGGACCTGGTCCTCGGCGGGGCTTGGTGGCGCGACGTCTACCTGGCGGCATCCACAGGCGGACAAGCGGTGAGCAAGCTGGTCAGCGAGTACGCCCGCCTCGTGTGCGAGGCAGTCAACAAGCGCGCGCAGCCTGGGACCCCACAGCGGTGTGAAGCGACGTTGATTCCGGTCTGGAACACGCTGGAGCAGGACACACCGGTCTACTGGCTGGTCCACTTCACCTTCCACCCTCAGGGCAAGTGGTGCATCGCCGAAGCGGCAGCGAAGGCGAACAGCACCTGGCGCCAGGCCAATCACCAGCTCGCACTCACTAAGCGCCTCGCCCGTGAAGCCGACACCGGTCAGGAGGACTTGTTCTCGGGGACGCTGGTTCCTCAAATCACCGAGGAGGAACACTCACGGGCCGAGGAGGAACTCCAGAAGCGATGGATCGCCACAATCACCGAGAACATCAAAAGGCTGACACAGACGCGACCGCGACTCGACGTCTGCCGGGACATGGACGTGATCTTCGGTACAACGCTGGGACTTGCCGACGGCAAGCACCTCCGAAGAGCATGGGATCAACTGGCCCAGCAAGGTCTAGTTGAACGTCGTGAAACCAGTAAGCCTATCGAGAAGCAGTCGATACGGCGGGTTTGAACCTTGAGCCGGCCGGAACGGGATCGCGGACTCAGTGCAACGAACTAGTCGCGTTCATCGCCGACCAAGGCGGCGACTCGCAGCCCCAGGCCATGTCCCCCAACACGTTCAACAACTAGGTCAGCGAGTTCGGCACGAAGAGCGACTACTAGTTCACGCGCACAATCCATGCTGATCTTGAGCTCACCGCGCAGCGTGTCCGCCGAGATGGGTCGCTTGTGGACCGCCCAGTGTCGGGCGTCCGCCTGTCGTGCACGACCAAGGTTCGTAGCATCCTCTTCGACGTCGGACATCTCGTAGGCACGATGCTCGTGGCTAACGGCGAGCAGCTGAGCCTGCCGTGATCGACCAGCCTGCGAGATCGACTGGAGCATGCCGGGTCCGACCTCGGCCCACCCGATCAGCAGCACCGGCCCCACCGCGTCGAACGCAGCCTTGCCATAGTCACCCGACAGCAGTGGATCTGCCACGTTGAGCGCCAAGGTCACGGCGCTGACGAGGAGCGTGAACCGTCGCAGTGGTTTCAAGACCTCGATGGACGCACCGTGCAGGGCGAGGTACCTCGTCTGGAGGTTAGGCGGCCCGCTCGTCGCGGTGGCCCCACGCGGTGGCCTCGTCGTAGGTGGTGCGGGTGGCGAGACAGCCGTGGAGGATCCCGACAAGGCGGTTGGCAACATGCCGGAGAGCGGCGTTGTGCGGCACTCCGCGGGCGCGCTGGCGATCGTAATAGGCCCGTGCGCCTGGTGAGCTCCGCAGGGCGCACATGGCCTGGCGCATCAGCGCGTCGATCAACCGCGTGTTACGAACGTGGCGGGCGTTGACCGTGCCCCTGCGGCCAGACTCGATGGTGACCGGGCTGGTGCCGGCGTAGTTCTTCCGCGCTTTCGCTCCTGCATAGCGGGTGGGGTCGTCGCCGAACTCACCGAGCACCCTGCTGCTCACGATCTCACCCATGCCAGGTTGCGAGAGGTAGATTTCCGCGTCCGGATGCCGACCGAGACGCTTGACCAACTCGGCCTCGACGAGGTCGATCTGCTCGACCAGCGCGGCGATCACGCCCGCCAAAGCTCGGACCGTGATCGCGTAGGCCCGTTGCAGAACGACGGGCAAGCGGAGCTGTTCCGAGCTCAGGCCGGTGTGGATCCGTTCGGCTCGCTCATCGACGAGCCGCTTCCTGCCCACCCGCTTCAGCACTGCCAGGATGTCGGGCCTCGACAGCTTTGCCGCGGCATCGGGGTCTGGTACCCGCTTGAGCAGATCCAGCACCTCGGCAGCGGCCAGGTCTTCGCCGAACGCGGCCAGCGCGGCGGGGAAGAAATCGCGCAATTGGGCTCTCAGGCGAGCGACCTGTCGTTGCCGCTCCCAGATCAAAGTCTGGTGCGTGCGCGCGAGCAACTTGATCGCCTCGGACAGGTCGCTGTCGCCCGCCACCTCGCGGAGCTGGTGGGAGTCCGTTCGCACCATGTCCGCCAGCGCGTGCGCGTCCGTGGCATCGCTCTTGGCTCCGGACAGCGCGAAGCGTTCCCGGAACCGAGCGGCCTGGCGCGGATTGACCGCGAACACCCGGTAGCCCGCAGCCACCAGTGCCGTCACCCACGGCCCGCGATCGGTCTCGATGCCGACCAGCACTTGATCCGGGCCGCCGCTGGCGTGATCTGCGATCAACGCGTGCAGCTGCTGGATGCCCTCGACGCCCTCAGGCAATCGTGTGCCACACAGCTTCTTGCCGTTCGTGTCCATGATCTCGATGTCGTGATGACCTTCAGCCCAGTCATCACCGACGAACAACACCTCACGTACCTCCACGCCTCGAACGACAGCGATCAGCGGGAGAACGCCGACAGGTTTTGGTGATGTGCTCACACCAGCGCCAGGTGGGCACGACATCCCTCAGCGGTCGCTCATCCCCAGCCACCGGCAAGCGCACGCGTCTCGGGAAGGACTCGTGAACCCGCTTTAACCCAGTGCTCACCCACCGGCAGCTTGCTGCCGCGATCTTGGCGTACCTCGCCCATGACACGAAGTCGGCCTTGCAGGAGCTGCGCCGCGACCTGGCCCGCGCAGACCGTGCTGTCGTCCGCAGCCAGGACAAGAACGGCCGTCCCCTGGTTATCAAGGCGACCGGCTACTTCGCCCGCTGCGTGCAACACAAGACGGACCACCTCAACGGCACGCTGTACGTCGACCACCTCTCCCCAGGCGATCGCGAGACCGCGCTGGCGGAGATGGAGCAGAAGCGCGACGACGTGCTCGCCGGCAGGGCCGAACGCGCGAGGCACCTCGACAAGTAGCGTTCAGCACCCCCGAGCACGGGACATGACGATCAGCGGTGTGCCGTCGGCGTTGGTGTAGGCGCCGAGCTTCGCCCAACCCTCGGACTCGTAGAGGCCGCGGGCCGGTGCGTTGGGGTGCGTGCACAGCCATGCGAGCGGGTGCGGATCAGCGAGCTGGGCCAGCAGCGCCCGGCCGAGGCCGCGACCCTGATGGTCGGGGTCGACCATCAGTTCGGCGACTTCCAGCGAAGGCGCCAGCAGCAGGTGGTGCTTCGCTGGATCGACCGCGCCGTACACGCGGGCGTAGAACGGGCTGTCAGGCGTCTCCGCGGCGGCTGGCCAGCCGTAGACGATCCCGGCGATCGCACCGCCGTGCCGGGCGATGACGCCGTGCGTGCCGGCGACGGCGAGGTGAGCGGCGAACCGGCCGGTGAACCCGGCGAGCCGTGCCTCGCCCTCGTTCCAGGGCGGGCCGGAGAAGCAGCGGCGGTACAGGCGCTTCAGCGGCGTGACCAGCGGGGCGAGCTCGTGGGCGCCGGCTGGGGTCAAGTCGTACTCGTCCATTGACCCACCTCCCTGTTGCAAGCTTATGGCTGTTGCGAAAGGCTGGCGGCACCCACCACGAAGCCGTCCCCGGAGAGAGACCGATGAGCCAGTACGTGCTGCCGGATCTGCCCTACGACTACGCGGCGCTGGAACCCGCGATCACCGGCGAGATCCTGGAGCTGCACCACAGCAAGCACCACGCCGCCTACGTCAAGGGCGCCAACGACATGCTCGAGCGCCTCGCCGAGACGCGCGAGAAGGAGGACTTCTCCGGCATCGTCGGCCTGGAGAAGACCTTCGCGTTCAACCTGTCCGGGCACGTGCTGCACACGATGTTCTGGGACAACCTCTCCCCCGACGGCGGCGACCGGCCCGACGGTGAGCTGTCCGCGGCGATCGACGAGCACTTCGGCTCCTTCGAGGCGTTCTCCAAGCAGCTCACGGCCGCCACCTCGCTGGTGCAGGGCTCCGGCTGGGGCGTGCTGGCCTGGGAGCCGTTGTCGCAGCGGCTGATCGTGGAGCAGGTCTACGACCACCACGGCAACGTCGGCATGAACACCACCCCGGTGCTGGTGTTCGACGCGTGGGAGCACGCCTACTACCTGCAGTACCGCAACGTGCGGCCGGACTACGTGCAGAAGCTGTGGTCGCTGGTCAACTGGGCCGACGTGACCCGTCGCTTCGACGCCGCCCGCGCCGGCAACGGCGGGCTGATCGCGCCGTCGAAGTAGGTTCCCTCCAGGCTGGCAGGTGGGTGCTCCGACAAGCCACCACGCTGCCATCGCGTGCCCTCGCCCTCCGCCCAGGGGGCGAGGGCACGTGCGGTTCCGGCGGTCGTGCAGCACGCAGGCGAACCACTGGCCGTTGCTGAATTCCCCTACACGCCAAGCTAAAGCTGCTCTATCACCCTCACATGTGCGCGTGTTGATGCTGGTCCGCCATGTGGTCCTCCCCACAGCGAGAGATTGACCGCCGGCTGCTCGCACACGCCCTTAAACATCGCATCCGCAGAAGTCAACGTTGCTTATTGCAAGTTGTTTGCTGTTAGCTGCACGCGGCAACACTGCCGACCACGTCACGAGGTGATGCGCGTGCGCCGTCAGTTGATGATCGTTCTTGTCGCGGCAGGGCTGGTGGCTGCGTGCACGTCGCCCGATGGCGAGACCACGGCGAACACCGGGCAGTCCATCGTGATCGGTGCCGGCAGCGAGCCGGAGAACCTCAACCCGATCCTCGGCTACGGGCCCGACGGCGCGTCGAAGATCTTCGACGGCCTGGTGTCACGGGACGCGCAGCTCAAGCTGACACCCGCGTTGGCGGAGCAGGTGCCCACGGCGTCGGCGGACGGTCTGACGTGGACGGCGAAGCTGAAGGACGCCAAGTTCTCCGACGGCACCGCGTTGTCCGCACAGGACGTCGTGTTCACCTACAAGTCCGTGCTGGACAAGAAGGTCAACTCCACGGTCGCCTCCCGGTTCGACGCACTGGCGGATGTGACCGCCCCTGACGACAAGACCGTGCAGTTTCGGCTGTCCTACCCGTATGCGCCGTTCGTGCAGCAGCTGACGCTGGGCATCGTGCCGCGCAAAGCCCTGGAGGGCGCGGACATCAACAGCGCGCCGTTCAACACCGCACCCGTCGGCACCGGCCCGTACACCGTGGCCGAGTGGCGCAAGGGCGACCGGATGGTGTTGAAGGCCAACGAGAGCTACTGGGGTGGCGCGCCCGCGATCAAGACCGTGACCGTGGTGTTCGTGCCGGACGACAACGCGCGCGCCACTCGAATGGCCGCGGGCGAGTTCGACGGCACGGTGCTGCCGCCGAAGCTGACGAAGTCCTACGAGGGCAAGAACGGCTACAAGGTCGTGCGCAACCCGTCCGCCGACTACCGCGGTCTCGGCATTCCGTCGGAGCTGCCGTTCACGTCCGATCCCAAGGTGCGACTGGCGATCAACCTCGGCATCAACCGGCAGGCGATGATCGACGCGGTCCTCGCGGGTGCTGGAAAGCCCGCCACCACGCCGATTTCGCCGTATCTCAAGGACTGGTACGACGAGAACGCGTCGTTCAGGTACGACACCGCGCAGGCCGAGAAGCTGCTCGACGACGCCGGCTGGCGCAAGGGTGCGGACGGCAAGCGCGCCAAAGACGGTCAGCCCGCGAGGCTGCCGATCCTCTACCCCGCACCTGATGTGCTGCGCAAGGAGCTCGCGCTGGCGACCGCGAGCGACATCGCCAAGCTCGGCGTGGACGCACCGGTCGAGGCGACGACGTTCGAGATCATGTTGCAGCGGCAGAAGGAGACCGCGAGCATCTGGGGCGGCGGCGACCCGTACGACCCGGACACCGCCGCGTACACGCTGCTGCACTCGAAGTACGCCGGTGCGGGCGGCTACGTGAACATGACGCTGTACAAGAACTCCTCGGTCGACACCGCGCTGGACACCGCGCGGCGCAGCCTCGACCCCGCCGCTCGCAAGCAGGCTTACGGCGACTTCCAGAAGGCCTACGTCGCGGATCCGGGCTGGGCGTTCCTGGTGTTCCTCGACCACACCTATGTGTTGCGGGACAAGTGGAACGGGCAGCAGGAGCAGGTCGAGCCGCACGACCACGGCCTGATCCACGCCGTGTGGTGGAACCTCGAAAAGTGGACACCCAAGTCGTGAGGAACCGCGGTATCGGCAAACTGGTGCTGCGTCGTCTCGGTTTCGCGGCCCCGGTGCTGCTGCTGGTCAGCTTCGCGTTGTTCGCTCTGGCGAAGGCGTCGCCGTTCGACCCGATCGAGCGCTACTTCGGCGTGCGGATCGTCGGCGCCTCACCGGAACGGGTCGCGCAGATCCGGGAGAACTGGGGCGTCGACCAGCCGGTCGTGCAGCAGTACTGTGCCTGGCTGCGGCACGCGGTCACCGGCGACTTCGGCGACTCGCTGTCGTTGCAGCAGCCCGTGTCGCAGGTGGTCGGCGACCGGCTCGGCTGGTCGGTGCTACTCGTCGCGATCGGGTTCGCGCTGGCTTTGCTGCTGGGACTGGTACTCGGCACCGCGGCGGCCTGGTTCCAAGGCAGCTGGATCGACCGGGTGATCACCGCTGTCTCCTACGCACTCGAAGCCGCACCGGTGTTCTGGCTCGGGCTGGCCGCGCTCTACGTGTTCGCGTTGCAGCTGCAGTGGCTGCCCGGCGGCGGGTTGACCGACGCCGACGCGTCACTGAGCTTCGGGCAGGTGAGCAAGCACCTGGTGCTCCCGGTGTCGGTGCTGGCGATCTCGCAGGCGCCGTGGTTCGTGTTGTTCGTGCGGCAGAACCTCCTCGAATCGTTCACGCAGGACCACGTGATCGGCGCGCGGTCACGTGGCCTGCCCGATCGGCTGGTGGTGTCCGGGCACGCGCTGCGGACCTCGCTGCTGCCATTCCTGACGCTGCTCGGCGCCCGGCTGCCCGAGCTGATCACCGGCGCGTTGCTGGTGGAGACCGTGTTCTCCTGGCCAGGTATCGCGCGGGCCACCGTGGAGGCGGCGTTGAACGTCGACTTCGCCCTGCTCGGCGCGTTGACCGTGCTCGCCACCGCGGTCGTGCTGCTGGGCAACCTGCTCGCCGACGTCCTGTACGCGCTGGCCGACCCAAGGGTGGTGCTGGATGGCTGAGATCTCCTGGCGGCCCGTGCCACGCTCCCGGATCGCCGCCGCCAGCGCACCGCGATCCCCGCGCTGGCGGATGGTCCCTTCCGCGATCGTGCTCGGCGTGCTCGCCCTGGCGGTGCTGGTCGTGCCGCTGGTGGTCGATCTCAACGAGCAGTATGTCGATCTCGCCGTCGCCAACCGGCCGCCGTCGGCGCAGCACCTGTTCGGCACCGACGAGCTCGGCCGGGATGTGTTGCTGCGCTGTGTTTACGCGCTGCGGGTGTCGATGGGCGTCGGGCTGCTCGCCGCGGTGATCTCGTCCGTGCTCGGCACCGCGGTCGGCGCGCTCGCGGGCACCGCCGGTGGCTGGGTCGACCGGCTGCTCATGCGACTGGTGGATGCGGTCGCCTCGGTGCCGCACCTGTTGCTGGGCATCGTGATCGTCGCGATCCTGCGGCCGAGCCTGAGCGCTGTGGTCATCTCGATCGCGCTCACGCACTGGCTGTCTTCTGCCCGCATCGTGCGGTCGGAGGTGTTGTCGTTGCGCACCAGGCCGTTCATCGACGCGGCGATCGTCGGCGGCTCGTCCCGCACCCGGATCCTGGTGCGGCACCTGCTGCCGAACGTCGCGCCACAGGTCCTGCTCGCGACCACGCTGATGGTGCCGCACGCGGTCTGGCACGAGACGGCGTTGTCGTTCCTCGGCCTTGGCCTGCCCCCGCACGCGGCCAGCATCGGCAACATGATCAACGATGCCCAGCGGTCCCTGCTCATCGGCGGCTGGTGGATGTCCCTCGCACCCGGTCTGCTCCTGATCATCACCACCCTCGCCATCTCCGGGATCAGCGGCGTGTGGCGCGACAGGCTCAACCCCAAGCGGCGCACGGAGCTCACATGGTGAACGAACTCGTGCTCGACCGCGTCTCCGTCCGGTTCTCGTTGCCGGGCGCGACGGTCGCCGCGGTCAACGACGTGTCCCTGCGCATCCGACCCGGAGAGTGCGTCGCGCTCGTCGGCGAGAGCGGCTGTGGCAAGACCGTGCTCGCCAGCGCCCTGCTCGGTTTCCTGCCTGGCAACGCGGAAACCGCCGGTCGTGCGACGCTCAGCTCCCCGTCTGGTGCGGTGGACCTGCTCGCAGCGTCCGACCACGAGCTCGCCACCACGATCCGCAGCCGCCGGATCGGCCTCATCCCGCAGAGCCCGGCCAGCCACCTCACCCCGGTCCGCACCGCCCGCGCCCAGCTCGACGAAGCCCTGCGCGTGCACCGCTCCGGTCAGACCGCCGACCAGCTCGCAGGCCGCGCCGGACTGACCCCCGACGACATCGACCGCTACCCGCACGAGCTCTCCGGCGGCATGGCCCAACGCGTCGCCAACGCGCTGGCGCTCGCCGGCGACCCGTGGCTGCTCATCGCCGACGAACCCACCACCGGCCTGGACCGCCACCTGGTCGACGGCCTGATCGAGGAGTTCCGCCGCATGGTCGACGACCACCGCGCCGTCCTGCTCATCACCCACGACCTCGCCGCGGCCCAGCGCATCGCCGACCGCGTCGCCGTTATGTACGCAGGCCGCATCGTCGAGCTCGGCCCCACCCGCAAGGTCCTCGACACACCCCACCACCCCTACGCCCGTGGCCTGCGCAACGCCTTGCCCGACCGCGACTTCACTCCCATCCCCGGCCAGCCACCGCTGCTCACCGACCTGCCACCCGGCTGCTCCTTCGCACCACGATGCGAACGAGCCGCCCCGCTCTGCGCCGAACGCCCGTTCCTCACCGACGACGAGCACGCCGCCGCGTGCCACTTCCCGTGCTGACCGCCGAGAACATCACCGCGGGCTACCACCACCCGGTGATCACCGACGTCACGTTGACCATCCACTCCGGACAGACCGTAGGACTCGCCGGGCCGAGCGGCAGCGGCAAGTCCACCCTGGCGCGGGTGCTCTCCATGCTGCTCAAGCCTTTCAGCGGCACAGTGTGGCTCGACGACATCCCGGTGACCGGCTTCCGCCACCGCGCACCACGAGAACTGCGCACCCGCATCGGCGTGCTGTTCCAGCAACCTCGTCTATCGGTCGACCCGCGGATGACCCTGCGCGCCGCCATCGCCGAACCCCTGCGCACCACCCGCGACCACAACCGCGTCGACGAACTCGCCGAGCTCGTCATGCTCACCCCCGACCTGCTCGGCAGACGAGCCCACGAGGTCAGCGACGGCCAACTCCAACGCGCCTGCCTCGCCCGCGCACTCGCGCTGCGGCCGTCGTTCCTCATCTGCGACGAGATGACCACCATGCTCGACGCCTCCACCGCCGCCGCGCTCGTCGGCGTCATCCGCGACTACCAAGCCGAAACCGGCGCCGGGGTGCTCGCCATCTCACACGACTCGGTGCTCCTCGACCACTGGGCCGACGAGACCGTGCGGCTCACTTCGTGACCTTCACACCACGATGTCCCATATGCACAGTCTTTGCTGTTGCAAGAAGCTTGTAGCAGCAGGAAAGTCGCAGGTAGCGTCGCACCGCCCCCGCCACGATCCACCTGAGGTGACGCCACCATGACAGCACCATCCGATTCCCGCTGGTCACGGCTGTGGAACGCCCTGGACACCCAGGAACGGGCGTCACTGGCGGGGATGGCCGGGTTCATCGTGCTGCTGCACGTCGTGGGGTTCGGCGTGCTCTACGCACTCGTCGTCCCCCAGCACTTCGACCTCGGCGGCACCGGCGTGTTCGGCATCGGCGTGGGCGTGCTCGCCTACACGCTGGGCATGCGGCACGCGTTCGACGCCGACCACATCGCCGCCGTCGACAACACCACCCGCAAACTCATGGCCGACGGCGGCCGCCGCCCGCTCTCGGTCGGCTTCTGGTTCTCCCTCGGCCACTCCACCATCGTGTTCGGACTGGCCTTCCTGCTCTCCATCGGCGTCAAGGCACTGGCCGGACAGGTCGAGGACGACAGCTCCGAACTGCACTCCGTGACCGGCATCATCGGCGCGTCGGTGTCCGGCGTGTTCCTGTGGATCCTCGGCATCCTCAACCTCGCCGTGCTGCTGAGCATCATCCGGATCTTCCGCCGCATGCGCGCCGGCGACTTCGACGAACAGGAACTCGAAGACCAGCTCAACAAACGCGGCTTCATGAACCGCATCCTCGGCGGCCTCACGAAGTCCGTGCGCAAGCCCTGGCACATCTACCCCATCGGCGTCCTGTTCGGACTCGGGTTCGACACCGCGACCGAGATCGGCCTGCTGGTCCTCGCCGGCGGCGCCGCGGCGTTCAACCTGCCGTTCTACGCCATTCTCGTGCTACCAGTGCTGTTCGCCGCCGGCATGTGCCTGCTCGACACCATCGACGGCGTGTTCATGAACGTCGCCTATGGCTGGGCCTTCGCCAAACCCGTCCGCAAGATCTTCTACAACATCACCATCACCGCGCTCTCCGTCGCCGTGGCCCTTGTCATCGGCACCGTCGAGCTCATCGGAGTGCTCACCGACCAGGCCAAGATCACCACCGGCCCGCTCGCCGCGATCGCCGCCATCCCGCTGGACTACGCCGGCTACGGCATCGTCGCCCTCTTCGTCGTCGCCTGGCTCATCGCCATCGCCGTCTGGAAGTTCGGCCGCATCGAAGAAAAGTGGTCCGCCCGGCTGGCCACCGGCCCCGACGAACACCACCGGCAGACCTGACCTCAGCCGCGCGGCGCGTACATGATCACAACCACGCCGAGCAGGCAGATGATCGCTCCGGCGTAGTCCCAGCGGTCAGGGCGGAATCCGTCCATCACCACGCCCCACGCCAGCGAACCGGCGACGAAGACACCTCCGTAGGCGGCGAGGATCCGGCCGAAGTTCGGATCGGGCTGGAAAGTCGCGACGAACCCGTAGGCGCCCAGTGCCAGCACTCCCCCGGCGATCCACCACAGTCCTCTGTGTTCCCGCAAGCCCTGCCACACCAGCCAGGCATCGCCGATCTCCGCCACCGCGGCCAGCACGAACAACACCACCGAGCGCAGCACAGTCATGATCGGGAAGTCTGACAACCACACCCGCCGACGGCGCAGTGGTGCCGTCGCCGACGCCGTACAACCAGCCACGCGCCAACACCCACCACGACCGCCGCTCCCACACCGACCAGCAGATCCCGAAAACCGAGCGCGGAGAAGAAACCCGCCACCCCTGCGGCACCCAGCACCGGGACCAGGCAGCACAGCAGACATGCGGCGCCGGCGAACAACGCGAACCGCCGGGTCTGCTCAGCAGCAGGTGTTCGCATCGGCCACCTTCCCCTCGGCGAGACCGGCGAACGGCAGCGGGCAGGCCGGGACGCGCGAGCAGGCGACGAGGTCGTCACAACCCGCGGCCACGGCGGCCTTCAACGTGTCGCGGATGACTTCCAGGTCCGCGATCCTGGCCTCGACCTCGGACAGCTTGGCGGTCGCGCGGGCCCGCAACCCCGGCTTGCCGTGCCGATGCCCACCGAGGTCGAGCAGGTCCGCGACCTCGTCGAGGCTGAAACCAAGCCGCTGCGCGGCCTTGATGACGCGGATGACCGTCACCGTCTCCGCCGGGTACATCCGGTGTCCTCCCAGCGTCCGATCCGGCTCGGCGAGCAACCCGACCCGTTCGTAGTACCGCAGCGTCTGCCGGTTCACCCCGGCTGCCGTGGCGACCTCACCCGCACGCAAACCGGTCATGACGACAGCTCCTCCGCCCGCGCCGCAAGTGCGTCCAGCACGTCCGCATGCTGCTCGGGAGCGCGGATCTCCAGGTGCAGGCTTCCTCCGGTCGCGACCAGGCTGAAGGTGAAGAACGAGCAGCACCCGGTCTCCCGCAGCGCGAGGCTCGCAGCCTGAGCCGCCACTTCAGCGGACGGCAGCAGGTCCATCGACACGGACATGGCGTCGCCGCGCCGCACGCTCGTCACAGCATCCGAGAACAACGCGTCGAACTCAGCGACGCGCAGCGGACGCTGCTCGGTGGGCAAGGTGCAGGCTTGCGGGGCCCACGACTCAGCTTCTGTGCTCATGGTTCGAAGGTAAGCCTGTACCTGGGTACCGGATGCAAGTCGCGGACAGCGGTTCCGGCTGCGAGCCCGGGAAGGGCCCGAGGAGCCTGATCTGTGACGACACCTGGCGACACCGACCGGCAGCCGTCACTTCGGGATCCGACACCCGACGTGCGGAAACGACACGCGTCAACATCAGGTGACACGTCTGCCGAGGTCCACCCGAGGACTCTTAATCAGCGGGTCCGGGGTTCGAGTCCCTGGCGGCGTACTCCGGAGAAGCAGGTAGAGATTCGTCTCTACCTGCTTCTTTGCATTGTTCCTACCCATTGTCGCGTTCCCCTTTCAGTGCTGTGGGTCTTGCGGCGAGGGGCTCGAACTTCGTCCACTGCCCCTCGGAGATCACCTCGACGGAGCCGTCGACGACCTTGATGGCCGTCTGCTCGTCGATGGCGTAGGCCGGGATGCCGATGTCGGCGGCCCACCGCTCTGCGTCGGCCGGGGTGTTCGTGGGGAAGGCGTTCAGGTGCGGGAAGATCGCGAAGTCGACGGCTCCGAGGGTGCGGTCGTCCGGTGCCGATGGCCACTCGACGAAGTACGAACCGATCCGGGGTGTCATCACCATGCTTCCGGCGCTCACTCCCACCCAGACCTTGTCGGGCAGCGACGGCAGCAGATCCGCCAGTCCGGACTCGCGCATCCAGTGGCACAGGTACGTCGCGTCGCCGCCGCCGGCCAGGAGCACGTCCGCGGCCTGAAGCCAGGGAACCCATCGCTGCTCGCCGATGGTGGGCAGTGCGGTGAGTTCGAGGACGCCGAGCGAAGCCCAGCCCAGGCCGGAAAAATTCCGCCACGCCGGCCTGGCGGCCACGAGTCCCTGCACCGATGCCGGACCGCACATCGGGTGGGCCCACTGGGCGGTCGGGACGCAGAGGGCGTGGCACTCGGAGATCGGCTTGCCCAGGAGCTGCACGAGCGCCGCGTGGATGCTCGGGTTCGTGACGCCGCCTGAGGTGAGCAAGAGCTTCACAGGTTCCTCCAAATCGCGCGCGGAAGGTGGACACTCCTGCAGACCACTGGGCGCGCCGGGACTCATCGCCGTTCGCGCGTCCGGTTCGGAGGTTCCTCAGTGCCCTAGAAGTCCCTGGATGCCAATGCCAGTGGGCTCAAGAGCCATCAGGCTGGTTCGGTCAGCGGTTGCGGAGGGTGCGGACCGGGCCCACGCGGATGTCCGGCGGCTCACGACGGGGACCGCGGACGCGGATCGGGATCGGGATTCCGCGTGCGTCCGGCGAGCTGTTCGTGGTGGAAGGCGCGGAGTCGCGGCGGCAGGCGTCGCGCAGTTGGGCGTGTGCGGCCACCACCTGGGCGAGCCGGGCCGGGTCGGAGGGTTCCGCACGGGTGTCCGGGTGGAGGGCGAGCAGCAGAGCTCGGTACGCCGTGCGGATCTCGGCCGGCGTGGCGTCGTGCGGCACGCCGAGCACGCGGTGCGGGTCCGGTGGTGGCGGGTGCGCCGGCATGGCCGCATCACCTCCCCGGCCGCGTGGGGACAGGTCCGGCGTTGAGGTGGCTCAGCGCGGCGTAGGCCTCGCGGCAGGCGTGCTGGGCGTCGTCGAGGGCGTGGCGCAGGTCGGCCCAGCTTCGGCAGGCGTGTGCCAGGTGCCGGGCGGGTTCGACGTGGTCGTCGGAGCGCAGCTCGTTCCTTTGTGGACAGTCACCGGTGTGGGCGGCCAACGCCGTGGAGAGGTCGGGCGCGCAGGACCTGTCGGCGTACTCGAAGGCCGCGTGGTGCGCGGCGAGCGCGGCCTGCTCCAGGACCGCGCCCGAGCCCGGTTCTGGACGGCTCATGTCCAGACTCCGGTGGGGTCCGGTTCGTCGGGGAAAGGCACGACGCGGCGCTGGTCGGCGACGTCGGCGGGGTCGGCCTCGATCACCTCCACCGGCGCGGCGGTGTCGTCGCGATCGATCTCGTCGAGTTCCGGCCAGGCGGGACGCAACTGGTCGGTCACGTCGTTCCACGGCTTGTCCAGGTCGATCACGAGTGTCCCCCTTTCACGGTCACTGCCGACGCAAGTTCAATGCCCGCCACGGTTTCCGGTGGCCGTGGCGGGCGTGATCGGACTCAACTCGAAGATCTGCAGCAACGTGTCGTCCCCGGCGGGGTTCGGCTCATGGCGGTCGCCCTTGTCGCGTCACGAGACGCAGACCGGTTGTCGCGTCGAGGCGTGAACCGGCGGGATGACGGGCGGGCAGCCACGCCTGTCGAGCCGTGCCCTGCCGATATCACCTCCTACGTGCCGTTCGAGGTGTCATGTCGAGCGTCGACCGCGGTGAGCGCGGGGCGCGGAGGAGAGCGCTCCCGCGCGCCTGTTCTGCGTGCTGTTCCGGCGAGGTCGCCGGACTCCTGGCCGAACCAGGTCGCCGGCGGAATCGGTGGTGCCGGGTGACGGGCACGCTCGCGCGGGCGCCGCGGTTGCCGTCGAAGCGGCGGGGCGGACGAGTCGAGGAAGTTCGCCGCGACGATCTCGTCGAACTCCGCCCGCACCCAGTCGAGGTCGGCGGCGACCACATCCGCGAACACCGGCGCGCCGCCGCGCTCGACGTGGGGAACCACGCTCTCGCCGACCATCTCGATCACTCCCGGGCAACCATCACCAGGTCACTGACCGACACTTTTCTTATAGCGCGCACTGCAGATTGTGTCAAGCTTCTGCAGAAGATAGTCTCAACCAGGGGATCTACTCAGGTTCAAGGAGCCGCCCACCGTGCCCCTCGACGACCTCGACGACGCGGACTACCCGGCCTACACCACGGGGCAGGCCGCGGAGCTGCTCGGTGTGCAGCAGGCGTTCCTGCGCAGCCTGGACACCGCGGACCTGCTGCGCCCGCAACGCTCCGACGGCGGGCATCGCCGCTACAGCCGCCGCCAGCTCGAACTGGCGGGCCGCATCCGCGTCCTGTTCGACGAGGGCCACACGCTCGCCGCGACGGCCCGCATCATCGGGCTGGAGGACGAGCTCGCCGCCGCCCAGGACCAGATCACCGAGCTGCGCAGGCAGCTCGGGCAGGTGTGCCGGCACTGACGTCGCCACGCGGCTCACCGCGTGTGCGGATCACCTCCGTCTTCACCGGGCTTTCCTCCGGCAGCGGTTGCAGCAGGGGCTCGATGTCGGCCAGAAGTGCTTGTGCGGCACGGAGTTCTCCGGCGACGTGCTCGCGGTGCCGGTGCAGGAGGTCCACGCGGCGTTCGGCGTCGGCGACGATGCGCTGCGCGTGCTCGGTGGCCTCGCGCACGGTCTGGTCGGCGCGGGCCTGTGCGCGGCGCTGCTGGTCCGCCTGTGCGCGCATCGCCTCGGCCCGGCGTTGCGCCATGGCCTGTTCGAAGTCCGACTCGACCTGACGGCGGATCTGCGCGGCCTGTTCGTCGAGCTCGCGGCGGCGGCGTTCGGCCTGCCTGGTCATCGCCTCCACCTGCGCGTGGGCGCGGTCCATCAGCTCGCGGTGTTCGGTCTCCATGTCCGCACGGCGCCGGTCGAGCTCGGTCACGAGGTGTTCGGCGCGCTGACGCAACCGGTCGGCGGCACGGTGGGCGTTCGCCCAGTCCTGCTCGGCGGCGCTGCGGGCGCGGGTGGTGATCTCCTCGGCTTCGGCGTGAGCGAGTTCGACCATGCGCCGCAGCCGCTCGGTGAGCGCCTGGGGGTCGATCGGGGTGCGGCAGATCCGGTCGACGCGGGCCCGCAGCTCGGCGATCTCCGTGCGGGCGGCTTCCAGTTGCCGGGCAAGGGACTCCGCGCGTTCGAGGGCGGCGTCGCGGTCGGCGGTGAGCACCGCCAGCTCGTCTTCCACCTGGTGCACGTAGTACTGGACCTGTTCGTGGTCGTAGCCGCGCCAGCGCACGTCGAAGTCGGTTCGCAACGGCAACAGCTCCACTCCCCCTGCTCCTTTCCGGTACGGCGGCGCCGGCCGCGGTCCGAAGTGGACGGCGGTCGGCGGCGACGGTGTCACTTGCCGTTGATCGCGATGCGGCGCGGCTTGGCGGCCTCGGTCTTTGGCACGCGGACGGTCAGCACGCCGTCGGCGAGATCGGCCTGGATCTTGTCGGCGTCGACGTCCTGCGGCAGCGTCACGCGGTAGGAGAACTGCCCGACGCGGCGCGTGCGTTGGCGGAACAGCCCCTTCCGCTCCTTCTCGACGACCTCACCGCTGATCGACAGCTCCGTGCCGGCCAGGTCGACCGCGATGTCGTCGCGCCTGACGCCCGGCAGCTCGACCTCCACCAGGTACGCCTCGTCGGTCTCGGTCACGTCGGCCAGCGGGGCCCAGGCACGCGCGCTCTCGCCGACGGTGTTCGCGACCGACTCCATCCACCTGCCCAGCTGACCGTAGAGGTCCTCGAACTCGCGGAACGGGTCCCAGCGGCCCAGCGGGCCGGACGATCGCACAGCGGGCAGTGCCATGACTTCCACCTCCACGAGGGTCGGAAACAACACTCATCCCGGACGACGAACTTGAGCCGGGGATTGTTCCCGAACATGAGCCGGTTGGACTCAACCGTTGGTGTGACATGGGTCAACCGGGCGGGACCGCGGAACCTTGCACTGTGCGGCGGACGGTGCTATCAGAGAACTGTTAGCACTCGACGCCTTGGAGTGCTAACGGGCAACTCGGATGTTCGGAAGGACTGGGCGAATGGCGAAGTTGATCGCGTTCGACGAGGACGCCCGCCGGGGTCTCGAGCGGGGTATGAACACCCTCGCTGACGCCGTCAAGGTGACGCTCGGCCCGAAGGGCCGCAACGTCGTGCTGGAGAAGAAGTGGGGTGC
>NZ_JBEXJN010000050.1:0-68339 GCF_040609115.1 Lentzea sp. NPDC004782
CGGGCCGCCGCTGACGCGGCGACCCGCCCCAAGGAACTCACCCCTGGTTAAAACACCAGGTGGATGAAGGCGCCCTTCATCCACCTGAGGTCGCGAACGGAGTCCTTGCAGACGCCACCAACGAGCCGGGCAGGACCTTGCCGGGCCCTGGTCAGCAGTGCTGGAAGACGTAGTTCGAGTTGTCCGGACCGACCAGTTTCCGGTCGCGCAACGTCGTCGTCCTCGGTGTCGCCGGGTCCGCGCAGACCTCGGCGAACGTGCCACGCAGCTTGTCGGTGTACTCGATGTCCATCACGTGCACGCCGTAGACGCCGGTGTACGTCGCGCACTCGGAGAAGGCGTGGCACTCCTCCGTGACGGCGAAGTCGAAGCCGACCTCGTCGTGGGCGCGCCGGCTGACCTCCGCCGAGTTCTTCTGGCCGATCGGCAGGCCGCGGTCGTGTGCCCGTGCGCTGAGCAACGCCGCGTAGGCCATGTTGTGGTCGACGGTCAGCCGGCCGCCGGAGCGCGAGTAGGAGTCGAGGTTGTCGATCTCGACGGAGCCGAAGCCGCGGTCGGCGCAGCGGGTGATCGACTCGCCGGTGATGCGGGCCAGTTCGTCCCGGTTGGACGGTGTCGAGGTGTCCAGCAGGAACTCGTCCGGCCAGTCCGGGTCGATCACCGGCTCGCCGCCGGAGCCGGTGAGGAGCAGGTGCTTGCGCTGCGTCAGCCACAGCTCGCGGTCCTGCGGCTGGGTCTGGAAACCGTTGACGTAGCAGACGTTGTGGACGCCGGGTGCGGGAGCGGCCGTGCTGTCGCGGGCGATCAGGGTGACCCCGGCGGGAGGCTGGTAGGCGGTGCCGAGCTGGTAGTCCAGCACCGCGGGCGAGGGCGGCAGTGTCACCGCGGCGCGTTCCACCGTCCGCTTCGCCGGCGCGGGCTCGTCGTCCGCGCCTGCAGAGCAAGCGGCGACCAGGAACAGTGCTGCCAGCGGCAGGACGCGGACACTCATCGGACTCCTCGATCGCGGAACGGCGGCACCGAACCTACCGTCCCGCGCCGACCCAGCTGTACTCGTGCTCCGGGCGTCCGGTGGCGCCGTAGCGCAACCTCATCGTCGCGCCGCCGTCGCGCACCAGCGAGGTGAGGTACCGCTGCGCCGTGGCCCGCGCGATGCCGAGTTCGGTGGCGAGCTCCGCCGCGGACGCCGGCGAGCCGTACGAGCGCAACCCGTCGGCGACCAGCTGGGCCGTGGCCGCGGACATGCCTTTCGGGGTGTTGCGGCGGTCGCGTTCGTGCAGCAGGCGCACCGCGCGGTCGATGTCGGCCTGGCTCGCGGTGCGGCCGGCCGGGGAGAGCTGGGCGTGGTAGCGCGCGTAGGCGGTGAGCCGGTCGGCCAGGTCGTCCCCGTCGAACGGTTTGACCAGGTAGTTCAGTGCTCCGGCGGCGAACGCCGCGCGGACGGTGGCGGCGTCGGACACGGCGGTGAGCATGATCGTGTCCGTGGTCATCTCCCGCAGCAGCAACAGACCCGACTCGCCGGGCAGGTAGTTGTCCAGCAGCACGAGGTCCACCGGGGTGTCGGCGAGCCGGGCGCGGGCCTCGGCGGCGTTGTGCGCGAGGCCCGCCACGGCGAAGCCGGGGACGCGCCGGACGAAGTCGGCGTGCAGGTTCGCCACTCTGATGTCGTCCTCCACGATGAGGACGCGGATCGTCACGTCAGTTCCTCCTCGACCAGTACCTCTGCGGGTTCGAGCACCTGCGGCAGGTGAGCCAGGAACAGCGCTCCCCCGCCGCTGTTCTCCGCCAGCTCGACGTCACCGCCGAGACTGCGCGCCGCCTGGCGGGTGAGCGCGAGTCCGAGGCCGCGCCCCTCACCCTCCTTCGTGGACACGCCTTCGGTGAAGATGCTGTCCCGCAGGTGTTCCGGGACCCCCTCTCCGGAGTCGGTCACCGCCACGTGCAGGGTCGTGTCCTCGGCCAGCAGGTCGACCTCGACCGTCGCCGGGCGGCGCGTGCCGTGGCTCGCGGCGTGCAGCGCGTTGTCGACCAGGTTGCCCACCACCGTGGTCACCTCGACCGGTGCGACCACTTTGGACGGAACCCAGCTCGACGGGCCCAGCACCAGCCGCACGCCCTGCTCGGCCGCCGCCGACGCCTTGGCGGACAGGAACGCCTGCAGGTACGGGTCGTTGATCTCCTCGCTGGACCCGAGCATGGTGATCGGCCCGGACGACATCGCCGTCACGTACTCGAGCGCCTCGTCGTAGTGCCGCGTCTGCAGGAGCCCGGACAGCGTGTGCATGCGGTTCGCGAACTCGTGGCGCTGCGCCCGCAACGCGTCGGTCAGGCCGCGCGTGGCGCCCAGCTCGCTGGTCAGCGCCTCCAGGTCCGTCCGGTCGCGCAACGTCAGCACGCCGCCCAGGTCGTAGCCGTCCTTGCGCACCTCGCGGTAGTTCGCCACGAGGACGTGGTCCCCGGCGACGGTGATCAGGTTGTCGACGCGCTCCCGCGCCTCCAGCGCCTCCCGCAACGGCACCGGCAGGTCCAGCTCGGTGACGGGCGTGCCGACCGGGGCGGTGAGCCGCAGCAGTCGCCTCGCCTCGGTGTTGCACACGGACACGCGGCCGTTCGCGTCCACCGCGAGCACGCCCTCGCCGATGCCGTGCAGCACCGCCTGGTGCTCCTGCATCAGCTCGGCGAGCTCGTGCGGTTCGACGCCGAACGTCTGGCGCTTCAACCTGCGCGCGAGCAGAACGGCACCCGCGACGCCGAGCAGGAGCGCGCCGCCCGCGAACAACGCCGTGGTGCCGAGCTGGCGCCACCGGGCGTTGTCGATCTCGGACGCGTTGATGCCGACGCTGACCTCGCCGACGATCGTGCCGGTGTGGTCGCGCAACGGCACCTTGCCTCGGGCCGAGAGGCCGAGCGTGCCGCGTTCGATGTTGGAGACCCTGTTCCCCGCGAGTGCCGCGCTGGGATCGGTGCTCACGTGCTCGCCGATCAGGCCCGGGTTGCGGTGGGCCAGCCGGATGCCGTTCTCGTCGGTCACGACGACGAACAGGGCGCCGGTCGCGATCCGGGCGCGCTCCGCCTGCTCCTGCACCAGCGGCTGCTGGTCACCCGCCACGGCGTCGCCGAGGCCGGGATCCGACGCCACCGCCTCGGCCACGACGAGCGCCCGGTCCTTGTACTGATTGGACAGGTCGCGGCTCTCGGTCCACACGCCGAGCAGGGCGCCCACGACGAGCACCAGCGCCAGCAGGCCGATCTGCAGGATCAGCAGCCGGCGGACGAGCGGCATCTTCGCCCTGGTCATGCGCCAGACGGTAACTCCACGCGGCCGCAGAGCAAAAAGCGCAAAACGCGAATTACGTTCGTTGCGCGTACTGCGCGACAAAGCATCGGGGAGTGACGCAGCGCACCTACCGTTCACCGCCAAGCAACACCGGCGCAACACCAGGGAGCTGGCACGCATGGCGGAACTGATCGAGCTGCGCGGGGCGACGAAACGCTTCCCCACCGGAACCGGTGGGGTGCACACGGCGGTTCGGGACCTCACGATGACCGTGGACCGCGGCGAGTTCGTCGCCGTCGTCGGCCCCACGGGGTGCGGCAAGTCCACGACCCTGTCGCTCGTCTCGGGACTCGAACCCCCGTCGGAGGGTGAGGTCCTGGTCGGCGGGCAGCACGTCACCGGCATTCCGGAGGGTGTCGGGTACATGTTCCAGAACGACGCCGTGCTGCCGTGGCGCTCGGTGCTGGACAACGTCGCGGCCGGGCCCCGCTACCGCGGCGAGTCGAAGGCGGACGCCCGCGCGAAGGCGCGCGACTGGGTGCAGCGGGTCGGCCTCGGCGGGTTCGAGGACTACTACCCGCACCAGCTCTCCGGCGGCATGCGCAAGCGCGTCGCGATGGCGCAGACGCTCGTCAACGAGCCGTCGATCCTGCTGATGGACGAGCCGTTCAGCGCGCTGGACGTGCAGACGCGGGCGTTGATGCAGGACGAGCTGCTGCGGCTGTGGTCGGGCACCGGCGCGGGCGTCGTGTTCGTGACGCACGACCTGGAGGAGGCCATCGCGCTCGCCGACAAGGTCGTCGTGATGACCAGCAGCCCGGCGACGGTCAAGGCGACCTTCACCGTCCCGCTCGACCGGCCGCGGACGGTCGAGGAGGTCCGGCTGACGTCGCAGTTCCTGGAGATCTACCGGGAGATCTGGGACTCGCTGCGCGAAGAGGTCGAGAAGGCGCGGGAGCAGGGAGCACGTCGTGTCGCATGAAACCACGCAGGTACTGGAGGAACCGGCCGTGACGTCCACTGTGAACCCCGTGGCGAAGTCCACTGCGGACAGCGCGTCCCCGGTGGACGCGCGCACCGCGCACCGCAGGCGCAAGGCCAAGGTCTGGTCGATCCGGCTCCTGCTCGTCGTGGCGTGGCTGGTCAGCTGGGAGCTCACCGCGACCTACCTGATCGACCCGTTCTTCTACTCCAAGCCCTCCGCGGTCGCGGCGAAGCTGGCCGACTGGTTCACCGTCGGCACCAGCCAGGGCAGCATCTGGGAGCAGATCGTCGTCACGCTGCAGGAAGCGGTCGCGGGCTTCGTGCTCGGCGCGCTCGCCGGTGTCGTGCTCGGCATCCTGCTCGGCCGCAGCCGCCTGCTGGCCGACATCTGCGCGCCGTTCATCAAGGCGGCCAACGCCGTGCCGCGCATCGTGCTCGCGTCGCTGTTCGTGGTCTGGTTCGGGCTCGGCATGTCGTCGAAGATCGCCACGGCGTTCGTGCTGGTGTTCTTCGCGGTGTTCTTCAACGCCTTCCAGGGCGCGCGGGAGGTCGACCGCAACCTCATCAACAACGCCCGCATCCTCGGCGCCGGCCGGGTGCAGGTGCTCGGCACGATCGTCGTACCGTCCGCCACGTCGTGGATCCTCGCCTCGCTGCACTCGGCGTTCGGTTTCGCCCTCATCGGCGCGGTCGTCGGTGAGTTCACCGGCGCCGACCGCGGCCTCGGCCTGCTGATCAACCACGCCCAGGGCACCTTCGACACCGCGGGCATCTACGCGGGCATGATCGTGATCACGGTGATCGCCCTGCTCGCCGAGTGGCTGCTGACCCTCGCCGAGAACCGCCTGCTCAAGTGGCGCCCGCCGGCAGCCAGCGCGGAAGTCCAGATCTGACCCTCCCGACCCCCTCTTCCCCCGGAGTGAACGTCATGAAGATCCGCGCCACCGTCGCCGTGCTCGCCATCGGCGCACTGAGCCTCACCGCGTGCCGCACCCAGGCCTCGTCCGGTGTCAGCACCGACAACCCCGAGTTCAAGATCATGGTCGGCGGCATCGAGAAGGTCATCTACCTGCCCGCGAAGCTGACCGAGCAGCTCGGCTACTTCAACGAGGCCGGGGTGAAGGTCCAGCTGCTCACCGAACCCGCCGGTGCCACGGCCGAGAACTCCCTCGTCTCCGGCGACGTCCACGGCGTGGTCGGCTTCTACGACCACACGATCGACCTGCAGGCCAAGGGCAAGTGCATCACCAGCGTCGTGCAGTTCGCCGACGTGCCCGGCGAGGTGGAGGTCGTCGCCACCGCCAAGGCCGACACCGTCAAGAGCCCTGCCGACTTCAAGGGCCGCAAGCTGGGCTTCACCAGCCCGGGGTCGTCGACCGACTTCCTCACCCAGTACCTGGCCACCAAGAACGGGGTGTCCACTTCGGACTACACCGGGGTGAAGGCGGGGGCGGGCCAGACGTTCGTCGCCGCCGTCGACAACGGCGCGATCGACGCGGGCATGACCACCGACCCGACCGTCGCCACGCTCGTCAGCACGGGCAAGGCCAAGGTGCTGCTGGACATGCGGACCGCGGAGGGCACGAAGGCCGCGCTCGGCGGGCTCTACCCGGCCAGCTCGCTGTACATGGACTGCAACTTCGTGCAGCAGCACAAGGAGGCCGTCCGCAAGCTCGCCGGCGCGTTCGTGAAGACCCTGGCGTTCATCAACTCGCACAGCGCCGCGGAGATCGCCGAGAAGATGCCCGCCGACTTCGCGGGCGGCAACAAGGACCTCTACATCAAGTCGATCAACGACTCGAAGGGCATGTTCAACTCCGACGGCAAGATGAAGGCCGACGGCGCCAAGAACGTGCTGGAGGTGCTCAGCCAGTTCTCCCCGGCGGTGAAGCCCAAGAAGGACCAGATCGACCTGAGCAAGACCTACACCACCGAGTTCGTCACCAGCCCCTGACGATCCCGGCCGACGCCGTGGCACGCAGGGCCGGACATCCGGCGCGTGCCACGGCGGTCGTCGGTTCGCGGAAGACCGCGCGGGGAACTTGTCGTCATGGACAACGCTTCCAGGCGAAGTGGTAGTCCGTGGCGATGTAGGCGTCGGTCGAGTCCATCGCCATGAAGCTCGTCGTCGTCTTCGGGTCCGACGTGCCCACGTTGACCCGCAGCTCGGTGTTGAGGTTGAGGTTCCTGTTCTCGCCGCACGGGCGGTAGACGATCATCCAGTCCACGTCGGTGGCCTGCCAGTCGTCGCTCACCGGCCCTTGCCAGTTGTGGCTCCTGTACACCGTCTGCGGCGAGCCCTGGAAGTAGTAGTTGGATCTCAAGGTGCTGGTGGCACCACGTGCGAGGTTGACGAAGCCGCGGTAGTCGACCTCGGAGATGCCGTAGGTGAAGCCCTCCGGCACGTGCACGCGCAGGTTCAGCTGACAGTTCTTGCGGGCGTCCGTCGGGAGGGCGCCGACGCCGACCTGGGCGATGTAGCTGCTGTAGACCACGTGGAAGGTGGTGTTGTCCGGTGACACCTCCACCGAGGCCGTGCCGTTGGGGCAACCGGTTCCGTTGACGGTGGCCACGTCGATGGTGACCGCGCCGGGCGGCGGGACGTCGGTCTGCGGGAGGACGGCGGTGGACATCGCCAGGGCGGCGGCGACAACTGTGTTGACCATTGGGCACCTTCCGACTCGTGCGCTGAGCAGCGGCGCGGACGCGATCAGCGTTTCCAGGGGTACCCAACCCGATCGCGGGGGCGTGAGCGTTTCCGGTCGCCTTGCGATTGCCTGACGATCAGGCCGAGTCGCGGAACCGTTGAGCAGCAATGAGAGCGCCGGCCGACACGGTCTCGTGCCGACCGGCGTTCCCGGTCCGGAACCACCGCACCGCGTCGCGGTGATCAACTGTTGACGACCACCACCTCGTACCGGTCGGCCGTGGGCGGCAAGCCGGTGTCGAACTTGGCGTTGACGACCGCCAGCCGGCCGCCGAACTTCGCCGCGGTGCTGGGCGACTGGAAGGTCGGGCTGGTGATGACCTTCTCCAGGACGCCCGCCGTGGCGTCGCGGTCCAGGCGGATGCGGCTGACCTGGTTGTTGTGCACGACCCACATCGTGCGGCCGTCGCGCACGATGCCATCCGCGCCGGGCACGCTGACACCTGCGATCGTCTCGCTCGCGCCGGTGCGCGGATCGACCTTGTTGAGCTCACCGCGGGTGGTGTGCGCCACGATCAACGACCGCGAGTCCGGCGAGGTGGTGATGCCGTTGTTGTTGAACGACCCGCTGGTGTCCCCGGCCGGACCGGTCAGCGCCAGCGTGCGGAACTGACCGAGGCCGCCGGAACGGCTGACCGGCACGAAGTAGAGCTGCGCTTTCAGCGAGTCGGTGAACCAGGCGCCGTCGGTGGTCAGCGTGACGTCGTTGACCATGCCGGCGTTGGCCTCGGCGAACTGGTACACCGCAGCGGTCGTGCCGGTTCGCAGGTCGTAGACGTATGCCTGGCCGGTGAATCCGCCCGCGACGAAGAGCAGGTCGTGCCGGAGGTCGGCGGTCATGCCGACCGCCATGCGGCCGGCCGGTGCGTCGATGAACAGTCCGGCGGTGCCACGCCTGACGTCGCCGCGGTAGATGTCGCCGGCGAAGAGGTCTCCGGCGTAGAAAGTCGTTCCCCTGCCTTCGGTGATGCCCTCGGCCGACTTCGCGCCGGGCAGCACGATCACCTTCTCGGGCGGGGCCGCCGCGGCGGGCGTGACCAGCCCGAGGATCAACATCAGTGCCAGAACCAATGGACGCATCAGATGGACTCCTGTTCGTCGAAGATTCCACCGGCCATCCAACCGCACTCACCGGGCTCGCGGTGCGGAAACCAAATCCCGCAATAGATCCGAAGTGGACACCGGCGGCCTCACTTGACCGCGCCTGCGGTGATGCCTCGCGTGAGGGTGCGCTGGAAGATCAGGAAGAACACGATGGCCGGGATCACCCCGAGCAGAGCGGAGGCGCTGGTCATCGTGGCGTCCATCAGCCGCTGCCCCTGCAGCACGCCCAGCGCGACCGGAACGGTCTGGGTGTCGTTGGAGATCAGCAGGACCAGCGGCAGGAAGAACTCGTTCCACGTCCAGATGAAGGAGAACACGAACAGCACCCCCAGCGTGGGCCTGCTGACCGGCACCACGATCCGGACCAGGACCTGCCACTTGTTCGCGCCGTCGATCCTGGCCGCCTCGAGCAGCTCGTGCGGGAACCCGGCGTAGGTGGAGGTCAACAGGTAGGTGCCGAACGCGGCCTGGACGATCGTGAAGATGACGATCACGCTGAGCTGCGTGTCGTACAGCCCGGTCACCTTGGCCAGGAAGTACAGCGGGTACACCATCGCCTCCTGCGGCAGCGTGTTCGCCACCAGGAAGGCGATCAGGATCCACAGCCTGCCGCGGACCCGGCCGATGCCCAGCGCGTACGCGTTCAGCACCGACACGACGACCGCCAGCACCGCGACCGAACCGCTGATGATGAAGCTGTTGAGCAGCTTCCGGCCGAAGTCGACCCGGTCCCAGAAGTCGGCGATGCCCTGGAAGGTGATGTCGGTGGGCAACGCCAGCGGACCGCCGGACGCGTACTGGGCCGGCGTCTTCAGCGCGTTCAGGGCCACGATCACGAACGGCGCCAGCATCGCGACCGCGAGCACGATCAGCGACCAGAGCACGGCATGGCGTTTCACGCGCGTTCACCCCGGTTCTGCACCTTCAGGAACACCGCGGTGAGGACGAGGATCAGCACCGTCAGGACGGTCGCGATCGCCGCGCCGTAGCCGACCTGGGTCTTCTCGAAGAAGTTCTGGAACGAGAAGTAGGACGGGACGTTCGTCGCTCCGCCCGGACCGCCTCTGGTCAGCACGTAGATCGGCCCGAACACCTTGAGCGCGGCGATCGTGCAGGTCAACAGCACCACGAAGACCTCGGGCCGGATCTGCGGCACGGTCACGTGCCAGAACCGGCCCCACCACGAGGCTCCGTCGAGCTCGGCGGCCTCGTGCAGCGACGGATCGGCCCGCTGCAGACCCGCCATGAAGATCACGACCGGATAGCCGAGCTGGATCCACAGCAGCACGCCCATCACGCTCCACAGCGCGATGTCCGGGTCACCCAGCCAGTTCTGCGCCAAGAAGCCCAGCCCGGCCAGCCCGAGGAACTCGTTCAGCGCGCCCTGCGGAGCAAGGATCCAGCTCCACACGATCCCCGCCACGGCGACCGGCAGCACCTGCGGCAGGTAGACGCACGCCCGCAGCACGCTCGCCGCCCGCGGTCCGAACCTCTTGCCGATCACGTCGAACAACGCGGCCGCGACCACCAGCCCGGCCGCGGTCGGCAGGATCGCCATCGCCACCACCAGCGCCAGGTTGTGCTGGAACGACGACCAGAACGTGCTGTCGCCGAACAGCCGCGTGTAGTTGTCCAGGCCGGTCCACTGAGGATCGCCGACACCTTGCCAGCGGGTGAAGCTGATGCCGACGTTCATCACGAACGGCACCAGGATCACCGCGATCAGCAACAGCGCACCGGGGATCAGGAACAGCAGGTACGACCCGCGCTCCCGGACGGTTCTCGTGATCATTTGCCGACGTTGGCCAGGTTCTCCTGGTACGGCTTGGCCAGCTCGTCCAGGACCTGCCGCGGCGTGGCCGTGCCGGTGATCAGCTTCTGCACCGCGGACACCTGCACGTCGTAGTAACCGGGTGCGGGCCAGTCCGGGTAGAAGGCCAGACGGTCCTGCGCGCTCAAGGTCCTGAAGTTCTCGGTGAGTTCCTTGATCTGCGGCGAGGACGCCGGTGAACCGCTGTCCGCGAGGGGCACACCGCCCGCGTCCCTGAGCTTGTCCTGGATCTGCGGCGACATGGTGATCGCGATGAAGTCGTAGGCCAGGTCCTTGTTCTTGGAGCCCTGCGGCACCACCCACATGTTGCCCGCGGATCCGGCGGTCAGCCCCGGCCAGAGGAACGACCCCCACTGGAAGTTCTTGATGCCGGCCGCGAGCCTGCCGTACCACCACGTGCCCGTGATCATGATCGGGTGCTTGCCCTGCATGAACGACACACCCATGTCCTCGGCCTTCACCCCTGCCGAGTCCTTGCTGACGTAGCCCTTCTTCACCCAGTCGGCGAACGTGGTGGCGCCGTACGTCCACGCCTGGTCGTGGAAGTCCACCGTGCCGGTGTACCGCTGGTACCGGTCCACCCAGTCCTTGTCCGCCTTCGACAGCGCGAGCTGGTACATGATCTGGTGCGCCGGGTACTCGGCGCCGCCGACGGCAAGCGGCGTGACGCCGGCCGCGACGAACCTGTCCATCGCCGAGGTCAGCTCGTCGATCGTGGTCGGCACCGCGATGCCCCGCTGCGCGAACATGTCCTTGTTGTAGAAGGCCATCACGTACTCGGCGTAGTTCGGCACGCCGAACCACTTGCCCGACCCCATCACGCCGCGCTCGTCATAACGTGCGGTGGTCTGGACGCCTTGGCCGAGCTGCTTGTCCCAGCCGCGCTTCGCCACCACCTCGGAGAGGTCGGTCAGCAGTCCCTGCCTCGACAGCAGACCGGCGGTGGCGTTGCCCTTGTTGTACTCCAGCACATCCGGCGCGTCCTTGGAGTTCAGCACCATCGGCGCCGTCTTCTGGATCTGCTCGAAGCCCTTCGCCTCGAACGCCACCTTCACGCCGGGGTGGGTCGCCTCGAACTGCTTGACCGCCTCGGCCCAGGCGACCCCCATCGCGCTGTCCGGGTCCTCGTAGTGCCAGAGCTTCAGCGTCCTCGGCCCGTCGTCACCCGATCCCGACCCGCACCCCGTGATCACCAGCGCGGCTGCCAGCGTGATCACCAGAGCCCGCCCGGACCGCCCCCACACCCCAGTCATCGACCCCTCCTCCACGATGCGAACCGCCCCTGTCGAATTCGCGTCGAAGCGCTTCGATTCAGCCCGCTCCAGCACCGTAGCGCCAAAACCGGCCCAGCGGAACGCCGCCGGGATCAGCTGAACTGGAATCGCGCGGTCAGGCGTGGCGTCTGGCGAGGTGGATGAAGGGCGCCTTCATCCGCACCAGGTGCAGGAAGGCGCCCTTCATCCACGTAACGGCCCGGCGGGCGGGTTGCAGACAAGACCCTCCGGCAAGCCGCTCAGTTCAGGACGAACGTCCTGATGCTGCGGGCGGGCAACTGAGTGTTGAAGGTTCCGTTCGACACGGTGAAGTCGTCGTAGTGGGCGAGGTTCGCGCTTGCGTTCGTCAACCAGCTGGAGGCGGTCGCGGAACCCATGTCCCGGATGGTGAAGACGTGGTCGACCGGCGATGCGTTCTTGTTGACGGCGACGATCACGATCCTGGACCCGCTCTTGTACGCCGAGATGTAGACGTTCGACTGAGGGTTCGCGGTCGCGGCGATTCGCGAGTAGCCGGGACGAACCCACTTCGAGAAGTGGGCCATGTTGGCGCCACGCTTGCTGATCTGTCCGTCCTCCCGCATCGGACCGTAAGAGCGGCGGATGTACCACCACACGTAGGTTTGGAACCCGCCGTCCACCAGCGCGCGGTGGATGTGCTCCCCCACGTCGAGCGCCTGTGGCCAAAGATCGGCGGAGTCGGTGCTGTTGGGGTAGTAGACCTCGGTCATCCACAGCTCTTTGCCACCGCCCTTCTCCCGGAAGAGCGGGTAGGGGAAGTCCGCGGGCCGAGTGCCGTAGAGGTGTGTGCCGATGATGTCCACGTTCGCCAGCGCGGCGCCGTCGTTGAGAATGGGATCGGAGAGGTTCTTCCGGTACTGGAACGACTCGGGAGCGATGACTTTGGTGTTGATCGCACCCGCGTTCTCGCGCAGGAACCTGACGATCTCACCGGACGTCCACGCCGTCCATTCCTGCGCGTAGTCCGGCTCGTTCTGGACCGAGATTCCGTACAGGTTCACCCCGTTGTTCGCCATGAACGCGATGAAGTCGTTCAGGTGCTGCGCATAAGCCCCGTACGAGGAGTAACGCAGCCGTTTTCCTCCGGAGAACGTTTCAGTCATCGAGGCGGGAGGATTCCACGGGGAGGCGATGACCTTGGCCCCGAGCTCGACCGCGCGCCTGGCCGTGGCGACCTCGCGGCTCCAGTTGGCCCGGTTCTCGTGGACGGGGATGCGCAGCACGGTGAACCCGAGCTGCCCGGCACCGTTGCCGAACGCTGTTTCGCGCTGGGCGGCGGTGAGGTCGCTGATCCACACGGTGTGGTTCATACCGCCGAAGCCGAGGATTGTCTGCTGCACTTTCGACGGCTCGACGACCACGGAGGTGGCCGCCGCAGCCGGTGTCGCCACCGCCAGCGCCGGCAGCGCAACGCCCGCCGCCAGCAATGTCCGCCGGCGCAAGGGCTGCGAACCCGCGTGGTCCGAGTGCTCTCGCCGTGATGCCATGACATCTCCACAAAGTTGTTCTCGTTCAGGATCGGAACAACAAACCACCTACTGCCGAAGTGAAGACCAACACTCCGGGAGCGCTCCCAGCAAACAGTACTAACAGCGCTCCCACCTCACCGTCAAGGCACCGAAGAATCGAATTCGTCGAATGGCAAAAATTCTTCGCGCCAGGCCGGACCCTGGCAGAGCATGCCGTGCGGAGCCATGTTCCTCAGCGGCTCGCGCGCACCATGCGGATCCCGTTCAGCGCCGGGGTCGGCGCACCCCCGAACGCCGCGGACCCGCCGAGGTAACCGGAGATCAGGTCGGCGGCGGAGTGGTCCTCGACACCGGTGAACCCGAGGGCTCGCAACTGCGCGGCGATGCCGTCGGGGGTGAAGTAGCTGAACACGGGTTCGCCGACGGCGGCCAGCCGCTCGGCACGTGCGCGTTGGTAGGCGCGTTCCGCCTCGGTGGTCGCGGAGCGCAGGTAGTCGAAGACCACCTCGACCGGCTGGGCCTGACCGGCGATGTAGGCGAGGGTGGCTCGGGCGGCGTCGGGGGTCAGGTAGTAGACCACACCCAGCCACACGAACACGGCCGGGTCCGTCCGCCTGAATCCGGCGGCTTCCAGTTCCGTTGCCAGCGTTTGGGTTTCGAAGTCGACCGGCACGAAGGTCAGGGTCTCGGGGCTGTCGATTCCGGCCGTGGCAAGGCGTTCTCGCTTCCACGCCTGGGTGGCGGGGTGGTCGACCTCGAAGACGCGCACATCGCGGCGCGGATTGCGGTAGGCGAAGGTGTCCAGGCCCGCGCCCAGGATCACGACCTGCCGCGCACCGGCGGCGACGGCCGCCGCCACCGCGTCCTCGGCGAAGCGAGCCCTGGTGGCGAAGAACAGGCGGCGGGGCCGGTCCGTCACGGCGCCGCCGAGGCGATCGGTCGCGGCCGTGCCCAGGTTCGGGAGTTCTTCCGCGGCATGGCCGAGCACCCGTGCCGCGAGAGGATCGGTGAAGATCTGTGGCTGGTCAGCGATCTGGTGGTAGGCACGGGCATACGCGGTGACGAGCGCTGTCCGGCTGGGTCCGCCGTTCTCCATGCTGACGACGTTACTCACGAAGTCGCACCCCTGCGCCCGATCCCTCTTGTGAACGCTAACAACGTGGTGCCACACTGCGACTCGATCGTGTTCGGGCGAGTGCGCCCTCCGGAAATGAGAGCGTTCTCAGTTTCCCGCAACGACATCGAGCCGCCGCCGCAGCACCAGCACTGCACAGGAAAGGATCCCGATGTCGAGCAAGTTGCCTCACCTCGTAGCCGGGCGCCCGCGCACGACTCTCGCGGTACTCGTAGTCCTCATCGCCGGCCTCGTCGGGTTCGTGGCGCCGACGGGCCGGGCGCAAGCCGCGTCGAACACCTTCACCCTCGGTGCCGTGCGCACGGACACCAGCGGCCGCTCCCTGCAGTTGCACGGACTGGGCATCGTCAAGGTGGGTGCCACCTGGTACGGCTTCGGCGAGGGCAAGATCGGCCAGACCAGCTCCAACACCGCGTTCCAGGAGATCCCCTGCTACTCGTCGACCGACCTGGCCAACTGGACGCGGCAGGGTGTCGCGCTGGCCAGGCAGGGCAGCGGCGATCTCGGCCCCAACCGGATCGTCGAACGCCCCAAGGTCATCTACAACGCGAACACCCGGATGTACGTGATGTACCTCCACATCGACAGCACGAGCTACTCCGACCAGCGGGTCGGCGTGGCCACGAGCACCACCCCGTGCGGTCCTTACAGCTACCGGGGCAGTTTCCAGCCGCTGGGCAACCAGAGCCGCGACATCGGCCTGTTCCAGGACACCGACGGCAGTGCGTACCTGCTCAGCGAGAACGCCGGACGCAGCCTGCGCATCTACCGGCTCTCCAACGACTACCTCTCGGTGGCGAGCCAGGTGACGACGCTGCCCAACTACGAGTCGCCTGCGGTGATCAAGGCCAACGGCCTGTACTACCTGCTCGTCTCGCACCTGACCGGCTGGAACACCAACGACAACGTGTACGCCACCGCACCGTCGCTCGCCGGGCCGTGGTCGTCGTTCCGGAACTTCGCGGCCCCTGGCACGAACACCTACAACAGCCAGACCGCGAACATCATCACGGTCCAGGGCAGTGCCGCGACCACCTACATCTACGCGGGTGACCGGTGGACTCTGGGCAACATGGGTGACTCGCCGTTGATCTGGCTCCCCCTCACCATTCGCGGCACCACGGTCAACCTGGGCCAGTACCCGAGCTGGAACCTCGACGTGGAAACCGGTCTGTGGTCACCGAACTCCGGATTGCCCAGCAACGCCGTCCACACGCTGGCCAACCGCAACAGCTCGTTGGTGATGGACGCCTCCGGCGCCTCCACGGCCGACGGCGGCAAGATCATCCAGTGGCAGGCCACCGGAGGCACCAACCAGCAGTGGAAGCTCACGAAGGTCGCCGACAACGTCTTCACCGTCGTCAACGTCAACAGCGGCCTGTGCCTGGACGTGCCCGGCCAGTCGACCGCGGCCGGTGTGCAGCTGCAGCAGTGGACGTGTGACGGCCGCCCCGGCCAGCAGTGGGCGGCCGACCTGGTCGGCAGCCTGAACGGCAACGACTACGTGCTGGTGAACATCAACAGCGGCCTGCAGGTCGGCGTGGCGGGCTCGTCCACCGGTGGTGGCGCACAGGTTCAGCAGCTCGCCGGGACGAACGCGAGCAGCCAGATCTGGCGGGTGTCCTGATCTCGCGGGCGGCGGTGGTGGCCCGCGGATCGGCGAGCTGATCAGGACGACCGTTCGTCGGCCGGCTCCGCCGCGGGATCGACGAGCCGGAGAATCCAGGCGCTCCAAGCCGTGTCGGCGCGTTGGCCGGGCAGGTCGAGTGCGGCCGTGACCGTCTGGACCAGTCCGGTGGCGAAGAACGTGCGCACCTGCCACGCGTCGGCGCCGGTCAACTCGGTGATCGTTTTCATGAGGTCCAGGTGGCGTTGCCGCACCGCCTCCTGGACCTCGCCGTCCGCGGCCGCGTAGCCCTGCAGCATCACCAGGCCGACGGTTCGCTCGCGTTGCAGGAGCTCCACGTAGGCGCTGCCCAGTGCGGCCAGCGTCGGTCGCGTGCGTGCGAACGCGGCTTCGATCTTGTCGTACGTCCCGTCGACGATCTCCAGGAACAGCTTCTTCTTCGAGCCGAACATCTGCACGACGCGGGGGTGCGAGACGCCGGCCCGTTCGGCGATGGCGTCCAGGCGCCCTCCCGCCAGGCCGTTCCTGGCGAACTCGGCCTCGGCCGCCTCGACGATCAGTGCCCGGCGTGCCGCGGCGGGCATCCGGGCAGGCGTGCCCTCGCTCATCCGCGGACCTGGCGCTCCACGAACTTGTTGTCGTACAGGCACCGGTAGGCGTGGATCAACCCGTCCTCGCCCACCTCCAGCCGGTCGTCGCCGTGGAACTCGACGCGCCGGTCTGTGCCCGCGACGGTGCCGACGAACCGCCACGACACCACGACGGCCCGCCTGGTCGTCTCGGCGTAGAAGCCCACACGGGTGAACGTGTAGTCCGGGAAGGTCCGCGACATGTTCGCCACGAAGTCACGGATGGAATCGCGCCCGTACACCGTCTTGCCCAGCGCGGGCTCGTCGTAGACCAGGTCCTCCGCGCACATCGCCGCGACCGCGTCGGCATCGTGCCCGTTCCAGGCCTCCGCCCACCGGTCACCGAACTTCTCGACCGCGTCGATGTCGGCGGCGGCCACTTCAGCCAGGGTCGAAGTCGTCATGCAGCTAACTTACAAGTAAGTAAGAATCGTGGCAATGGCTCGGCCGGTGCGGCGGTCCTAGCGCGGCCAGCGTTCGTGGTGGTCGTCGATGCGGAACTCATGAGCGTGCCGGTACACGCCACCCGCGAGGACCGCGTCGTGCAGATGATCGTGGTCTGCGTCCAGGTCGCAGTGCTCGTGCTCGACGACCGCGGGATCGTGCCGCGGCCACAGCCGAAGCGCGATCAGTGCGCCTGCCGCGGTGATCGCGCCGAGGACGAGGAAGGCGGTGGTCGTGTTCGCCGCGGTCGCGACCCAGCCGGCCAGGGGGTAGCAGAGCAGCCAGCAGGCGTGCGACAGCGCGAAGTCCGCGGCGAACAACGCGGGCCGGTCCTGCGAGTGCGCGGACCGCCGCAGCAGCCGGGCGCCCGGCGCCAGCGCGAAGGAGCACCCGGCACCGATCAACGCCCACAGCACCAGCAACGCGGACCAGTGCCCTCCACCGAGCAGCGAGGCGAACGTGGCTCCGGCGAACAGCAGCACGAACAGCGCCACCACCGCGCGGATCACCACGGTCCTGTCGGAGACGCGGTCGAGCAGCTTGGGAAGCGTCAACGCGGCGGCCAAGGAGCCCACGCCGTTGAACGCGAGTGCGACGGCGACATCGGAAGAGCCGCGGCCGAGCACGTCGCGGACGTAGGCGACGGTGTTGACGAGGACCATCGAGCCCGCCGCCGCGGCCGCGAGATGCACGGCCAGCAGACCGCGCAGCCGGGGCGTGGCGAGGTAGATGCGGATGCCCCGGGTGGTCGCGGCGTAGAGGCTTCCCTTGCGGTGCACCGGTTTCGGCCGCGGCAGCACGATGGACACGACGAGGAGCGCGGAACCGGCGAAGCCGATGGCAGTGCCGAGGAACAGGTTGTTGAAGCTCATCAGCACCAGCAGGGCCGCCGCCAACGACGGGCTCAGCAGGCTCTCGAGGTCGTACGCCATCCGGGAAAGCGTGACGGCGCGGGTGTACTCGCGTTCGTCCGGCAGCACGTCCGGGATCGTCGCCTGGAAGATCGGCGTGAACGCCGCCGAAGCCGCCTGCAGCACGAAGATCAAGGCGTAGACCTGCCACACCTGGTCGACCCACGGCAGGACCACGGCGACTCCGGCCCGGATCAGGTCCAGCGTGACCAGGACGGCTCGTCGCGGCAGTGCGCCGAGCAGGGCGGCCGCGACCGGCGCGACGCTGACGTAGGCGACCATCTTGATCGCCAGGGCCGTGCCGAGCACCGCGCCCGCGTCCGCGCCGGCGATGTCGTAGGCCAGCAGTCCCAGCGCGACGGTCGCCAGACCGGTACCCGTGAGGGCTACGACGTGTGCGCCGAACAGGTGGCGATACGTGCGGTTGCGCAGAACAGCGAGCATGCGTGGCACTATATGTGCTCATGTACGCACGCGACGACGTTGCAACAACGGATGCCTGGCAACAACTACCTTCTGGCGCCCATGTCGAAGCTGCGGTGGACGGGTTCCGGATGCTCGCCGACCCGACGCGTTTCCGCATGTTGTGGCTGCTGTGCGGAGCCGAGTACGACGTCACGACGCTGGCCGCGGAGGTCGGGATCGCACGCCCGGCGGTCTCGCAGCACCTCGCGAAACTGCGCCTGACCGGACTGGTCACCGTGCGCCGCGAGGGCCGGCGAGCGCTCTACGCGGCGCGAGGCGGACACGTGCGGCGACTGTTGTTCGAGGCCTTGAACGCCGCAGATCATCACCTCACCGGCAAGCCCGACCACGACTGACGACGAGCAGAACAACGGCAGCAACAGCAAACGCCTCGATCAGCCCGATCGTCGCCAGCCCTGACGCCGTCAGGCGGTGATGTGCCGGATGACCGCGGCAAGGGCCAGCTCGCGCGGTTGAACGGTATCCACGGAGAGCGCTTCCCCGTGCCAGGAGGGAAAGCTCGCCAGTCGCTGCTGCACATCGGACCAGTCACCGGGGTCGTGCCAGCCGGGGATCGCGCGGCTGCGGCCTTCGAGCCTGCCGCGGTGGACCTGCGGGTCGGAGCACTGGCACACGACCGCACGGAACTCCGCACCGGCCCGGCGCGCCAGGCTGCGCCAGCGATTCCTGGTCTCCACCAGTTCGGTGGGATGATCGAGGATGACGGACTGTCCGGCGAGGAGTTGCCGCAGAGCGAGCGTGGTCAGCATCTCTTCGGCGGCAGCCATTGATTCCTCGAAATGGCGACCGCCGAACGGAGTCAGCGCACCGAGCAGCCAGTCGGTGGCGAAGACCGGGATCCCCAGCTCGGCGCCCGCCGCGTCGGCCAGGGTGCTCTTCCCGCTGCCGGGCACCCCGGAGAACACGACCAGCCGGGCGTTCACGGCGACGGAAGGCAGGTCGTAGTCCGTGAAATCGGCCGGCAACCTCGGTGTCAGATCGGTCGGCACCAGTCCGGCGACCCACGTGGAGGCAATTCGATGCGGCCGTGCGGCCTCCACGACGCAGGAGACGACGTCAACGGTGCCGTCGTGGCGGAGGATCCGCGCCCGCGCGGTGGTCTCGCCGACATCGAGACCGACCACGACGACCGGCGCGTAGTTCGCCGCGCGACCGCGGGTGACCTCGACGTACCTCTCAGGCGTGACGACGGCGCTGAACGCGGCTGCGAGCACGTCGGACGCGTCAGCTCCCCAGCCGGGCTTCCCGTCCAGGCCGTCAAGAATCCACTCCAGCCGCGCCAGGGCGGGACTGGCCGCGAAACGGTGCACTGTTCCCCCGGGCAACGTGGTCGAGGCGAGCCGATCAAGCCTAGCGAGGCTGCCCGCAAACAGACCGGACGTTCGCCCACGACTGAAAGAGACTGCGGTGAGCAGGCCGCGCTCGGGGAACTGTTCGCGGGCGGCGTGACCGCTGCCGACTCGCCCTCCGGACGCGTGAGGATGCCTTGGGCGATATGGTCTGACGCATCATGTGCGAACGCGCGAACGACCCCGGGGACGAAGGCGGCGACGCCACCATCGACGACCCGCTGCTCTCGACCCCGGTGGCAAAGCTGCTGGCACTGGCGATGGGCACGGACGTCCGGGTGTTCGACATACCCGCGGCACGCAGCGCGGGGCTCGCGGGCCTGGTCGGGGTCAACGTCGGCGCGGACGGCGAGCCGCAGTGCTCGATCGGACTCACCGACGACCTGGACGACGACCTGCGCGCCGACGTGCTGGCGTTCGGTCTGGCCGTGCTCGTCGGCACGCCGGAGATTCTCGGGGAAAGCCCCGACGGAGTCCTCGGGATCAGCCGGGAGCGCCTTCCGCAGGCCGGCAACGGGCCCGGCAACCTGGCCTGGCACATGCTGCAGACGTGCGGGCGCGAGTCGCCGTCGACCACGTTCCGCCTGATGATCATCCAGTCGGACGAGTAGCCCAGCTCGGCGACCGGAGCAACGTCCGCCCTCGGTCAGCCCGCGGTGACCGCGCTGCGGACGTCGGTGTGCAGATCGAGAACCTGTTCGATCCCCACGATCGTGAGCACGCGGTTCACGAAGCTCTCCTGAGGCGCCACGACCACCAGCCTCGTGCCGTGCTGGGTGGCTTCCATGTGGCTCTGGAGCAGCACGTTGATTCCGGCCGATCCCATGAACTGGACTTCGCTCAGGTCCAGGACGAGCACGCCCGGTCTGGTTTCGAGCTGGGCGCGAACCTCGTCCCAGACGACGTCATCGGTGGCCATGTCGAGCTCACCGGCTACTGCGGTCACGGGTACGAGATCGATGTGAATGGTCTGCACCGAAATGGGCAGGCGCGGATTGAGCTTGGTCATGGCCTTGCTCTTCCCTGCTGGGTGCGTGCGCTGCCGAGCGCGGCCGTCCAGGTCATCACGACAGCGGCCTGTCACCGGGACGGGCAACGCCTCCCATTTACGCCGTAGTGGCCCCGACCAAGCACGACCAGACTACCCACTTCTTCGCAGGCCGCAAACGTCGTGGTCAGCGCCGTGTGGTAAGAAGCTGAATTTGATCCACACTGAAGCAACTGCAAATAAGAAGCTCGCTGAGCGGCCGCGGCAGCCCCGGCGATGGCACCGCCGGGGTTGCCGAGTCTCACGGCAGCCTGATCGACTGCGCGTGCCGGAAGAAGTCACGCGGGTCCCAGCGGGCCTTGATCCGCTGCAGCCGCGGGTAGTTCTCCTTGAAGTACAACCCGTGCCAGTCCACAGAGGACCGGTTGAACCGGGGATCGCCGAGATCGGCGTCCGGGTAGTTCACGTAACAGCCGTCGGTGACGGTGTTCGGCACCGGCACGCCACCGGTCTCCGCGTATGTCGCGGCATAGGACTCACGGGCCCAGCGCACGTGCAGATCGTCTTCGGCCGGGTCGTTCCAGAACACCTGCCACTGCAGCTTGTACGCCGCGTCGCGGTGCGCGGAAGCGGTGGCATCCGGTGCCACGTCGGCGATTCGGCCGCCGTACGAGGTCAGCTGCACGGCCGCGGTCGGGTTCACGATGTCGGTGCGGGTCAGGTGCGAGTGCAGCGCGGCGAGGTGGCTCTCGGGGAACGTCGAGCGCATGTAGGCGGACTTGTACTCGGCACGCAGGGTCGGGTCGTTCAGCGTGGTGTTGGTGGTGCCCAGCAGGCGGATCGCCTGCAGCCACGGCAACGAGCGCGTGTTCACGAACTGGGGCATGGCGGGCAACTCGGCCATCGGCGTGGTCAGGGCACCCGGCGTCACCGACACCCCGGCGTTGATGTCGCGGAGGTAGGACGACAGCACCGACTCGGCGTCGGGAGCGGTCGCGTCGACCAGCGCCAGCAAGCCGATCTGGCCGGCGCTGCGGTGGGTCAGCACCAGCTGGCTCATCAGCTCCACAGTGGACCGGCGGTGCTCGACGTGCCAGGACGCGTAGTTCTGCGCGATCCGTTCGAACTCCGGCTCACTGATCTCCTCCCACGGCCAGCTGACCGCGCTGACCAGCAGAGAGGCGGGCGGCTGCGGCAGCAGTCCCGCTGGATCGTGGCCGGACGCTCCCGGCGTGCGGAACCAGTAGCGGGTGACGACGCCGTAGCTACCGCCGCCCGCGCCGGTGTGCGCCCACCACAGGTCGTGGTTCGGGTCCTGCGGCGAACGACTGGCCGTCACCGCGCGGGCGCAGCCGTCCTCGTCCACCACCACGACCTCGACGGCCTCCAGGTGATCGACGACCAAGCCGTGCCGGCGGGCCAACGGGCCCCACGCACCGCCGCAGACGTGGCCGCCCATGGCGACCGAGTAGCAGAAGCCGGCCGGCACGACCACTCCCCAACGGGGGTAGGTCGTCTGGTACGTCCGCAGGTTGGTGGCACCGGACTCCACCGCGATCGCACGGCGGTGGGGATCGAAGTAGACGTCGGACATGCCGGACATGTCGATCACGACCTCGACGTCCGGGTTGAAGACGAAGTCCTCGTAGCAGTGACCGCTCGACCGCACGGACACGCGCTTGCCGCGGTCGACGGCGTCCTGGACGACCGCGACCACCTCCTCGGTCGAGCGCGGGAGGTGCACCGACTCCGGCGTGCCCCGGTAGCGCTGGTTCAGGCCGCTGACCAGGTCGGCGTAACGCGCGTCCTGTTGTGTCACCGCGCCGGTGTGTTCTCTGGTTTCCATGTCTCCCCCATTGGTGAAGCATCACTCGCGCAGGGGAGGAATCACTTCCAGTGCGACGCGTTCGAACTCCTCCTGATGCGCCTCACCCGGCCAGTCGAGGACGAAGTCCGACACGCCGATTCCCCCGAAGCGGTCGAACACCTCCTCGTAGCTGTGTCTCCCCCACCTCGGGTCCCAGGGCCCGAAGATCGTGTAGCCACGCCGGATCGCCGCGGGATCACGTCCTGCGGCAGCGGCCAGCGCGTCCAGCTTGCGGTTCTGGGTGGTCGTGGCCCGCAGCGTCTCCTCGTCGGACGCGCCGGGCGGGCCGTGGGTGTTCCAGCCCTGTGCGAACGCGGCCGCGGTGCGCAGCACGGTCGGTGACTGTCCACCCAGGATGATCGGCGGGCGTGGCGTCTGCACGCAGCCGGGTGCGGTCGCCACGTCCTTCACCCAGAGCACTTCGCCGGCGTAGCTGAACATCAGCTCGTCCGCGCGCAGCAGGCCCTCCGTGATCGACACGTAGTCCGCGAACCGCCGCATGCGTTCCTTGGGCGCCCACGGGTCCTCGCCCACGCTGTGGTGGTCCCAGCCGAACAGGCCGGCGCCGATGCCGAGGTCGAGCCGGCCAGCGGACAGGTGGTCGAGCGTCATCGCCTGGCGGGCCAGCTGGGCCGGCGGGCGCAGGATCTGGTTGGCCACCATCGTGCCGATGCGCACGCGGGTGGTCGCCAGCGCGATCGCCGCCAGCACGAGCCAGCTGTCGTGCCACGTGCGGCGGCGATCGCGAAGGTCACCGCTGTGGTCGGGCAGGTAGATCTGGTCGAACCCCAACCCCTCCAGCCACCGCGCCCGCTCGACGAGCACCCCGACCGGCTGGTCCGGGTAGAGCATCACGCCGAACCGGCGTCCGATCACCACTCCTCCAGAAAGGCCGGCGCCTGGCGGGGGTCCGGTACCGGGACCCAGGCACCGCCGCGCCGCTCGTAGGTCCACTGTGGACCTTTGTGCACCAGCGCGTCCAGCCCGGCCACCAACCGGTCGACGTGTTCGGCCGTCGTGCCGAGGCCGATGCTCGCCCGCAACGCGCGGTCGAGGTGGGGCATGTCCTTGTCGGTGAGCAGGGAATCCACCATCTGGTGCGCGCAGAACGCGCCGTCGCGGATCCCGATCCCGTGTTCGGCGGCCAGCGCCGTGGCGACCAGCTGCTGGTCGCGGCCGGTCACGGTGAACGGCACCACGCCCACCTTCGGGTGGTCGTCGTCCCACATGCCGAGCTGCTGCACGCCCGCGATCCCGGCGATCCCGTCCCGCAGGCGCCGGGCCAACGCCGTCTCGTGCGTGATCACGGCGCCCCAGCCGATCCTGGTCAGCGCGTTGCAGGCGACACCCATCGCGTGGGCGCCGATCACGTTCGGCGAGCCGCCTTCGTGCCGGTGCGGTACCTCGGACCACGTGACGTGCTCGGTCCCGGCGTGCTCGGTGACGAGAGCCGTCGCGCCACCGCCCGCGAGGTACGGTTCCGCCGTCGCCAGCCAGTCGGTCGTGCCCACCAACGCGCCCGAACCGAACGGCGCGTAGAGCTTGTGGCCCGACAACGCCACCCAGTCGATGCCCCAGGACGCCAGCTCGATCGGCCGGTGCGCCGCCAGCTGGGCCGCGTCGAGCACCGTGCGGGCCCCGAAGAGCCGGGCGATCTCGGCCAGTTCACCGATCGGCCACAGTTCGCCGGTGACGTTGGACGCCCCGGTGAGCACCACGAGTTTCGGACCGGAATGGGATGCCGCCAGCGCACGGGCCAGCGATCGCACGGCCTCGCTCGGGCTCGCCGGCACGCCGAGCCGCCGCACCCGCGCGCCGCGCCACGGCAGCATCGCGGCGTGGTGGTCCGTCGCGAACCGGAACACCTCGGTGCTCTCCGGCAGCGAACGGCCGAGCAGGTTCAGCGCGTCGGTGGTGTTGCGGGTGAACAGCACGGTGCTGTCCGGCGGGGCACCGGTGAACCGCCGCACCGCTCGCCGTGCCTGTTCGTAGATCCGCGTCGAGACCTGGGAGGCGTAGCCCGCGCCCCGGTGCACGCTGCTGTACCAGGGCAGGAACGCGTCCAGCTCACGCCGCACGTCGGCCAGGCAGGGAGTGCTGGCCGCGTAGTCCAGGTTCGCGTAGGGCACCATCTCCCCGGTCACCAGGGGAACTTCGAGATCAGCGCCGATCACCGACGGCAGCAGGTCGGTCGCGGTGGTCACCTCGCTGTCCACCCGCCGTCCATGACGAGCACGGACCCGGTGAAGAACGCCGCGTCGTCGCCGGCGAGGTAGGCGACCGCCGATGCGGCCTCTTCCGGGGTAGCGATGCGGCCCAACGGGTGCAGCGAGTTGAAGTACGCCGTCATCTCCTCGCTCGCGCCGACCGACGACCGGTACATCGGGGTGTCCACAGAGGCCAGTGCCACCGCGTTGACCCGGATGTTCCGCGGTGCGTACTCCAGCGCGGCGGCCTTGGTCAGGCCGATCACGCCGTGCTTGCCCGCCACGTACGCGCTGATGCCCGCGCCGAACCCGACCACGCCGAGCTGGGAAGCGTTGTTGACGATCACGCCGCCGCCGCGCCTGAGCAACGCCGGGATCTCGTGCCGCATCGACATGAACGTCGTCGTGAGCACCGTGAACAGGTCCTCGCCCCACGTCTTCGGGTCCTGCTCGGCCACCAGGCCCATGGTGCCCATCGAACCGGCGTTGTTGAACGCGACGTCGAGCCCGCCGAACCGCTCCTCAGCGGTGCGCACCGCGTTCTCGAGGTCCTCGTCGACGGTCACGTCCGTGCGCACGCCGACCGCTTCGCCACCTGCGGCGCGAATCTCCTCCGCGACCCGGTCCAGCTCCTCGGTGCGCCGCGCCGCCAGCACGACCCGCGCGCCCTGGGCGGCCATCGCCTTCGCCGCCGCCTCGCCGATGCCGGAGCTCGCCCCGGTCACCAGCGCCACCTTGCCCCGCAGTCTCGTCACTTCGTCCCCCGGAAGGTGCGTTCGACCGGCACGCCGATCAGTGATCCGTATTCGGCCCACGATCCGTCGTAGTTGCGAACCTCCGGCCAGCCGAGCAGTTCCCGCAGCACGAACCAGGTGTGCGCGGACCGCGCACCGACCCAGCAGTAGGTGATCGAGCCCGCCTGCGGGTCCACGTCCGCGAACAGCTCCGCGAGTTCCGCGTCGGACTTGAAAGTTCCGTCGACGTTGACGACGGCGTCCCACGGCCGGTTCAGCGCACCCGGCACGTGCCCGGACCGCTGCGCGACCTCGTGCGGGTTGTTGCCGGGCGCGAAGGCCTCACCGGCGAACCCCGGCGCGAAGATCTCGCCGGAGTACTCCTCCGGTGTGCGGACGTCGAGGACGTTCTTGACGTTGATCGCGGCGATCACGTCGTCCCGCGTCGCCCGCACCGTGAGATCCGGCTCGTCCACGCGGTAGTCGGTGACCGCGCGCAACGGCACTTCCGTCGACAACGGACGTTCGTCCAGCTCCCAGCGCGTGCGCCCGCCGTCGAGCAGCCGCACGTTCTTGTGGCCGTACAACGTGAAGTACCAGTACGTCAGCGCCGCCAGGAGGTTCGACGCGCCGGAGTACAGCACGACCGTGTCGTCTCGACTGATGCCCTTGGCGGACAACAGGTCCCCGAACCGCTCCGGCCCGACGACGCCGAGCCGCAGGTCGTCCTGGAACTCGTCCCAGCCGATCCACACCGCGCCGGGCGGGTGGCCCTTCACGTACTCGGTGTCCTCGTTGCCGGTCTCGACGAGCACCACACCGGGCGCGCCGAGGTTGCGCTCGACCCAGTCACCGTCCACCAGAGCGTTGTCGCGCCCCATTTCCCATCCCCCAACAGTTCTATGCGGCTGAGACCTTCTCAGCAGCGGCGGTGCGGTCGCGATACCAGGCGAAGAGGCTCACCAGGATGCCCGCGACGGTGACGCCGGCGCCGACGAGGTAGATCGGCTTCAGGCCCGGACCGTCGATCACCCGGCCGCCCAGCCAGCCGGCGAACGCCGCGGCGAGCTGGTAGGCCGACGCGTTCACCGCGATGGCCAGCGTCGGCGCGGCGGTGGCGGTGCTCATCACGCGTGCCTGCATGCCGGGCACGACGGAGAACCCGAGCGCGCCCACCACGAACACCATCACGCCGGTGGCGACGATGCTGCCGCTGACCGCCCACATGACCACCAGAGCGGCCGCGAGCGCCGACAGCAGACCGATCTGCGAGGGCATCAACGCCCGGTCGGCCAGCCAGCCGCCGGCGAAGTTGCCGACCGCCGCGCCCACGCCGTACACCAGCAGCATGGTCGCGACCGTGCCCGCCGCGTATCCGGTGACGTCGGTCAGCAGCGGCGCGACATAGGTGAACACCATCAGCAGCCCGGCGTTGCCCACCGCGGTGACCAGGATCGCGAGCTGCACGTTGTGGGCGCGGAACACCTTGAGCTCGGCCACCGCGGAACCACCGGCGTTCGCCACCGCGGGCACCAGCCGCCAGGTGAGGACGAGGCCCAGCGCGCAGACGATCGCGATGGCCAGGAACGTCGTTCGCCAGCCGTACTGGTTGCCGATGAAGGTGCCGAGCGGCGCGCCCAGCACCATCGCGATGTTCATGCCGAACACCAGCTTGGACACCGTCGAGGCCTGCTTGCCCTCCGGCGCGGTCGACACCGCCGTCACGATGGCGTTGGCGAAGAACGTCGACGTCACCAGTGCGGTGATGACCCGGGCCGCGAACAGCATCCCGTACATCGGCGCGAACGCCGACGCGAGGTTGCCGACCACCGTGATCACCATCAGTGTCAGCATCAGCGGCTTGCGCGGGTAGCGGGCGGTCAGCGCGGTCAGCAGCGGGCCACCCACGATCATGCCGATCGCGTACGCGGTGACCAGCAGGCCGGCCGCGGGGATCGACACCTGCAGATCGGTGGCGACGTCCGGCAGGATGCCGGCGATCACGAACTCACCGGTCGTGATGCCGAACACGCACACCATCAGGGAAATCAGGCTCATCGGCATATCAGTCTTCTTTGTTCAGAGGGTTGGTGCTGGGCCGGCGAATCCGTACCCGTAGGTCTCACCGAGCTTCACGATGTGGTCGAGCCCGTACGGGAACTCCTCGGTCGGCAACGTCAGTGCCTTGGCGTGCGGGATCTCCGCGTCGAGGAAGAGGTCGAACTGCGGCCGCTCCCCCTCGCGCGGCGTCGAGTGGATCGTGAGGAACTTGATGTCCGAGGTGGCGACGAACCCGTGCGGGATGGTCCGCGGGATGATCATCGTGTCGCCGGCTTCCGCGATCTGCTCCTTGCCGTCGCAGACCATCTTCAGCGTGCCGTCGAGCACGATGAAGACCTCGTCCTCGAAGTGGTGCACGTGCTGCGGGGTCGTGTAGCCCCGCAGCCCGGTGTGCTGCACCACGGTGAAGCTGTTGCGCGTCGCCTCACCCGGAACGCGCACCTGGGCGAGGCCGCCCATCAGCCACACCGCGGTCTGCTCGCGCTCGGGGATGAACCGCCCCTTGTCGTCGAGCTCCACGTTCAGGTCGGTCATCGGGTTCCTCCGGGGAATCCGGCGAGGAAGCCGTCCACGCCCGCCGGACTGGACAGGGTCTGCCACATGGCGACCGGATCGTTGAAGTTGCTCACGAACGCGTCCGCGACCCGCCGGTCCCGCGCCGCGGCCTGGAACAGGCCCACCACGTGCGGAGGTGGTGGCGCGAGGAACGCCGTGCTCCACTCGACCACCGGCTTCGCGTGCTCCCACAACGAGTCGGAGGCCTTGCGGCAGAACGACTCGTCGAACGGCCCGGTCTGCGCGCTGATGAGGTCCGCGAGCGCGAACGCGCTGTGGGAGCCGAGGTTGGCGCCCTGCGCGGTGAGCGGGTCGTTCGTGATCCACGCGTCGCCGATCGCGAGCGCGCACCGCCCGTTCGGCAGCGTCGCCCAGCCCTTGCGCACGATCGGGGTCACACCACCCTGCAGCACCTCACGCGGGCCGATGGTGGCGAACTCGCCGGTGTCGACGCGTTCGCGCAGCTCGGGCATGAACTGCTCCAGCAGGGTGAGCACCTCGCGGTAGAACTTCGCCGGGTCGGCGTCGGCGTCGAGGTGGCTCACGGACTCCAGCGGACCACCCGGCACCGCCTCGAACGCGAGCACGTTCGCCCGGCCCTTCGGCGAGAGGAACGGGATCTGGAAGATCTCGCCCACGCCCGGGATCAGCCGCAGGTCCAGCTGGTTCGGGCTCTTCTCGACGATGCCGCGGTAGATGCCGGTCGTGATGATCCTCTGTGGACCGCCGAACGGCGAGAGTTCCGGCACTCGCGGGAACAGGTCCCGCATCGAGCGGTCCCCGTTCGCCACCACGACGAGGTCGTGCTCGCGCGCCACCGCGCCGAGATCCGGAGCACCGATCACGACCTCACCGCCGCGGCTCGTGAAAGCCTCGAACAGGTGCGGCAGGTAGAGCCGGAAGTCCACGACGCTGGACGGCGGGGTGAGCGTCGCCTCGAACTCCAGCGGCGGGCCCTCGGGCGCGGACACGGCGACCGACCAGGCGAGCACGCGTGCCTCGTCCGGCCAGTCGAACACGCCGAGCGCCTTCTCGCGGTCCTGGGTCGCGCCGAACCGCGCCGGGAAGTTCTTGGGAGAGCCCGACCTCAGCCCGTCCGCGTCCTGCGTCGAGTGAACGGTGACCGGGATGCCGAGCTGCTGCAACCGCAAGGCGAGCTGCAACCCGGAGATCCCGGCGCCGATGATCCCGATGCTCATGCGCTCACCGTCGCCGTCGTGCGCAGGTGCGTGCCGAGCCACGCCACCGTCTCGACGGTGTAGTTCGCGGCGTCCGGCGAGGCCAGCGCGGACATCGGGATCAGCATCGGGTGCCGCATCCCGGCGTCGATCAGGTCACCGATCCGGTTCAGCACGGTCTCGCGGCTGCCCACGATCGCCTGTGCCGCGACGACCTCGTCCGGGATGTCGCGCATCGCCCGCTCGAACTCCGCACGGGTCAGCTTGTGCGGCAGCAGTTCCTTCAGACCCCGGTAGTCCGGCCCGAACGGGTGCTCGTAGCCGAGTTTGCGCCACGAGGCCGCGCTCGCGTGCAGCGCCATGTACCGGATCAGCTTGGTCTGCAACAGCTTGTGCGCCTCGGCGTCGGTGTCCGCCACGACGATCGGCACACCTCCGGCCGCGACGATCGCGTCGGGGTCACGGCCCGCCGCCTCGGCCGCGTCCCGCACGACACCCCATCGGCGCCCGTACTCGGCAGGCTCGACGAGCTCGGACGGCACCCACCCGTCGGCGTACCGGCCGGTGAGCTTGAGCATCCGCGGGCCGTTCGCGCCGACCCACACCTCGGGTGTGCGGCCTTCCGGTGCCCGCAGGCCCATGAGCGCCTGGTCGAGCGTGAAGTGCTTGCCCTTGAAGTCGTGCGGGCCGACCCCCTCGAAGAACATCCGCAGGATCTGCAGCGTTTCCTCGGTCCGTTCGACCTGCCGGTCGTGCGGCAGCCCGTACGGCACCAGGTTCTCGAACGCGCCGGCGCCGATGCCGAGCACCGGCGCGCGTTCGGTGAACTGCGCCAGCGTCAGCGCCGTCTGGGCGAGCACCGCCGGATGCCGGCGACCGGGGTCGGTGACGGCGACGATCAGCTGCATCGGGCCCGCGTGCGGGGCGAAGTTGCCCAGCACGGTGGCGAAGTCGAGGCACTGGTCGGGTTCCGGCATCGCTTCGGCCAGATGCGTGAACTCGGCGTCCCACGCCTGCCGCGGGAACACGTTGATCAGGTGGTCGAACACCAGGAACGCGTCGAGCCCCTGCCCGCGCGCGAAGTCCAGCAGGCCGCGCCCGGCCTCCACCGAGCCGACGGCGTCCCAGACCAGGCCGATCTTGACACTCATGACGCACTCCTCGCTGCCGCCAGGAACTCGGTCGTGGCCTCGGGCGTGCGGATGCTCTGCCACATCGCCTTCGGCCGGTCCAGGTTCGCCACGAACGCGTCCGCGACCCGCTGGTCGCTCGACGCGGCGCCGAGCAGTTCCAGCACCTGCGCGGGCGGTTCGCCCAGGAACGTGTTCGTCCAGTCGACGACCGGCTGCGCGGTCTGCCACAACGTGTCCGCCACCATCCGGCAGAACGCCCCGTCGTACGGTCCGTTGTGGACGGACAGCAGGTGGGCGACCTGGAACGCCTGCTGCGAGCCGAGGTTCGCCCCCTGCGCGGTCAGCGGGTCGTTCACGATCCACGCGTCACCCACCGCGACGGCGAACCGGCCGTCGGCGACCTCGGCCACGCTGTGGCGCACGGTCGGGACCAGCGCGCCCTGCAGCTTGTCGACCGGCCTCGCCAGCCCGAACTCGCGTTCGTCGATGCGTTCCCGCAACGACGGCGCGTGGTGCGTGATCAGGTCCAGCACCTGCTTGGCCAGCAGCTCGGGCGCGTCGCGGTAGTCGCCGAGGACGACCTCCTCGAACGGCCCGCCGGGTACCGCCTCGATCAGGATCGCGGTGAGCGGCCCGCCGAAGGAGTGGTACATCGGCGCGTGGACCTCACCGGCTCCCGGCACCATGTTCATGGTCATGCCGGCGGGCTCGGGCGGGCGCACCCCGGTGAACAGGCCACCGAGCAGCCGCCGTTGCGCTGTCTCGTACGGGGATCGCGCCGGGTCGCGCGGGAAGACGTCCCCGAGCGCACCGCGGCCGGCCGCGACGACCAGCAAATCGTGCCGCTGCGCCAGTTTCGCGAGCTCGCCGCGCGTCAACGGCCGGTGCCGCTCGACCTGGCCACCGCGCCGGACGTACTCCTCCAGCAGGTGCGCGAGGTACATCCGGAAGTCCACGGAGCTGGCCGGTTGCGGCAGTTTTCCGCTGAACCCGAGGTCCGCACCCTCCAGCCGCATGTGCATCCACGGGTTGTCGAACTCGCTCGACGCCCACTTCGAGATGCCGAGCACGGCCTCCCGTTCCCGCGTGGAGGCGAACCGCGTCACGAAGTTCAGCGGTGGCCCGGCACGCAGGTCGTCCGGGTCCTGCGGGGAGTGCAGGACGGCGTCGACGCCGATCTGCTGCAGGCGGAGTGCGAGGTGGAGGCCGGAGATCCCGGCCCCCACGATGCCGATGCTCATCAAATGACCTCGACCCGCTGCAGGTGCCGGTTGGTCGGGCCGGAGAAGGCGTTGCGGCCGTGGATCAACGAGAAGTTGTCCGCCAGCAGGATGTCGCCCGCCTGCCACTCGTGGTCGTAGCAGTACTCACGGCGGTGCACCGTGCTCGCCAACGACTTCAGGAACTCCTCCTGGTCGTCGACACCGTCGACGCTGACGAACACCGGGTTCTTGTAGACCTCCGGGTCGAGCGGCTCGGCGAACCGCAGCACCGGCAGACCCGTGGCGGGGTGCTGCGAGATCAGCTTCTCGGTGACCTCACCGCCGTAGTGGGCGAGCTTCTCGGTCGAATAGGTCATGCGGATCTTCGACCACAGCTCGCGCGTCTCGGGGTCGGCGTCCCGGTAGACCGCGGTGGTGTCCGAGAACACCGTTTCGCCGCCCGCGCCGGGAGTGGCGTCGAGGCATTGGAAGAAGAACCACCGCGGATTGTCCTCGACGAACGCCCCGTCCCAGTGGAACGGCACGTCGCCGCTCGCGAACAGGTAGTTCTTCGGGTCGTCCTCGACCACCAGGTCGACCACCTCACCGGGCGGCCATTCGAGGACCTCGCCCCATTGGCGGCACCAGTCCGCGAACTGCTGTTTCTCCATGAGCTGGAATCCGCGCAGCACCAGCACGCGCGACTCGATCGTCCACGCGGCGAGCGTGTCGACCGGAATGTCCGAGATGTTCTGGCCGCCGATCGGCGCCTCGACGATCCTGCCGAACGGCCGCAGCGGGGTGTGGACCAGGGAGTCGACCGAAATCGACGTGGACGCAGTCATGCCGTGACCGCCTTTCTAGGAATTGATGCCGAGATGGGGAGCGACGAAATGGCTCGGCCGGCCGTCCCTCCAGACGACCGTGGCCTGGACCTCCTCCGCCTGCCATCGTTTGACCAGCGAAAGGTTCTGCCCGTCGTCCAGCACCACGCCGTGCCACGGCGTGAGCCAGTTGTCACCCGTTCGCAGCAGCTGCAGCCCGAACTTCTCGGAGTGCGGTGGCTGCGGGTGGATGGACAGCCGCATCGCGTCCGGAAAACGTTCCGCGACCACGCGGCTCCACGCATTGCTGCGCAGAATGGTCAGGTAGGCGCTCTCCTTGGACTCCTTGCGGAGCTGGGACTTCGACGCCTCGTGGCCGCGCGCGCCGACCAGGTCCTCGAACATGAACCGGTGGATGCCGTTGAACAGCGATCGGGCCGCCGGGTCGTCCTTGATCTTCGCCTTGAGGTCGTCCAGCGTGGCCGAGTAGTTGCGGTCGAGCACGTCACGCAGAATCGGGTAGTCGAGGCTGCCGAACGCGTCGTCCAGGCCCCACATCTCGAGCGACGTCCAGTTCGCCGTCTCGATCATGTTCGTCAGGCTTTCCCGGTACGCGGTGACCGCCGCGTCGCTGACGCCCACGACGTCGCCGAACACGTGGCCGTCCGAGCAGATCGTGATGCGGGCACCAGGGGAGTAGAAGTGCCCGATGTAGTCGCACAACGACTGCAGGAAATGAAGAGCCAAGCGCTCACCCAGATCCGGCAACGCACCCAGGACCTTGTCCCGGTTGGGCGACTTGGCCGGAAAGGCCGGGATCACGAAATGGATTTGCTCGCCGTTGCGGACGAACGCGTCGATCTTCGACCTGCGCGCCTCGAAACACGCGATGCAGTCCTTGTCGTCGAAGTCGCCCGAGTCGTCCAGGCGGCGATAGCGGTAGAGGATTGCTAATACTTTCTGGGACACCTCAGCGGCCGAGGTCAAAACCTCGGCAGTACTGCCGCTCACACGAGCCCCCCGCGATGGCATGGAATTGTCTGATATCACCCAGTCGGCCGCACGCCTCCCCAGAGACATGTCGACCGAGAACTGGCCCCCAGGTTGCCAGCGATCACTCCCCGCAGGCAACCGCATACCGATAGCGACTTCACGTAGAATGATAATGTGGCGATTATCGATCTAGCTCGGGATATGCGATGACCAGCGCAGACGACCCGACTGCGCACCAGTTGCGGCTGCTGCTGGTGCTGGCCGAGGAGCTGCACTTCGGCAGGGCCGCCAGTCGTCTGTACCTGACCCAGCCCGCACTCAGCCAGCAGATCAGATCTCTCGAACAACGCCTCGGTGTCGAGCTGTTCACCCGCACCAGCAGGCGAGTGGAGCTCACCAAGCAGGGCCAGTCCCTGCTCCCCTACGCCAAAGCCGTCGTCGACGCGAGCGACGCCCTGCGCGGTGCCGTCCGCCGCGCCATCCCGACCAAGCTGCGCCTGGGCGTCTGCGAGAGCTTCGGCGCGCTCGCCCCGACCCGCCAGGTGATCGCCCAGACGTCCGAGCGCCACCCCGAGCTCGGCCCGGACGTGCACGTGGCCGACGACTTCACCGAGCAGCTCGCGATGCTGACCGACGGCGTGATCGACGCGGCGTTCGTCTACCTGCCGGTCCCCGAGGGTCTGACCGCGTCCGTGCTCAGAACCGAGCCGCGCGTGGTGTGCATGGCGGTGTCGGATCCGCTCGCCCAGCGCCGGTCGGTGTCGCTCGCCGACCTCGCCGACCGGCCGATGGTGAACCTCGGCTCGAGCACGTTCCACGTGGGCCGCGACTACTGGGCGCACGACCCCAGGCCCGACGGCTCCAGGGTCCGCTACACCGACCACCAGGTGACCCGCTTCGAGTCGCTGCTGTCGGCGGTGTCGCTGGGCCGCGCGATCGCGTTCGTGCCCGCCGCGGCCATGACCCTCTACCCGCGCCCGGACCTGCGTTACCTGCCGGTGGACGACCTGCCCGGCTGTGCCTTCGGGGTCGTGTGGCACTCGAACGACCACGACAAGCCCAAGATCGCCGTGCTGGAGGACATCGCGCGTCGCGTCCGCAGGGCAGCCGCGGCCTCGTGACCGATCCGCCTCACCAGCGGGGCCAGTGCGTGTTCCGGATGACGCGAGGCTCTCCGGCACCGAGCAGCATGGCTTCGAAAGCGGCGTTGACGGTGTCACCGATGTCGAGCATCTCGACGTCGTCGTACGACGCGACCTTGCCGTGCTCCCCCACGAAGACGCAGCTGGCGGAGATCCACTCCGCCAGCGGGTAGAACCGCTGGTGGAACAGCCCTTCCAGCTCCTGTGCGATGTCGACCGCCCCGGCGCCCGCCAGCTCGGGGTCGAAGGACAGATCGGCCCGGTACTTCGCCTGAGGCGCCGGATGCACGCTCAGGTCCCCCAGGGTCTCCAGCAGCTCCCGCGCCACGTCGGACAGGTGGTAGCCCTCGCTGCCGAGCACCTCGTGCCACGGTTCGATGTCGACGCGGCGACCCCGTGTCCAGCCGCTGGCCTCCAGGACCGCGACCAGCTCAGGGGAGAAGCTGTCGACGACCGACATGAGAGGCCACCTTTCACCAGGAGATCCCGAGTGCTCGCAACAAGGGCTGACAATAGTCGGGACACGGCGTCATCCACGTGCCGTGCTTGGTGGTCGGGCTGTTGATCGGTTTCACGTGGACTGCCCTGGACTCACCACCGTGCATCGCCGCCGGGCCTTCCTCGGCGATCGCCTTGGAGATGGCGTTGACCTCGGCGCACGAGCCGTGCCTGCCGCCGACCGGCGCGATCTTCTCCATCTCGGCCCGCAGCTCGTCGGGAATCGGCACGCCCTCGCTGCTGTGCGCGTAGTACTTCTTGCCCGACGGTGAGGTGTACTCGGCGGCGACGCGGGGTGTCGCGGCCTGGTTCTCGCCGCGCAGGGTGTCGGCGTACTGCCCCAGCGGGCACTTCGTGAGTCCGAGCGGGTCGGTCCACGCCGTCGGGTTGGGCACGTACGCGCTGGGGTTCGGGCCGCCTTCCAGCCCCAGCGGGTCGTTGCTCTGGTACCGGCCGGTCTCCGGGTCGTAGTACCGGTGGTAGTTGTAGTTGAGCCTGCTCTCCGGGTCGTGGTACTGGCCGGGGAAGCGCAACGGGCAGCTGACCTCCGCCGCCGCGCCGGTGCGCACGCCCCACAACGACTCCTCGGCCCGCCACGCCACCGAGCCCGCGGCGTCGACCAGCTCCGTGGCAGTGCCGACCAGGTCCGTGACGATGGCGTAGAAGCGCGCGTCGACCCCGGCGCGGTCGAGCTGGCTCACCGGGCGGAAGGTGCCCGGTTCGTACTCCCACGTCGTGGCGCCACCGCGGCCGGACTGTTCGACGAGCGTCCAGTCGTCCCAGTGGAAGACGGTCTCCTCGGCCACGGTCACGCCGTCCGCGGCGAGCCGCCGCTTCGCGAACCGGCGGCCGAGCGCGTCGTACAGGTAGCGCCAGCGGGTGCCGTCCGGGGTGATGACGGCGATCAGCCGGTCGTCGGCGTTCCAGGTGTAGTGCCAGACATCGGCCTTGCGGGACAGGCGGGTCTGCCTGCGCATCACCACGCGGCCCTGCCGGTCGTGCCGGTAGTGCACGGCGCCGGCGCGCCGCAGGAGGGTGCCCTCGTACACGCGCGGCCCGGCCGCCGACTCGCCGGAAGCGCTGGGCCAGGCGGCGTTGACGACGTTGCCCGCGCGGTCGTACTGGTACCGCTCGGTTTCCGGGCCACCGCGCACCCCGGTCACCCGGCCGCTGGGGTCGAGGTCGAAGTCGCGCGGGCCGGCGAACTGGTCGACGACGCCTTCCAGGTAGCCGTCCGACCGGTAGCGGTAGGACCGGCGCAGCAGCAGACCACCGCGGCCCTGACCCGACACCGCCTGCGTGCGCAGCCGGTGGTTGCCGTCCCACGTCTGCACCAGCGTGGCCGCCCCGAGGTCGCGCTCCACCTCGCGGCCGGCGACGTCGTGGCGGAACCGCACGGTGCGACCGGCGGTGTGCAGCGCCACCGGACGGTTGCCGGCGTCGTACTCCCACACGCTGTCCACTCCGGACGGTGTGGTGCGGGCGACGCGCCGGCCGAGGACGTCGTAGCGGGACGCCACGGTCATGCCGTTCGTCGTCTCCTCGACCACCCGGCCGAGGACATCGCGCACGAAGACGGTGTCCGCGTCCGGGTTCGTGGCGCGCAGCAGCCGGCCGAGCGGGTCGAACGCGAACGTGGTCCGGGCGCCGTCCGCGATCTCCTCGACGACGTTGCCCATCGGGTCGTGCCGGTACCGCGAGGTCTCCCCTGCACCGTTCGTGCGCGCAACGATCTGACCCGCGGCGTCGCGCTCGTAGGTCTGCACGCGGCCGTCGAAGTCGGTCTCGCGCACCAGCCTGCCGCACGCGTCGTACTCGTAGCGCCACACGAGGCCCTGCGGGTTCGTGACCGACGTGGGGCGCAGCTCGGTGTTGTAGCCGAGCTCGGTGCGGGCGCCGTCCGGTCCGACCTCCACCACCGGCAGGTCGAAGCAGCCGAACTCGGTCGTGCTGTCGCGGCCCCGCGCGTCGGTGCGGCGGACCGTGTTGCCCTCGCCGTCGTAGTGCCAGCGCTCGGTCGAGCCGTCGGGCAGCGTGCGCGACAACGGCTTGCCTTCGACCGTCCAGGAGAGCCGGGTGACGCCGCCCGCGGGGTCGGTGATCACCGAGACGCGGCCCAGGGCGTCGCGCTCGTACGTGGTGGTCGCGCCGGTGGGGTCGGTGGCCGCGATCAGCAGGCCCGCCGCGTCGTACCGCAGGGTGCTGGTCTGGCCGAGCGCGTCGGTGATCGTCGCGAGGTTGCCGCGGTGGTCGAACGTGTAGCTCGTGCGCGCACCGGTGGGATCGGTCACCGATGTGCGGTTGCCCCGGTCGTCGTACTCCTGCGTCCAGACCGCGCCGTCCGGTTCCACCACGGTCGTGGCCAGACCGAGCTCGTTGTGCTCGGTCCGCAGCGTGTTGCCGTCCGCGCGGACGAACGTGGACAGGTTGCCGTCCGCGTCGTACTCGCACCGCACGGTGCGGCCGAGCGCGTCGGTGCGGGAACGCAGCCGGTGGTGGGCGTCCCACTCCGACGTCACCGCGTTGCCGAGCGGATCGACCTCGCGGATCACCTGGAGCCGCTCGTTGAGGTGGTACGTCGTGGTGTGCCCGAGCGAGTTGGTCGACTTCGTGACGAGGTTCGCGCGGTCGTACTCGAAGGTGTAGCTGAGGAAGCCGTCCTTGCCGTCGCCGCGGACACATCGGCCCTCGGCGTCGTAGGTGAAGCGGTACCAGACGCCGTTGCGGTCCTCCCAGCCGACGACGCGCCCGTCCACGTCGTAGTCGTACCGCAGCGGCAGTCCCGAGGAGTTGACCACCTCGGTCAGGTTGCCGTCGTGGTAGCGGTAGCCGATCAACGGCACGTCGGGACCGTCCGCGCGGCGCAGGCCGATGCCGGTGATCAACCCGTCCGCGGTGTCGACGCGGAGGTGGTGGCCGCCGGAGTGCCGGATGCCGGTGATCGTGCCGGTCGCGTCGTAGTCGACGTCGATCCGGTTGCCGTTGCGGTCGGTGATCGCGGTGATCGGCAGACGACCGGTTCCCGCGCCGGCGAAGTGCAGTGTCGTGCCGCGCTTGTGGTCGGTCACGGTGTAGCCGTCCGCGGCGCGGGCCAGCCGCAGCGGCGCGCCCTCGACCGGCAGCACGAACCCCGAGTCGCCGGGCACCGGGAACTTCAGCAGCATCCCGTCCGCGGCCGCGAAGTGCACCGCGTCCGGCTCGACCTCGACCTTCTGGTCCAATGTGGACGCCCACGACCGGCCGAACCAGCGGCCGACCCGGTGCGAGGACCGGTGCGTGCGGACGACGACCAGCGGCAGCGCGCCGGGCAGGTCCACGTCCGTGCTGGTCGTCAGCATCACGCCGGTCGACACGTCGACGGGGTCGCCGACCGCCGGAGTGCCTTCGGCCGGCTTGGAGTTGGCGCTGGGGTTCTCGTTGTGGGAGCCGATGGAACCGTCGGCGCCGGACGTCCTGGTGCCGCCCTCGCCGGTGGTGCTGTGCGGCTCCCCGCCGTGCGGTGCGGAGCCGTCGCCGGACGTGGTGGTCGTGCCGGTCTCGTGCGGGGTGCTCTCGTGCGGCGGGGTGCTCGTGCCGTGCGGCTCGCCCGCGCTCGACACGTGCGTCTCTCCGCCACCGCCCGCGTGCGGTTCGGCCGACGAGACGTGCGTACCGCCGCCCTCGCCGTGCGGCACGTGCGGCTCGCCGCCGCCGTGCCCGTGCAGGGCGTTCATGACCTTCTGGACGCCCTGCCAGATCTCCTCCAGCTTGCTCATCAACGGCCGCAGCTTCTCGACCGAGTTGATCAGCTTCTTGATCGTGGCGCCGATCTTCTCCGTCCACTGCGCGACCTGCTCGACGACCTGCGCGACGACGACCGGGGTGCCGAGGCCGAGGGAGAAGACCTCTTCGAGCGCGTCCTGGACGAAGTCGCCGATCGCCTGGGTGACCATGTCGCGGACCAGGCCGCGCACCGCACCGGTGATCACGCCGACCACCTGGACGACCGTGCTGATGGTGTTCGCGCAGGTGGCCGCGGTGGACAGTCCGCCGACCTTGCCCTCGACGTGCCGCCGGTAGGCGTCCGCGGCGGGACCCGCCCAGTTCGCGGTGTCCCTGCTCGCCGCGTCGGTGAGGTTCTTGGCGGCCTCGCCGACGGCCTTGCCGATGTTGGCCCAGGTCTGCGAGTAGGCGGCGATCTGGTCGGCGTCGCCCGCGAGGTGGTCCAGGGCGTCCTTGAGCGGCTTGACGTGCTCGATCAGGAAGTTCAGGCCGTAGGAGATCAGCGTGCCGACCGGGTTCATCGCCACGGTCAGCAGGTCCATGCCGGCGCCGAGCGCGGAGATGCCACCCTCGACCCAGCTGCCCGACTCGACCGCGTCGTACACCCCGGCGGCGTCGTCGATCAGGTTGATGCCGCTGTGCCAGGTCGTCGAGTCGTGCTTGGCCGCCACCAAGGGGGTGGTCACGTCAGTCTCCCGTGGATCTCGGTGAAGCTGCGGGCGGTGCCCTGCTCGATCGACTGGTAGTGGTCGGCGGTCGCCTTGACCTCGCCGGCCATGGCGCCGACGGCCTCCTGCGCGACCTTCAACGTCAGCAGGCCGGGCGCGCTGACCGCCATCACGATCGGTACGAACAACGGCCCGCAGATCAACCCGTACGCCTGCACGCCCATCGTCACGGACTGGGCGGCCTCCAGGGCCTGACCGATCGTCTCCGCCACCCGCCGCACCGACGCCACGTGGTCGTGCAGCTCGGTGGTCACCACCTGGTACCCGCCGTCGGCCATCGCGGTCAGGCCTCGCTCATGACGGACTCACCGCCGAAGTCGTCGTCATCGCGCGGTTGCGCCGGCCGCGCGGGCGGGGGCGTGTCGTCCGGCTCCGGGTCGGGGAACCTCGCCCGGTAGTTGCCGACGATCGTCTGCTGCGTCCCGCTGTCGGCGTCGCCGATCGTCGCCGCCATCACCTCGGCGAGCTTCTCCGGCAGTTTCGCCTGCGCGCGGCGCATCGTGAGCAGCACCTCCGCAGCCACCTCGGCACCCGAGAGCTCCCGCACCCGGTCGGTGATCCGCAGGTCGGTGACGTTCCCGCCGGCGTCGATCGTGACGGTGACCAGGCCGTCCGCCGACGACTCCACCACCGAGACCTGTCCCGCCTGTGCGCGGAGCTCCTGGTACCGCTCGGCCTTCGCCTTCGCCTGCGCGACCCACTGGTCGATCCCGGCGGTCGAGCTCAGGCTCCCGTTCGGTGTCGGGCCGCTCATCGTCAACGCCTCTCCCCAGCCTGGACGGTTCGACGAAGGCTGCCAGGAGGCCGTTCCGGGGATGCGGAAAACGGTGGCGGCACCATACGAACGGCCGATGACAAACGGCGCAAACGGGATGCGGCACCGCGGGACGACCGTCCGATCACCCCGGCCCGGTCGAGAACGCGCAGCCGTCGGGCGCGCCCAGCTCGGCGGCGATGGCGGCTGGACAGTGGCTCACGACATGCGCAGGGTCCATTGCTGGTTCGTCTGGCGGTTGCAGGTCCACAGGATCAGCTTGGTGCCGTTCGCGGTCCCTTGGCCGTTCGCGTCCAGGCAGAGGTTCGACGGCACGTTCGTGATCGTGCCGTCCGCGTTCACGTTCCACTGCTGGCTCGCCTGGCCGTTGCAGTCCCAGATGACGGCGGCTGTTCCGTTGGTGGTGCCCCGGTTGGACGCGTCGAGGCACTTGCCTCCGACGCCGGTCAGCCGCCTGTCCGCGGTGCGGGTCCAGGACTGGTTCGCCTGGCCGTTGCAGTCCCAGAGCTGCACCTGGGTGCCGTTGGCGGTGTTGCTGTTCGGCACGTCGAGGCAGCGTCCGGACTGGGTGCCCACGATCTGCCCGCCCGCCGGGGTGCCGTCGGTGCCGGTGATCGTGAGCAGGACGGCCTCTCCCGCCGGCACCGAGGTGGTGTAGCCGGAGGTGAAGCTGCCGCGGTCGGTCGCGGCCCACACGTCGCGCACGGCGGCCGGACCGGTCAGGCCCGCGGACGACCAGCGGACCGTCATCGACGCGGCCGAGCCGGTGCGGTTCAGGAGCACCACGGCCCTGCGGCCGTTGCCGGACAACACCTTCTGGTAAACCTGCAGACCCGGCGAGTCCTCGGCGACCTTGGTGCCCTGGCGCCCGAGCGGGTCCTGGTCGACCGCGATCATCTCCCGGTTGGTCAGCACGGCGCGGGTGGCTGCGGTCATGTCGCTGAGCTTGTTGCCGGCCAGCAGTGGCGCGCCCGAGATCGCCCACAGGCTCAGATGCGTGCGGTTCTGCGCGTCGGAGAAGCCGGGCAGACCGGCCACGAGCATGTCGGGGTCGTTGTAGTGGCCGGGGCTCTGGGCACTCGGGTGCTGCGCGGAGTCGAAGTTCGCGAGCACCCGTGACATCGCCGGCCGCTCGCCCCAGTAGATGATGTCGCCGCTGGTCCGCCACAGGTTCGAGATGCCGGGCGCCCAGTTCCACGGCTGCGCGCCGCCCCACTCGCAGACCGAGAACACCATCGGCCGCCCGGTCTGCGCGGTGGCACGGGCGATGGCGTCGCTGATCGCCGTGTAGGTGCCGGCGGCGTTGAGCCCTTCTTTCGAGCCGCCGCACCAGTCGACCTTCACGTAGTCGAAGCCCCAGCGGGAGAACTGGAGGAAGTCCTGGTCGTAGTGCCCTTCGCTGCCGGTGCCGGGATAGGCGGGGTGACCGGTCGGGTAGTAGTAGCCGCAGCCGTTGCGGCCGGCGTCGGTGTAGATGCCCGCCTTCAAACCCCTGCTGTGGATGTAGTCGACGACGGCGGACATCCCGCCAGGCCACTGCGCGGTGTCGACGGTGATGCCGCCCGCCGAGTCACGGGTGCCCTTCCACCATCCCTCGTCGATGTTGACGTACTCGTAGCCGGCGTCCTTCATGCCGGAGGCCACGAGGGCGTCGGTCTGCTGCCGGATGACGGACTGGTCGATCGCTCCGGCGAAACCGTTCCACGAGTTCCACCCCATCGGTGGCGTCGTGATCGGTGCCGCACCGGAAGCGGCCAGGGACGTGTGCGGTGCCGCCACGCCGACGCCGGTCATCAGGAGGATCGCGCACGCGAGTGAGCGCAGTCGCCTTGTCCACATGGCAAACCCCATCAACGTCGATGGCTGGAGCGGACCTTGCTGCGGCGGATGTGAACGCTAACACGAGCGTGCTTTGGAACACAACGGTCGAAACTGATCGATTCAGGTGACAGTTGTTAGCGCACACAGGGAAGGTCGACCCGTGCGCTGACACTGAGCACAGCCAGATGGCGGACGGTTCCGGCCAGGAGGCGGAGGGTGTTTCGACGGCCGTCGCGATGTAGTGGTCGAGGCGGTTGCGCGCACTTCGCACGTGGTGGGCGCTGAGCCACGCCTCCAGGTTCGGCACCCACCCCACGCGCCGTGCCGGGTTTGTCCGGCTGCAAGCGACGCGATCGGCGGACGCCCACCAGACCGCCCACAATGAGGTTCGAGCCCGGACACAGCACAACAGGAGGCTGAGGGAGGCACGGCGATGAAAAGACCTTCCAGGCGCCGCGTCCTTCGCGGGCTCGACCAGCCGGGCGTGTGGCTGATCGTGGCCGCGCTGCTGTACTCGTCCTGGCTCCTCGAACTGGCGCTGCCGACCGGTCTGTCCGTCGTGGACAGTTATGTGAGCGAGCTGCTCGCCGACGACCAGCCGTACCGGTGGGTGTTCCGCGCCACCGACGTCCTGGGCGCCTGCTGTCTGCTGCTCGCCGCACGACGGATGCGCGGGCGTCTGATCGTCGCGTCCGTGCTCGTCTTCGCGGCCGCGACCCTCGCCGACACCGTGCTGTCACTGGATTGCGCGGCGAGCGTCGACGCGCTGTGCCGCTACCGCGAGGCCACCGGATCGGTGTCGCTCGGGCACCGCCTGCATCAGGTCACCAGCGTGCTGACGTTCGGCAGCGCCCTGGCAGCCGCCGCGGGTCTCGAACGGAGGACCCGCCGGTGGCACGCCAGGGTGGTGGTCACGTTGCTGGCCACGACCGGCGTGCTGTCCGCGGTCCTGGCGAACCAGCCGGGAGCCGGTCTGGTGCAACGTGTCCAGCTGCTGACCGTCGCGGCGGGACTGCTGCTCGGAGCGCTGACGTCCTTCCGGTGTCCTTTGTGGAACCCGGTTGACCGGCGGGGTCCGTCCCGGCCAGGCAGCTGGGACACCAGGCGGCTGTTGGCGGCACTTGTGTCATGGCGTTCCGGGAAGACGCCGCAGCGAAACGGGTTTCGCCCTCTCCGGTGAAGATCTCCGTTGCCGTGCAGGAAGTTCTCCGGACGACCGCGGTCCCCGGACCCGCGCGGCAGTGCCCGCGTCAGTGCTGACCTGACCGCCGCGGCGGACACCGCAGAAGACGGATCGGCCGATCGTCCACCGCCGTTCCCGGACAGTCGGCCACTTCGTGCTGTCGTCCCAGATGTCCGTGCCCGCGGGAACCGAGGCCCAGTCCGCCTGGACGCCGGGCTGCGGGAACGAGCCGGATGATCGCGGAAAGGCTCGGAGTGCGCCGGACAGGCGCACTCCGAGCAGCCCCTGCTCATCCGGCTTGTTCGCCGGTGAGCAGCTGAGTGGCGGCGAACTCCGCGTACAACGGATCACTGAGGACGAGCTCGTCATGAGTGCCCTTAGCCCGCACGGTCCCGTTGTCCAGCACCACGATCCGGTCCGCCTGCGTCACCGTCGACAGCCGATGCGCCACCACGAGCACCGTCATCGTCTTCGCCGCCGTCGTGACCACGTCCCTGATCGCCATCTCGTTCGCGGCGTCCAGCTGCGAAGTGATCTCGTCCAGCAGCAACAACCGCGGACGGCTGATCAGCGCACGCGCGAGCGCGACCCGTTGCCGCTCACCACCGGACAGGAAGGTGCCGCGGTGCCCGACCGGGGTGTCCAGGCCGTCGGGCAGCCGCTCGACGAGCTGGTCCAGCCGGGTCTGAGCCACCACGTCCCGGATCTCGTCCTCGGTCGCCTCCGGGCGGCCGTAGACCAGGTTCTCGCGCAAGGACCCGGACAACAGCGGCGCGTCCTGTTCGACGTAGCCGATGCCCGCGCGCAGGCTCGCCAGCTCCCACTCCGCCAGGTCACGGCCGTCCAGCCGGATGTGGCCGGAATCCGGTTCGTAGAACCTCTCGATCAGCGCGAACAGCGTGGACTTCCCCGCACCCGAGGGACCGACGAAGGCGGTCATGCCGAGCGCGGGAACGTCGACGCTGACGCCGCGCAGCACCTCCGGCAGGTCGGGGCCGTACCGGAACCGGACGTCGGAGAAGACCAGGCGCGCCCCGCCCTGCCCCGCTGTCCCGGTGCTGCCGGTGCTGACGGGTTCAGCCGGCATCTGGTCGACCTCGCCCAGCCTGCGCACCGCGGCGAGTCCGATCTGCAGCCTGCTGCCGGCGTGCAGCAACTGCCCGATCGGCTCGTGCAGGTAGAACAGGAACAACAGGAAAGCCACCAAAGTGGACAGTGAGATCGCTCCGGTCGCGACCCGCGCGCCACCGATGCCGAGCACGGCGAGGAACGACGCCTGCACCGCGAGACCGGTGGAGCCGTGCACGAGTGATTCCCACCAGGCCGAACGGACACCGGCACGCCACGCGTTCTCGGCACCGCGCTCGATGGCGGCGATCTCCCTGGCCTCCGCGCCGGCCGCCTTCACCGTGCGGAAGGCGCCGAGCACCCGCTCCAGCCGCGCGCCCGTGTCACCGACGGCGCTCTGGGCGGCGTGAGACGCCTTCTCGATCATCGGCATGCCGGCCGATGCGAGCAGGCCCACCACCAGCAGCACGGCCAGGGTGACGCCCAGCAGGACGAGGTCCATCACGCCCATCATGACGACCATCACCACGGTCGTCACCGATCCGGTGACCAGGGCGACGAGCGCGTGCGTGCAGACCTCGCGCAGCAACGTCGTGTCACCGGTGAACCGGGACAGCAGGTCTCCCGGCTCGGCGCGTTGCACCGCGGGCACGCGCAACGACAGCAGCCGCCCGGCCAGCCGTTTCCTGGCGACCAGCACGACCGACTCGGCGGCGCGTTCCAGCAGGTAGTCACCCACCATCGCGATCGCGGCGCCGGCCAGCGCCAGGCCGACCAGCAGCGCCAGCAGACCGGTGATCCCGTCACCCGAGCCCAGCCGGTCCACCAGCGCCTTGGCCGCCAGCGGCTGGGCGGCGGCGGCAAGACCGCTCAACAGGAAGAGTGCGCCTCCACAAAGGATGGTGAGTCTCTGGGGCCTGGCGTACCCCAGGAGCGTTCGCCAGGTTGCGCGGTCGATCGGGGTGCGCACGGTGAAACAACTCCGTCTTCTCCGGTCGTGGCTGACAGTCACGGCCCGAGCGGACGCGGGCCGGTCCCACGATCATCGGCCGCGCGGCACGTCCTGCGGCACCGGTGGACGAGCTGGAGCTTCCAGCCAGGTGGCCTGATGACACCCCACCACCTGGGGGAGGCCGAAACGCCGCGAACGTACCGAGACACGTCCACGGAGTGTCCACAATGGCACTGAGGACAGTACGCTTCCGGTCCGTCACATCGCCTCACGAAGCACGGTCACATGAACTCGCTGCTCCTCATGATCGCGATCGCCATCGCGGTCCGTTCCTTCGCCGCGTCACGGCTGGACCGGTGGAACCTCGGCGCGCCGGTCGTCATCGTCGCGGCGGGCGTCGTCATCGGTCTGGTCAACGAACATTCGATCAAGATCGCGCTGAACACCCAGGCGATGTTGTACGTGGCCGAGATCGTGCTCGCCGTGCTGCTGTTCGTGGACGCCACGGAGGTGCGTGGCGGGCGGTTGTGGGGCAGCTCACCGGGACTTGCGGCCAGGGTGCTGTTCATCGCGATGCCTCTCAGCCTCGTCGCGGCGATGTTGCTCGGCTGGTGGTTGTTCCCCGGCCTGCCCTGGCCCGTGCTCCTGCTGCTCGCCGGCGTGGTCGTGCCCATCGACTTCGCCCCCGCCGAACGGGTCGTGCGCGACCGCGGCCTGTCGTCGCGGGTGCGCAGCGTTCTCAACGTGGAGAGCGGCTACAACGACGGCATCGTCTCGCCCCTGTTCCTGTTCGCGTTGATCCTGGCGGGCGACCAGACCCAGGAACGGACACCGCTCTCCGCCCTGGCCACCGTGCTGCCCTTCGCGCTCAAGGCCCTCGTCGCCGGCCTGCTGCTCGGCACGGTGCTCGCGCTGCTGATGACCGCCGCCCATCGCGCGGGATGGCTCACCGAGCAGTCCGGCCGCGTGGTCGTGCTGCTCGTACCGCTGCTGACCTACACCGCCACGGTCGCTGTCGACGGCAACGGGTTCGTGGCCTCCTTCGTCTGCGGCATCACGTTCCGCTACGTCCACCGGCAAGCCAAGGCACGCCAGATCCGCAACGCCCCGCAGGGCCGGGATCTGCTGCGCGGCGGAGTGCTGGACGAGGACTTCCGCCTGCTGGAGGACTTCACCACCCTGCTGACCATGACGCTGTGGTTCGTCGTCGGCATCACCGCCGTGGTGGCGTTCTCGGACGGACTGCCCTGGCAGGTGGCGCTCTTCAGCGTCGCGGCGCTCACCGTGGTCCGCATGTTCCCGGTGCACCTCTCGCTCACCGGAGCGGTGCTCTCCCAACGGGAACGTCTCCAGGTCGGGGCGCTCGGGCCGCGCGGCACGACGTCGATCGTCTTCGGTCTGCTCGCCTTCAACCGGCTTCCCGAAGGAGCCGCCGCCGACACCATCCTGCTCGTCACCGTGACCGTGGTCCTCGGCAGCGTGGTGCTGCACGGCATCGGCGCCGGCCCCACCGTCAAATGGCTGACACCCGCGAAAGAGGTTCGTCGCTGAGCCGCGGCACCCGCTCAGCCGACCGTCGTGCCTGCCACGCCACGCACGATCGCTTCCGCGTCCGCCAGCGCACCGATCGCCGCCCGCGAGCCGGTCGCCTCGACGAACCGGCGGCAGGCCTCGATCTTCGGTCCCATCGAGCCGGCGGGGAACGTCAGGTCCTCGAGTTCCGCCAGGTCCAGGTGGTGCAGCGGTTCGGCGTCCGGTGTGCCGAAGTCGGTCATCACGGCGGGGACGTCGGTCAGCAGGAGCAGGCGGTCGGCTTTCAGGGCGATCGCGAGCTCGGCCGAGGTGAGGTCCTTGTCCACGACCGCCTCGACTCCGTGCAGGCGGCCGTCGTCGACGACGGGCGCTCCTCCCCCGCCGGCGCAGACGACGATCGTCCCGCCGCTCACCAGTTGCTCGACGGACTCCTGTTCGACGAGCCGGAGCGGCTCCGGCGAGGGCACGACGCGGCGCCAGTGCGCGCCGTCCGCGGCCATGGTCCAGCCGTTCTGCTCGGCGAGGTGGCCGGCCTGGGCGCGGTCGTAGACGGGGCCGATGAACTTGGTCGGTGCCGCGAAGGCCGGGTCCGCCTGGTCCACGACCGTCTGGGTCACGATGGCGAGGACCGGTTTGCGGACGCCCGCGTTGCGCAGTGACTGGGCCAGCCAGTAGCCGATCATGCCCTGGGTTTCGGCTCCCAGGGTGTCGAGCGGGTACGGACGGGTGAGGGAGGGGTCTGCCTCGCTTTCCAGGGCGAGCAGGCCGATCTGGGGGCCGTTGCCGTGGCACACCACGAGCTCGTGTTCGGCCGCCAGCGGCGCGAGTGCCCGCGCCGCCGCTTCGACGTGGTGGAGCTGAACGGAGGCGTCGGCGGGTTCGCCGCGCACGAGCAGGGCGTTGCCTCCGAGTGCGGCGACGATGCGCATCAGGAGGCCAGTCCGGCGATCATGACCGCCTTGATGGTGTGCAGCCGGTTCTCCGCCTGGTCGAAGACGACCGAGTTCGGGGAGTTGAAGACGTCGTCGGTGACTTCGGCACCGTCGAGGCCGTACTGGTCGTGGACGCGGCGGCCGACCTGGGTGGTGCGGTCGTGGATGGACGGCAGGCAGTGGAGGAACCTCGTGTCCGGCTTGCCGGTGGCCTTCATCAGCTCGGCGGTGACGCGGTAGGGCGTCAGCAGTGGCACGCGGGTGTCCCACGCCTCCGCCGAGTCGCCCATGCTGACCCAGACGTCGGTGTAGACGAAGTCGACGCCGCGGACGGCCTGCTCGGGGTCGTCGGTGACGAGGACGCGGGCACCGGTCGCGATGGCCAGCTCGTGCGCCTTGTCGATCACGTCGGCAGGCGGCTGCAGCGAAACCGGGGCGGCGATGCGGACGTCCATGCCGAGCAGTGCGCCGGTGATGAGCAGAGAGCGGGCGACGTTGTTGTGGCCGTCGCCGACGAACGCGAAGCTGATCTCCTCGACCGGGCCGGGATGGTTCTCGATCATGGTGAGCACGTCGGCGAGCATCTGGGTGGGGTGCCAGGAGTCGGTGAGGCCGTTCCAGACCGGGACGCCGGCGTGGTCGGCGAGCTCTTCGACGGTGTCCTGGGCGAAGCCGCGGAACTCGATGCCGTCGAACATGCGGCCGAGCACCTTGGCGGTGTCCGGAATGGACTCCTCGCGGCCCATGTGCGAGCCCGTGGGGTCGAGGTAGGTGACGTGGGCGCCTTGGTCGTGGGCGGCGACCTCGAAGGCGCAGCGGGTGCGGGTGGAGCTCTTTTCGAAGACCAGGGCGATGTTCTTGCCGATGAGCAACGGGTGTTCGGTGCCGGACGCCTTGGCGCGCTTGAGGCCGCGGGCCTGGGAGACGAGGTCGAGGAACTTCTCCTTGGTGAGGTCGAGTTCCTTGAGCAGGGAGCCGGGGTGTCGCATCGAAGTGGTCCTTTCAGATGCCGTCGCGCTGGATCGGGCAGGTCATGCACCGGGCACCGCCGCGGCCGCGGCCGAGCTCGTTGCCGGGGATGGAGATGACCTCGATGCCGTGGTCGGCGAGCATGGTGTTGGTGACGGTGTTGCGCTCGTAGCCGACGACGACGCCCGGTGCGAGCGCGAGGAAGTTGTTGGCGTCGTCCCACTGTTCGCGTTCGGCGGCACGGGCGTCCTCCGCCGCGCACAGCACGCGGAGGCGGTCGAGGCCGAGCTGGTCGGCGATCGTGGTGAACACCGAGTCGCGTTCCTCCACGCGCAGGCCCGCGGAAGCGTGCTCCACGACCTCCAACGGGTCCGCCGCGGTGATCAGCCAGGTGCGCAGGAGGGCCGGATCGAGCTCCGGGTAGCGGATGAACGTCGCCGGGTCGAGCATCGTCATGACGGTGTCGAGGTGCATGAGCGCGTGCGACCGCGGTAGCCCGACGGCGATCACCGAGGTGGCCTGGCCGGTGCGGAACAGTTCCCGTGCGAGGATTTCCACGCCCATCGGGGTGGTCCGCTCCCCCATGCCGATCAGCACGGTGCCGCGGCCGAGGACGAGGATGTCGCCGCCTTCCAGGGTCGCGGGCTGGTGGGTCGCGTCGTCGCCGCCGTAGTAGGTCGGGAAGGTGGCGTCGGCGAACAGCGGGTGGAAGCGGTAGACGGCCTGGCAGTGCAGGGATTCGCGGCGCCGGGCGGGTTTGGCCATCGGGTTGATCGTCACGCCGCCGTAGATCCACGCCGAGCTGTCGCGCGGGAACAACGTGTTCGGCAGCGGCGGCAACACGAAGTCGTCGAGTCCCAGTGAGCTCCACCTCAGGCTGTGCACGCCGAGTGGAGACATGTCGGCGCGGGTGACTCCGCCGACGAGCAGCTCGGCCAGCTGCGGGGCGTCGACCTTCTCGGCGAACTCGCGCACCGGCCCCGCCAGCGTGGGACCGAGCAGCTCCGGGGTGCAGACGCGGTCGAGCACGAACGCCCGTGCCTCGGGCAGCGCCAGGGCCTCCGCGAGCAGCGTGCCGGTGTGGTGCACGGCGATGCCACGGGCGCGCAGCACGTCGGCGAAGTGGTCGTGTTCCTCGCGAGCCTTCGACGCCCACAGCACGTCGTCGAAGAGCAGTTCGTCGCAGTTGCGCGGGGTGAGCCTGCTCAGCTCCAGGCCCGGCCGGTGCACGATCACCTGACGGAGCGTGCCGACCTCCGAGCGGACGCCGAGGGTCATGACTTCGCCTCGCCGTACTCGCCCCTGCCCACCTTGAGCCAGATGTACAGAGGCACGCCCAGCAGCAGGCAGACCGCGCCGTAGTAGACGGCCTGGTAACCGCTGCCCGCCAAGGCCCAGAAGGAGAAGACCAGAGCGAGGAGCGAGATGACGCCGTCGCGCACCAGGTGCGGCCACTCGGCCCTGCGACCGCGGACCAGCAACCAGTACAGCTGCGCGGCGGCGCTGAACAGGTAGGGCACGACGGCGGTGAACACCGACAGCAGCACGAGCGTGGTGAAGACCTGCTCGAAGTTCGTGTAGCTGACCACCACCAGCGCCGAGGCCAGGACGGTCGAGCTGACGATGCCGAAGCTCGGGATGTCGCCTCGGGTGCGCAGGAACGCCTTCGGGAACAACCCGTCCTTCGCGGCGGCCATGGGCATCTCACCGATGATCAGCGTCCAGCCGATGAGGCAGCCCAGGCCGGAGACCACGGCGGCGATCGCGATGACCTGCCCGGCCCACTGACCGCCGAAGATGGCGTTCGCGGCGTCGGTGAACGGGGCCTTGGTCTCGCGCAGCGCGCCGTTCGGCACCGTGCCGAAAACCGTGAGCGTGCCGAGGATGTAGATCACGGCGCAGCCGATGGTGCCCAGGACGGTGGCACGGCCGACGTTGCGTTCCGGGTCGCGCACGCGGCCGGCGGCGACCGAGGCGGTCTCGATGCCGATGTAGCTGAACAGCGCGATGGCCGCGGCGGCCGAGATGGCACCCCAGATCGAGGTACCGCTGGCGTTGAACGCGCCGAAGTTCGCCGACTTCACGAAGAACACGCCGACCGTAGCCATGAACAGCAGCGGCACGATCTTCAGCACCGTGAAGAGGATCTGCGTGACCGCCATGTTCCGCAGACCCGACAGGTTCACCAGAGCCGGGATCCACAGGCCCGCCAGTGCGATCACGATCGACCAGCCGACCTTGTGCTCGGTGTTCACGAACACCTCGACGTAGCCGACCAGCGCGACGACGATGGCCGCGTTGCCCGCCCACGCGGTGATCCAGTAGCACCAGGCGTTGAGGAACCCGGCGAACTCGCCGAACGCGTCCCGCGCGTACACGTACGGGCCGCCGGAACCGGCGATTCGCTTGGACAGCGCCCCGAAGGCGAGGGCGAGGGCCAGCGCGCCGATCGTCACCAGCACGAACGCCACGAGGCTCACCGGACCGAACACGGCGAGCGCCGCGGGCAGACCGAACACGCCGGTCCCGATCACCGAGCCGACCACCAGCGCGATCGCGGTCGGCAACCCGAACCTGGACGTCTTCGGCAGGTCGGCGTCAGGACCGGGCAGTGTGACCGGCGGTCCGGCGGTGTCTGTGCTCACGGCGAGCTCCTCACTCCGATGTGGACTTTTCGCTGGTGAGAAGCCTCCGCTCAGCAAGGAGGACAGCCCACCGGCCCAGGTCTCGTCGGTGAGGGGCACTAGGTCCTGCCCGGCGCGGGACCGCGGTCTCTGCGCGGGGCGACCACGCACGAGAAGCCTCGGAGTGCAGCCCGACTCACCGGGAGGCGGGCCTCAGCCGGACTGGACGTCGAGCTCACCGGCCCGGTCGGGCACTTCACGCTGCAAAGTGCGCGCGGTGCGCTGATAGCCCCGCGACGGCGGACGGTGCGGCAACGTGATCTCGGGCGGCGTCACCTCCTGGTAGTCCACCGTGCTCAGCAGATGGGCGATCATGTTGACCCTGGCCCGGCGCTTGTCGTCGCCTTCCACCACGTACCAGGGGGATTCGGCGATGTCGGTGTGGACCATCATCTCGTCCTTGGCGCGGGAGTAGTCCTCCCAGCGCGTCAGGGACTCCAGGTCCATCGGCGACAGCTTCCACCGCTTCAACGGGTCGTCCAGGCGCTTGCGGAACCGGCGTTCCTGCTCGGCGTCGCTGACCGAGAACCAGTACTTGCGCAACAGGATGCCCTCCTCCACGAGCATCCGTTCGAACAGCGGGCACTGCCGGAGGAACAACCGGTGCTCCTCCGGCGTGCAGTAACCCATGACGCGTTCGACGCCCGCGCGGTTGTACCAGCTGCGGTCCAGCAGCACGATCTCCCCCGCCGCCGGAAGATGTGTCACGTAGCGCTGGAAGTACCACTGGGTGCGTTCGCGCTCGCTGGGCGCGGGCAGCGCGACGATGCGCGCGACCCGCGGGTTGAGGTGCTCGGTGATCCGCTTGATCGCCGAGCCCTTGCCCGCCGCGTCCCGGCCCTCGAACACCACCACGAGCCGCGCGCCGGTCTCCCTGACCCACTCCTGCAGCTTCACCAACTCGATCTGCAGGCGGTACAGCTCTCGTTCGTAGACGTCGCGCTTCAGCCTGTCCATCTGCGTCTCCGCCTTGTCCTCAACGAGATTCCGCCAACATGAAGTGGCACTTCAGCCTCGTGGGCGGCGCGGTCGCCGGTGAGTGGCCGGGGTCCCCGGGAGTCAGGACCTTCGTCCTACCGGCCATGCCGGGTGCCGCCGCGGTGACGATCCACGACCGGCACTTCCGGCGACACTCCAGCGCATACCCCGACGATCAGGAGGCGACGCTCGACCCGCGCACGCCGGGCACGGTGCGCACCAGCGCCTCGACCACCTTGCGTTCGGCCACGTCCGCGAACGGGCCGGACACGTTGACCTCGCCGGCGTGCACCGACACCGTCCACCGGGGACTGCCGCTGTACGCCCTCAACGCCGCATCGACCCGTGCCGCGAGCACCGCGTCGGCCGGGGTGAGGATGCGCAGCAGGTCGCTGCGGCTCACCACCCCCACGAGCACCTGCCCGTCCGCCACGATCGGCAGGCACCGCAACCGCTGCGACAGCATGGTCGCGGTCAGTTCCGCCGGCGTGGCCGTCATCGGCGCGCTGATCACGGCTTTGCGCATCACCCGTCCGACGGGCCCGTTCGCGATCTCCGGCGTCATGCCCGCCAGCAGCAGGTCGGCACCGGACACGATCCCGATCAGCCTGCCCTCGCCGTCCACCACGGGCAGGGCGGAGAACCCGTGATCACCCAGCAGCGCGCTCGCCGCACGGACCGTGGTGTCCAGGTTCACCACGACCGCTGGACTGGTCATGACATCTGCAGCGTTCATACCGTTGAGCCTGTGCTCCAACCGCTCAGGCGGGCAGAGCGGTTGGCCATCTCCCCGGCGGGACGTAGGTCACTTCGACGCAAGACGATGCCGCGCGGCCGCCAGGTAGGTTGCCGCCGGCATCCCCGCGAACAGCTGCCACTCCTGCGGCATCGACGTCGCCTCGTCGAGGAACCGCAGAGCGGGCTCAGCGGTGCGGTACCTGAACAGCGCACCGAACGCCCGCTCCAGTTGCGCGGGCTCCTGAGTGACGACGTCGAGCAGCACGCCGTCGAACAACCGGAACCGCGCTGGTGCCTCGGGCAGGTCGAACGGATGGCCGTGCCGGTGCATCGACTCCGCGATCGCCGCGCTGTCGGCCTGGACGCGCTGATAGGCGAAGCCGGTCGACGCCTTCAGCAAGCCGCCGCGCGCCCCGATCGTGAGCACGTGACCAAGCCGGCGCGAGGGTCGGGCGGCGCGCAACGGCAGCACCGCGTGCTCTTCGCTGCCGACCTCGTAGTCGCCTGCGCCCGCGACCTCCGACAGGTACTCGGCGAGCGCGTTCCGCTGAGCTGTCTCGTCCTGCGGTGTCCCCGGCGCGGCGAACGACGTGTGTTCCACCAGAGCGTGATGGGCGTCCTCGGGCAGCACGTAGACGAAGCTCGCTCCGTTCCGCTGCGGTGTGCGGAAGTCGAACAACGTCGGGACCTCAGCGTCGAACGCCGCCCGTTCGCTCGTGACCCTCCACCCGCGGAAGACCAGCTGTGCGTCCGCGGGAGGTTCCGGCTCGGCGCCGATCACGCTGTCGAACACCCACCTGGCCCTCAGGAACTGGCCGTCCACGATCACCCCGCCCTCGGCGACGCCGTCGACATGGCCGTCCTGGAAGGTGAAGTGCCGCAGGGGATCGGTGAACCGGCGCACCACCGCGACGAGGTCCTCCCCGCGCACGACCCGATAGCGGTAGCGGCCCAGCGGCAGCACGCTCGTCCGCCCGTTCACGTGCACGCGGATCTTGTCGAACCACCGGCAGGCCGCCGCGTCGAGCAGCCCGGGCCCGCAGCTCCAGGACGCCCAGGCCCTGGTCACCACGGGCCTGCTGCCGTCGTCGATCACCACCACGGGATGCCGGTGATCCGCCACGGCGAGGTGTGCCGCGAGGCTCAGCCCGCTCAGCCCTCCGCCGGCGATCACGATTCGCGTCATCCCACCACTCTCATCACCGATCCGCCGCACGGGAAACGGCTTTGCGCCCACCGGGGCGAGGACCTTCGTCGCTCTCACGACAGGCCCGCGGCCCCTGCGTGCCGGCGACCGCGTCTAGAAGGATCAAGTCGGGCCGAAGCCCACACGTGCCGAAGGAAGGGCAGCGTCCATGACGGCGACAGCGCAACGCGTGACCAGCACCGCCTGGCAGGGCTTCCGAGCCGGATCGTGGTGCGACCAGATCGACGTGCGTGGTTTCATCCAGGCCAACTACTCCCCCTACGAGGGCGACGCCGGGTTCCTGACCGGCCCGACGCCCCGCACGACCGCGCTGTGGCAGCAGCTCAGCGAGATGTTCGTCGAGGAACGCGCCCGCGGCATCCACGACGTCGACGCGCGCACTCCGTCGTCGATCACCGCGCACGCACCCGGCTACATCGACCGCGACCACGAGCTCATCGTCGGACTGCAGACCGATGCTCCGCTCAAGCGCGCCATCATGCCCCAGGGCGGGCTGCGCATCGTGGAGTCCGGGCTGCGCAACTACGGTTACGAGCTCGACCCGCAGGTGCGGGAGATCTTCACCCGCTACCGCAAGACCCACAACGACGGGGTGTTCGACGCCTACACCACCGAGATCCGTCGTGCCCGCAAGGCCGGCATCATCACCGGACTTCCGGACGCCTACGGGCGTGGCCGGATCATCGGCGACTACCGCCGTGTGCCGCTCTACGGCATCGATCGGCTCGTCGCGGCGAAAATGGCGGAACGGGCAGCACTCGACGAGTTCTGGTCCACGGAGGACGTGATCAGGGATCGGGAGGAGCTCGCCGAGCAGCTTCGCGCGCTGGAGGAGCTGCGCCGGATGGCGGCCTCCTACGGCTACGACATCTCCGGGCCCGCCACCTCCGCCCGCGAGGCGGTGCAGTGGCTGTACTTCGCCTACCTCGCCGCCGTGAAGGAGCAGAACGGCGCGGCGATGTCACTGGGCCGCACCTCGACGTTCCTCGACGTCTACCTCCAGCGCGACCTCGACGAGGGCCGCCTGACCGAGCGCGAGGCGCAGGAGCTCGTCGACGACCTGGTGATCAAGCTGCGCATCGTCCGGTTCCTCCGCACCCCCGAGTACGACCAGTTGTTCTCCGGCGACCCGACCTGGGTCACCGAGTCCATCGGCGGCATGGGCTCCGACGGCCGCACGCTCGTGACCCGCACGAGCTTCCGGTTCCTGCAGACCCTCTACAACCTCGGTCCCGCGCCCGAACCGAACCTGACCGTGCTCTGGTCGCCGCGACTGCCCGTGGGCTTCAAACGGTTCTGCGCGAAGGTCTCCGTCGACACCAGTTCGATCCAGTACGAGAACGACGACCTGATCCGGCCGCGCTTCAGCGACGACACCGCCATCGCCTGCTGCGTCTCCGCCATGCGGGTCGGTGAGCAGATGCAGCTGTTCGGTGCCCGCGTCAACCTCGCCAAGGCGCTGCTCTACGCCATCAACGGCGGCCGGGACGAGATGTCCGGTGTCCAGGTGGCGCCGGCGTTTCCGCCCATCACCTCCGAGTACCTCGAACCCGCCGAGGTGCGCGCCGCGTTCGACCGGATGACCGACTGGCTGGCCAGGACCTACGTCGAAGCGCTCAACATCATCCACTACATGCACGACAAATACGCCTACGAACGCATCGAGATGGCGCTGCACGACCACCCCGTCCAGCGGCTGCTCGGCTGCGGCATCGCCGGACTCTCGGTGGTGGCGGACAGCCTGTCCGCGATCGAGCACGCCCGCGTCCGGGTGATCCGCGACGAGACCGGCCTCGCCGTCGACTACGCCGTCGAAGGCGACTTCCCGAAGTACGGCAACAACGACGACCGGGCCGACGCCATCGCGGTGGAACTGGTCGAGACCTTCATGAGCAAGGTTCGGCAGCACCCCGCACACCGCCGCGCCGTGCACACCCAGTCCGTGCTCACGATCACGTCGAACGTCGTCTACGGCAAGCACACCGGCAACACCCCGGACGGCCGCCGAGCCGGCGAACCGTTCGCACCGGGCGCCAACCCGATGAACGGCCGCGACAAGCACGGCCTGGTCGCGGCCGCCCTGTCCGTCGCCAAACTCCCCTACGACCAGGCGCAGGACGGCATCTCCCTCACCGCGAGCATCACGCCCACCGGCCTCGGCCACACCCCTGACGAGCAGGTGACCAACCTCGTCGGCGTACTCGACGCCTACACCGACGCGGGCGGCTTCCACCTCAACGCCAACGTCCTGAACCGCGAAACCCTGCTCGACGCCATGGCACATCCGGAAAACCACCCGCAGCTGACGATCCGCGTCTCGGGCTACGCGGTGAACTTCATCCGGCTCACGCCCGAACAGCAACGCGACGTCATCAACCGCACCTTCCACGAGTCGCTGTGACCATCACCGGATCAGTTCACTCGTGGGACGTCGCCACCGCGGTCGACGGACCGGGCACCCGCTTCGTCCTCTTCCTCAGCGGGTGCCCGCTGCGCTGCCTGTACTGCCAGAACCCCGACACCTGGCACATGCGCGACGGCCACCGCACGACCGTCGACGAGGTCGCCGCCGAGATGGCGAAGTACCGCCGGTTCATCGAGGTGGCAGGCGGCGGCATGACCATCAGCGGCGGAGAACCGTTGCTGCAGCCCGATTTCACCGCGGCCGTGTTCCACCGCGCCAAGCAGCTCGGCCTGCACACCGCCCTCGACACCTCGGGGTTCCTCGGCGCGCGAGCGACCGATGAGCTCCTCGCCGACACCGACCTCGTGCTGCTCGACATCAAGTCCTGGGATCCTGTCCGCTACCGGCACGTGACGGGTGGCGAGGTCACGCCGACGCTGGAGTTCGCGCGCCGGTTGTCGGCGATGCGCAAACCGATGTGGATCCGGTTCGTCCTCGTGCCGGGCCACACCGACGCCGTGGACAACGTCGAGGGCATCGCGTCCTTCGTCAGCACCCTCGACGCGGTCGAGCGAGTGGAGGTCCTCCCCTTCCACAAGCTCGGCGCGCCGAAGTACACCGCCCTGGGCATCCCGTTCCCGCTGGCGGACGTGCCCACCCCCGATGCCGAGCTGGTGCGGCGGGTTCGCAGCCAGTTCTCCGACCGCGGCGTGCCGGTGCACTGATGATCGACCGGACCAGTGCCGACGACCTGATGTCGCTCGCCTCCGGCATGCAGGTCGGCGCCATCCTCGTGCTGGCACACGATCCCGGCGACGTCGAGGCACTGCTCGCGGACCGCGTCCGCACCGTTCCGCGGCTGCGCAGAAGGCTGGTCACGACACCGTTCGGCTGTGGCCGCCCCATCTGGATCGACGACGCCGCGTTCGACATCGCCAGGCACGTGTCCCGGACGACCTGCCCGGCCCCCGGTGACGAGGCGGCGCTGCTCAACCTCGCCTCCGCACTGGTCATTCGTCCACTGCCCCGCTCGGCACCACTGTGGTCCGCCACGCTCGTCACCGGACTGGCGGAGGGCAGGGCGGCGCTGATCCTGGTGTTCCACCACGTGTTGTCCGACGGCATCGGCGGCCTCGCCGTGCTGGCGAACCTGGTCGACGGAGCACCTCACGCCGAAACCACGCCCTTCCCCGCTCCCCCGCCTTCCCGTCGTGAGCTCGCGGCGGACGCCTGGCTGAGACCGCCTCGGCGCGTCTCGCTCCCCAGGTTGCAGTGGCCGGCACGAGGCTCGCGCTGCTCCCTGAACCGGCCGACCGGCCCGCGGCGGCAGCAGGCCATCGTGCACACCAGCGTTTCCCGGCTGCGCACCGCCGCGCACCGCTGCGCAGGTACCGTCAACGACGCCCTGCTCACCGCTGTCACGGGAGCACTGCACACGGTGCTGACCAAGCGCGGCGACCACGTCGACGAGCTGATCGTCTCCATCCCCGTGTCCACCCGCCGCGCGACCACGGCAGCTCATCTCGGCAACAGCACCGGCGTCATGCCCGTCGCGCTGCCGACCGGCGGCGACCCCTCGTCACGTCTCACCCGGATCGCCGCCATCACCCGGTCGCACAAGCAGTCAGCCGTGTCGGCCGCGCCCGTCTTCCGGGCGTTGAAGGTGCTGGGGATGGCGAACTGGTTCATGAACCACCAACGCATGGTGCACACCGTCGTGACCAACGTGCACGGTCCTGATCACCCCATGCGCCTTGGCGGAGCACCGGTCATCGGCCTCATCCCGTTGTCCGCCACCACCGGCAACGTCACCGTGGCATTCGCGGCCCTGTCCTACTCCGACGCCTTCACCGTCACGGTGGTCGCCGATCCGGATCAGGTGCCCGACCTGGCCGAGCTCACCGAGGCGCTGCGGGCCGAGCTCGACCTGCTCCGCTGACAGAGGCTCCACGGCGACGCCGCGGCCTATCGCGAACGTATCGAAAACCTCATACACCCTCGCAACCCCCTTCTGGCTTCGGTGGAGCCACATCGACGAACCGTCTGAGGTCAGGGGGAAAGGGCCGTGCGCATGAACGCGGATTCCGCACGTGGTGTCGACCGGCGGCGAGTGCTCGGTTGGGGTGGGCTGACGGCGGCCGGTCTGGTGGCCGGTGCTCCGCTGACAGGTGCCCACGCCGAGCCGGTGGACGACCGGATCCCGCCGGACACCCGGCCGGGCGGGGCGTACGACCGGTACGTGGCGAAGCTGGCCGCCGAGGGCAGGTTCTCCGGTGTGGTGCTGCTGGCGCACCGCGGCAGGACCGTGCTGTCGCGCAGCTACGGCATGGCCGACGGGGAACGGGGCATCCGCAACCACGAGGGTGTCGCGTTCAGCCTCAGCTCGGCGGGCAAACCGTTCGTCGCGGTGGCGATCCTGCAGCTGGCGCAGCAGGGCAGGCTGAAGCTGTACGACACCGTCGGCACCCATCTGGCGGGCTTCACCAAGGACGTCGCCGACCAGGTGACCATTCACCACCTGCTCTCCGGCACCTCCGGGATGAGCAACCCGGACGTGGACGTGGCCCGCGTCTTCCAGAGCCGGGAGGAGGTGCTGGAGTACAACGAGCAGTGGGCGCGGCGGGCGAAGCTGGTGGCGCCACCCGGCACTCCCAGCGACCACGCCGGTGCCGAGATCGCCATCCCGGCGCTGATCGTGCAGGCGGTCACCGGCATGACGTACTGGGACTACGCGCAGGAGAACATCTTCCGGCGCTGCGGCATGACCGGCACGGGTTTCTTCACCAGGCCGCAGTGGCTGACCGACGAGCACATCGCGCACCCGTACATGACGCTGGCCGACGGCAGCACGGTGGACGCGGTGCGCAACCTGGACAAGAGCAGCGCCAATCCGCGCACACCGGGCGTGAACCCCGGTCGCGCTTTCATCGACGCCCCGGGAGACGGTGGTTTCGCCACCGCGCCGGATCTGGTGCGGTTCGCGCAGGCGCTGGCCGACGGCACGGTGCTGGACCGGCCGTACGCCGCGTTGTTCACCGGAGCCAAGATTCCCCATCCACCGCAGACGCAGGGTTTGCGGGCGACCAGCGCCGACGCGTCGTTCGGCGCGTACGGGCTGCCGGTGCACATCGTGAACGGTCAGTGGGTGTACGACCGGGCCGGCGGCAACCCCGGTGTCGCCGCCAGCTGGAGCATCTGCCCCGACATCGGCTGGGTGGGCGTCGTTCTCGCCAACCACGACTCCGCACCGCTGCAGGAGATCCTCGAACGGCAGATGCAGGCTGTCCTCGGCCGGAGCTGACCCGAGCAGGGGGCGTTGACATCCCGGTATTGTGGGAGCGCTCCCAGAACCTGCGAGAGGAGTCTCCGTGCTCAGGAACATCCGTGCCCTCACTGCTGCGGGTGCGCTGGTCGCGAGCGTCTTGGTCGCGACCTCAGGCTCGGCGGAAGCCGACACGACCATCTGCGACCAGTACGGGTCGACCACCATCCAGGGCCGCTACGTGGTCCAGAACAACAGGTGGGGTACGTCGGCACAGCAGTGCATCAACGTCACCTCGACCGGTTTCCGCATCACCACGCAACAGGGTTCCAGCCCGACCAACGGCGCCCCGGTGTCGTACCCGTCGGTCTTCCTCGGTTGCCACTACACCAACTGCTCCCCCGGTTCGACCCTGCCGATGCAGGTCAGCCGGATCCGCAACGCCACGTCCTCGATCTCCTACCGCTACGCCGGCGGCACCTACGACGCCGCGTACGACATCTGGCTCGATCCCACGCCGAAGACCAACGGCGTGAACCAGATGGAGATCATGATCTGGTTCAACCGCCAGGGCCCGATCCAGCCCATCGGCAGCGTCGTCGGCAACACCACGATCGGCGGTCGCTCCTGGCAGGTGTGGCGCGGCAGCAACGGGTCCAACAACGTCATCTCCTACGTCGCGCCGTCGCCGATCAACTCCTGGTCGTTCAACGTGCTCGACTTCCTCAACGACGTGCGCGTCCGCGGGGCGATCACCACGTCCTGGTACCTGACCAGCATCCAGGCCGGGTTCGAGCCGTGGAACGGCGGTGTCGGCCTCGCCGTCGACAACTTCTCCGCCACGGTGAACTGACCGCGTGAGCAACGCCGGCCGGCACGCTCAGGCACCCGCCTGCCTGAGCGTGCCGGCCGAACCTCGCAACCGGTCAGTCCTCAATGGACCCTTTTGGTTCTGAAGCAACTGTTCGATGTACGCGACACTCCGGTTCACAAGGGAGCGCGGCGCAAGACCGAGATCATCGACGCCGCGCTTCGCGTCATCGGCAGGGAAGGCATCCTCGGCGTGTGCATGCGAGCCGTGGCGGTCGAGGACTCGGTACCGCTGGGAACCGCGACGTACTACTTCAGCAACAAGGAAGAGCTGATCGAAGCGGCCTTCCTGCGCCACGCGCAACGAGAGACCACCCGGTCGCCGCCGTGATCACCCGCAGCGACCTCGTGCGGGCCGGCGTCAGCCGCACCCTCATCTTCAGCACCTTCGGCGGCAACCCGGTCTCCGCCGCCGCGGCTCTGGCGGTGCTCGACGTCATCGACGACGAACGCGTGCTCGACCGGGTCCGCCGCACCGGCGTGACCCTGCGCGCCGCACTGCGGGGACTGGCGGACCGCCATCCGGCGATCGGCGACGTGCGAGGAGCGGGACTGGCGGTCGGCGTCGGGATCGTTCACCCCGGCGGCACCCGGCCCGACCGCGCGACCGCGGTCGCCGCCCGCGACGGCATGCGCGGCCGTGGCGTGCTCGTCGGAACGACCGCGCGGGCCGGCAACGTGCTCAAGATCCGGCCACCGCTCGCCTTCACCGACCGGGAGGTGCCGGTGCTCGTCGACGCACTCGACGCCGCTCTCTCCGAACAGACCGGCCGGCAACGCGATCGTCGTCGCTAGACCAGGTATTTGGCTGTGCGCTCACCGTTCACGTCGTGGACCGTGATCTCGCGGCACTTCGAGAGGAGCTGATCCGCTGCGACCTGGGCGCTCAGGTGCTTTTCGGCCATCAACCAGGCGATGCGGCCGGTCACGGTCGCGGCGGCGAACGACGTGCCCTCCCACGTGGCCCAGCCGGCCTGGTAGGGGCCTTTCACGTCCTCGCCCCTGGCGTACACGGTCAGCCAGCTCCCGAAGCTGCTGAACTCCGCCACCCTGCCGTCCGCGGTGGCTGCTCCCACGGAGATCACGCCGGGCAGGGCGGCCGGGTAGTTCCTGAGCGGTGAGGCGTTGTTGGCCGCCGCGGCGACCACGACGACTTCCTGTGACAAGGCGGTTTCGATCGCTTCCTGGAGCGCGGGAGGTGCCGTGTGTTCCCACGTGGCGCCACCGAAGGACAGGTTGATCAGGTCGACCTCACCGACGAGCTCCATGATCGCTTCGGCGACCTGCTCGTCCTCGCGCTTGCCGCTGGTCTCGCTCACCACGGCTCTCATCCGCACCTCGGCGCCAGGGGCGTTGAGCAGCACGACTCCGGTGACGAACGTACCGTGGCCGCGCAGGTTCTCGTCGAGGTCGTCCGGCTCCGGATCCCCGGAGACGCCGTCGTTCAGGAAGGGGTGCTGTGGCTGCGCGATACCGGTGTCGACGACGCCGATGCGCACGGGGCTGCCGGTGATCATCGTGGGCCGGCCGGCTGCGTACGGGTCGCGACCGCCGAAGAGGGTGTTGGCGACCATTGATCTCACTTCCTTCTTCCGGATGAGCCTCTCGTCAACCAGATGACCCAACCACCGTTCCCTGATACACAGCGCAAATGACACTCGTTCGGGCTGAAGCGGCGGTGGACCTCGCGTTCACCGCGCCGGCGCGGGCGCGGCGGATCGCCGAGGCGTTGCTCGGCGGTGACGACGAGACGGTGTCGGTGGCGCGGCACGCGCTCGGCATGGCGAGTGCGGCCGTCGGCAGGCTCGACGACGCCGAGCGTCACCTGACCGAGGCGATCGGCCTGGCCGAACGCGCGGGGCTCGCGACGCGGGCGGCGCAGGCGCGGGGGTCGTTCAGCTACGTTCTGACGCTCACCGGTCGCACGACGGAGGCGTTGTCCGAACTGGACCGGGCCCAGCCCGCGGTGAGCGGGGTGTCGGCGGCCGGGCTGCGGATGCAGCGGGCGTTGATCCTCACCGAGATCGGCAGGTACGACGAGGCCGCCGACGGGTTCGCGGAGGCGTTGGAGCTGCTCGGAGGTTCCGACGACCTGCTCGAGGCGAAGATCCGCAACAACCGCAGCATCCTGCGGATCCAGCAGCGGGACTGGCGCGGCGCCGAGGACGATCTGCGGGTGGCCGAACGGCTCTACACGTCGTCCGGCCACAGTGGACGGACCGCGACGGTCCACCACAACCGAGGGCTCGCGGCGGCGGCGCGCGGCGACGTCCCCGCCGCGCTGGCCGCCTACGACGAGGCCGCGCAGCGGTATCAGGCGGCGGGGCGCAGTCCAGGTCTGCTGCCGATCGAACGGGCCGAAGCGCTGCTGTCGGTCCGCCTGGTCGCTCCCGCCCGGCAGGCCGCGGAGGCGGCGGTGGTCGAGTTCGCCCGTGAGCACAACGCGGTGGACCTGGTGCAGGCCAGGCTGCTGCTCGCGCGTGCCGCACTGGCCGACGACGACCCGGCGACCGCGTTGGCGCAGGCGGCGAAGGCCCGCCGATCAGCCAGACGGCAGAACCGGCCGGGATGGGCCGCGCTGGCCGACTACCTCGCGTTGCGGGCGAGGTGGCAGGCAGGTGCGCGTACGGCCGCGACGTTGCGCACGGGCAACGCGGTGGTCGAGGCGCTGACGAGCACCGGGTGGGTGGTGGCGGCCCTGGAGGCGCGGCTGATCGTGGCCCGCCTCGCGCTGGAGCTCGGCCGGACCGAGCAGGCGAAACGGGAGCTGGCGACGGTGGCGCGCGCCGCCAGGACCGGACCGGCCGAGCTGCGGGCGGGAGCTTGGCACGCGGTGGCGCTGCTGAGGTTGTCCGACGGCGACAACAGGGGTGCGCAGGCCGCGCTGCGTGCCGGGATGGACGTGCTGGCGGCGTTCCGCGACAGTCTGGGCGCCTCCGAGCTGCGGGCGCACGCGTCCGGTCACGCGGGTGAGCTGGCCGCGACGGGGCTGGACCTGGCCGTGGCGTCACGGCGGCCGGCGGCGGTGCTGGCGTGGGCGGAGAGGTGGCGCGCCGGGGCGTTGCGGATGCGCCCGGTGCGGCCTCCCGACGACGCGGAACTGGCGAAGGATCTCGCGGAGCTGCGTCGCGTGGTCGTCGAACAGGGCGGCACCTCTGACCAGCGGGCGTTGCTGCGCCGCCAGGCCGAGCTGGAGGAGGCGATCCGGGCGCGGGCGCGGCACGCCACCGGGATGCGGGCGCCGGACCGGGTGCCGTCCGCTTCCGAGCTGAGTGCGGAGCTGGGGCCGGCCGCGCTGGTCGAGTACGTCGAGGCGGGCGAACGGCTGTACGCCGTGGTGCTGGCCGGCACACGGCCGCGCCTGCGTGAGCTCGGCTCGATGTCCGTGGTGCGGCGGGAGATCGAGGTCCTGCGGTTCGGCCTGCGGCACCTCGCCTACGAGATCGGCACGGCCCGGTCCCTCGCGGCGATCGCGGACCGCGTCGACCACGCGTCTCGGTTGCTGGACGAGGCGTTGCTCGCTCCGCTGCGCGCCGAGATCGCCGACCGGCCGCTCGTCGTCGTGCCCACCGGCGCACTGCACGCGTTGCCGTGGCGGGCGTTGCCCGGCTGCACAGCCAGGTCGCTGACCGTGGCGCCGTCGGCCGCGCTGTGGCACAGGGCGGTGACCAGCACTCGCACCTCCAGCGGCAGGCACGTGTTCGCCGCCGGCCCCGGCCTCGACCACGCCGCACCGGAGGTCGCGGCACTGGCCCGGCGGACTCCGGGCGCGTCCAGGTTCACCGGGAGGCGGGCCACGGTCGCGAACGTGCTGGCGGCGCTGGACGGCGCCGAACTGGGCCACATCGCCGCACACGGCGCCTTCCGCGCGGACAACCCGCTGTTCTCGCAGCTGCGGCTCGCCGACGGACCGTTGACGGTGTACGACCTCGAACACCTCACCGAACCTCCACGGCTCGTCGTGCTGTCGGCGTGCGACACGGCCAACTCCGAGGTGCGGCCGGGCGACGAGCTGCTCGGGCTGGCGGCCGCGCTGCTCGCACTGGGCACCCGGACCCTCGTCGCGTCCGTCGTCCCGGTGCCCGACCACGCGAGCAAGCGACTCATGCTGCGTTTCCACCGGCTGCTCGCGAACGGCCACACCCCGGCCGACGCGCTCGCCGCGGTGCAGCAGGGCCACACCGACATGGGCTTCCAGTGCTACGGAGCAGGCTGAGGACTGCGGACACCGAAGACGTCGCGCAGCCCGGACAACGCGAGGACGCGGTCGGGTGCGCTGCCGGCGAGAGTGATCGTCTCAAGCTCACGCCGGGCTCCGCGCGCGTGCTCCGCGAGCTCCAGCAGGAGTGCCACGCCGGAACTGCTGAGGTAGCCGAGACCGGTGAGGTCGAGGCCGATCGCGCGCCGGTCGGCCGACCCGTCCACGTGTCCGAGCAGCGGATCGCGGAGCGGGCCGGACGTGTGCGCGTCGAGGTCACCGGTCAGGCGAAGGACGAGGACGTCTCCGGCTCCGTCTTCCGCGGTCAGATCGACGGTGTCGGCCGGCACCGGGACAACCGGTGACGGCACGCCGGTGGGTGCGGTCGCCGGTGCGACGGAGAACCCGAACCGGATCGTCGTGCCGGACTCGCCCTTGTCGAGATCGGTCTCGTCGGCCATCGTGCGGATCAGGTGCAGACCACGCCCGCGATGGCCGGGGTCCTCCGGCTCGGGCCGCCACGTGCCGTGGTCCGCGACGGTGACCTGCACCGTCGTGCCCACTCGGGTGACGTGGGTGTCGAACGTGCCGGATCTGCCGGCGTAGGCGTGATCGACGACGTTCGCGGCGGCCTCGCCGTACGCGAGCAGCACGTCGTAGGCGAGGTCCTCGGACAGGCCGGCCATCGCCGTCCAGTCGGAGACGGCGCGGCGCAGGACGGACAGCTGTCCTGCCTCGGCCGGCGCGGTCCGGTGCAACGGCGGCGGCAGGAACCGGGCCACGACCAGCGCGGCGTCGTCGTCCTGGCCGTCGGCGAGCAACACGTCGACGACGGCGTCGGCCAGTTCCGCCGCTCCCCTGCGGTGCTCGGCGCGCACCACGCCGACCAGCCGGTCGAGACCCGCGTCCAGCACGGTTCCGCGCCGCTCGACCAAGCCGTCGGTGTACAGCACGATCGACGCACCCGGCACCAGCACGGTGCCGGCCTCGCCGTAGCGCGCCCGCCCCCGAGTGCCCAGCACCGCGCCCACACCACCCGCGAGCAACCGCGCGTCCCCGTCGCCGGCCACCACGGGCGGAGGGTGCCCGGCGCCGGCCCAGCACAGCTGCCCGGTCGCCCAGTCGAAGGTGAGGCACGCGCAGGTGCTGCCGGCGGCCCCGTTGACCCTGGAAGCGAACGTGTCCAACCGCTCCAGCGCCGCCGCGGGCGAGTGCCCGTCCAGCAGATAACCGGCCAGCGCACTGCGCAGCTGCCCCATCACCGCGGCCGCGGTCGGGCCTTTGCCGACCACGTCACCGACCGAGAAACCGACGACGGTGTCCGCAATCGGAAGCACCTCGTACCAGTCGCCACCGATCTGCGCGTGGGTCGAGGCGGACAGGTAGCGGGCCGAGGTGTCGAGCCGGTCCAGCACCGGCAGCTCCCGCGGCAGCAGGCTCAGCTGCAGGGCACTCGCGATCTCGTGCTCGCGCTGCAGCAGAAGTTCCCTCTGGGCCTCCACGCGCTGTCTCTCGGTCACGTCGCGACCGATGGCCTGCAATCCGGTCGGCGTGAGCTGAACACTCAGCTCCAACGCCACGGTGGCACCATCGGAGCACCGCATGGTCCACACCGCGGTCATCTGGTCGGCCAGCTCCGGACGATCCTGGTCCTCGTCGAGCACGACCAGGTCCGCGGCGTTGCGGCCGATCAGCTCCTCGCGCCGGTACCCCAGCAGCGCACACGCGGCCGGGTTCACCTCGACGAACCGCAGTTCTCGGTCGAGCACCCAGATGCTGTCCGTGGAACGGTCGATCAGCCGCCGCAGCCGCTGTTCGCTGTCCCTCAAGGCACGATCGGCGTGGGCGCGCTGCATCGACTCCCAGCACCGGTTCACCACCACGGAGACGAGGTCGATCTCGTCCTGCGTCCACTGCCGTCTGCTCGCCTGGTGGACCGCCATGGCGGCGACGAACCTCCCACCGCGCAGCAACGGCAGGCAGATGACCGCGCGGATGCCGGTCACCTGGTACGCGGCCAGGTCCTCCTCGTCGAGCCGCGGGTCGTCCGCGCTGTCGACGACCACCCAGGGTTCGCCGGCCCGCATGGCGCGCAAGGCCCCGGAACCGAACTCCCGCATGGCGAACCGTCCCGGCAACGGCGGCAGGCCGGTCGCGTGGTCGCCGCTCATCACGAAGTGGTTCTCGTCCTCCTCGGCCCTGGCGTAGGCGCACCGGTCGACGTGGAGGTGCTCGCCGAGCAACCGGGTCGCGAGCGACATCAGGGCTTCGGCGTCGTCGAGTTTCTGCGACTCCCGGTCCAGCACACCGAGGAACCGCTCGCGGTCGGCGTCGGCGCGGTCGCGGGTGACGTCGACCAGCACGCCGTCGAGCAGCTGCCGCGCTCCGGCCTCGTCTCTGTGGACACGGGCCTTCTCGCGCAGCCACAGGACGTCACCGCCGGCGTCGAGCACGCGATACGTCAGCTCGTACTCGTCGGCTTCCCCGCTCCAGCGCACGCGTTCCACCTCGGCGCGGTCCTGCGGATGCACGATCGACGTCCAGAACGCGGGTTCGTCGAGCCAACGCCGAACCGGATGACCGAGCATCCGCTCGGCGTGCCGCGAGACGAAGGTGACCCGGCGCGTCCGGGCGTCGGCCTGCCACACCACCGCCGCGAGGTCGTCGACGAGTGAACGCAGCTGTTGCGGCCCGGTGTCCCCTTCGGTGGTGCGCACGTGGTCAGAGTGTCACGTCAGGGCGGCTCCGGCGAACCACGTCCGAGCGGAATCGCCCGCCTGCCAAGTGAAGTCCGATGTTTGGTTCGCCGTCGAGGAGGGTATGAGTCCCACCATCAAGACATGGTGATGGAGGACATCATGGGCACGGCTGATGGCGGCGGCTTCAGAGAGCTCGCCGAGACGCTCAGCGACGTTGCACGAACACTGCAGGCGGAACGAGATGTCGGCGCGACGTTGCGGGCGATCGTGCAGGCCGCCATCGACCACATACCGTCCGCTCAGCACGCCGGCATCTCTTTGATCGCAGACGGCGCGATCCGCACCGTCGAGCCGACCGGCCAGATCGTCGAGGTCATCGACGAACTCCAGTACGACCTGCGCGAAGGACCGTGCGTCGACGCCATCACCGAACACCGGACCTTCCGCGTCGGCGATGTCGGCACCGAGCCCCGGTGGCCCGCCTTCGGCCCAGCGGCGGCCCGCAACGGCATCCACTCGTTGCTGTCCTACCGGCTGTTCGTCACGAACCGGACGCTCGGTGCGCTGAACCTCTACTCCAGCCACGTCGACGCCTTCGACGAACGCACCGAACAGGACGGTCAGCTCTTCGCCACGCACGCCGCGATCGCGTTGATCGGCGCGCAGCGAGAGGCCCAGCTCGGCACAGCCGTCGAGAGACGCGACATCATCGCCACCGCCAAGGGCATCCTCATGGAACGGCACGACGTCGACACCGCGTCCGCGTTCCGGATGCTGGTGGAGACCTCGCAGTCGACGAACGTCAAGCTGCACCAGGTCGCGACGTGGCTCGTGGAGAACCGCAGCGGGCTCTGAGCACCCTGCCGAGGTCTTGTCCGCAACCCGCCTGCCGGGCAGCTACGTGGATGAAGGGCTCCTTCATCCACACCAGGTGGAGGAAGGGATC
>NZ_JBEXJN010000051.1:0-68281 GCF_040609115.1 Lentzea sp. NPDC004782
CTGATGCCGACCCGGTAAGCGGTAATGCCGGAAATCGGCGGTGCCAGCGCAACCACGCACGACTGCGATTGGGGCTTGACTTTGGGTGCGAGGTGAATCGACCCGTCTCGTCATCCGTCCCAACCCGGTCACCAACGCGAGGAACGGCCCGGACCCCTCCGTGGAGAAGTCCGGGCCGTTCCACATCCAGATGACCAGCGCCGCAGGTCAGGGGATCGTCAGCACCTGGCCGGGGTGGATGAGGTCCGGGTTGGAGATGCCGCTCGCCGACGCGATCTCGCCGTACCGGTTGCCGTCGCCGTAGTAGCGCTCGGCGATCGCCCACAGCGTGTCGCCGCCCTGCACGGTGTAGGTCTGCACGGCCGGCGCGGCAGGTGCCTCCTCGACCGGAGCCGGAGCGGGGGCGGGGGCGGGGGCTGCGGCTTCCGGGGCGGCCTGCGGGCTGTCGGTGTTGGTGTTGCTGGCCCACTTCGGGCTGCCGTCACCGCCGATGACGACGAGGTTGCGGTCGTTCTGCAGGACCAGGCGCGAGCCTGCGTTGCCCGCGGTGTTGGTGGCCCAGACCGCGTTGTTGTCGCTCGAGTAGAGCACGAAGTTGCCGTCGTCCTGCAGCGCGGCCCGGACGGCGCCCTTGCCGTCGGTGCCGCTCGCCCAGACCGTGCCGGTGTTCTCCGAGAGAACGAGGTTGCCGTCGGACTGGAGGGTCAGCATGTAGCCGTTCGCGCTGGTGAGCTGCTGGCCGCGGGTGAGTTCCTGCCCGGCTTCCAAGGTGTCCAATGAACGCTCCACTTCGGACGTTGACCGCCGGAACCGGCGGTGCCCGAACCGGAACCTAGCCAACGGCGGCGCACCTCGCCCGGCCACGGCGGCACGTGCACCCACTGGAGTGAAAGCGAAAGCGCCCCCTTCCCGGCAACTGCGGGAAGGGGGCGCGAACGAAAAGCGCTGTCAGCCCTCGATGCGGCGGATGGTGCTGATCGGGCCGATCGAGTCGATGTCGGCGATCTTCACCGGCACGCCCTCGGTCGACGCGTGCACGGCACGGATGCCGTCCACCGCCATCGCCACGTGGGACTGGCTGGAGTAGTACACGATGATGTCGCCGGCCTTGACCTCGCTGCGGCTGACCGGGCGTCCGGCGGTGGCCTGCGCGTAGCTGGTGCGGCCGATGGTCACGCCCGCGTAGCGGTACGAGGCCTGGATCAGCGACGAGCAGTCCCAGGTGTCCGGACCGTTCGAGCCGTAGACGTAGGGCTTGCCGCGCTGCTGCAGGGCGAACTCGAGCGCCTTGCCCGCGGTGCCCGGCGGCACCGAGATGTTCGACATGTCGCCGGAGTTGGCCAGCTGGTTGCGCACGGACTGGCTCAGCGACCGGTACTGGTTCTGCGCCTCGGCGAGCTGCTTGTCGAGGTCGGCCTTCTTCTGCTCGATCTCGGCGAGCAGCTTCTTCGAGGCCTCGGTGGCCTCGTTGGCCGTCTTCGTGGCGTTGTCCGCCGCGTTGACCGCGTCCGTGAGCTTCTTCATCGCCTCCGCGTTGTCGGCCGCGAGGATGTTGATGGCCGACATGCGGTTGAGGAAGTCCTGCTGCGAGTCGCTCACGAGCAGCGCCGAGATCTGGTTGAAGCGCGCGCCCTCGAACGTCGACTCGGTGATGACGTCGACCTGGCCGCGGAGGGACTCCTCGGCCTTCTGGGCGGTGGCGAGGTCGCTCTTGGCCTTGTCCAGTTCCGCCTGCTTGGCCTTCAGGTCGTCCTGGGCCTTGAGGTGGTCCTGGTTGAGCTTGGAGGCCTGCTCGGAGAGCTCGTTGTACTTCTTGAGCGCGTCGGCGGCCGAAGGCTGTGCGGTGGCCGGAGCCGTGGGGAGAGCCGCGGCTACGACAGCAGCGGTCGCCACGAGCGCTCCACGCGCGGTACGGCGTGAGGGTTGCGACACCACGTCGCGGGTCCTCCTTTGTCCTGGCAGCCGCCCCCGCGAGAACTACTGCGCGTGAGGCGGCAACCTTGGCGTCTGCCCCGAGTGGGTTAACTGCTGGGCCGAAGGTCTCGGACAGGTTACGGAACGGCCTTCTGTTCGTCTACCACCGGGTCCTCAACAGTTCACTCGCCAGCACGCTCTCACAGTCGTCTACATCGGTTTATCGGGGGGTGGGAGAGAAGCGTCACCCGACGACCCGGCGAATCACCGAAATGGGGCCGATCGAGTCGATGTTCGCAACTTTCACCGGCACGCCCTCGGTGGACGCGTGCACCGCGCGGACGCTGTCCACGGCCATCGCCACGTGCGACTGACCCGAGTAGTAGATGATCAGGTCGCCTGGCGCGACCTCGGCGCGGCTCACCGCCCGGCCGATCTTCGCCTGGTCGTAGGTGACGCGCGGGATGCTCACGCCCGCGGACCGGTAGGCGGCCTGCACCAGCGACGAGCAGTCCCACGAGTCGGGTCCGTTCGAACCGAACACATAAGGCTTGCCCTGCTGGTTCAGGGCGAAGGTCAGCGCCGCTCCCGCCGCTCCCGCCGGCGCCGCGACGGTCACCTTGGGACCGGACGCCGCCAAGGTCTGCCTCTGCGGTGCCGACAACGACTGGTACTTGGTGCGCGCGGCCGTCACCTGCTCGTCCATCGCCGCCTTGCGGACCGTCACGTCCTTGACCAGCTTCTCCGCCGCGGCGGCCGCGGCCGTGGCGTCGGCCCGCGCCTTCCTGGCGGCGTTCAACGTGGCGTTCATGCGCGTGACAGCGGCGTTCTGGTCGGCGGCGATGATGTTCATCGCCTGCATCCGCTCCAGGAAGTCCTGCTGGGACGTCGACGTCAGGAACGCCGACAGGTTGTTGAGCCGGGCGCCCTCGAACGACGCCGTGGTGAGCACGTCGACCTGGCCGCGGTACTGCTCGGACTCGGCCAGCGCCTTCTTCTCCGCCTCCGTCGCGATGCCCACGATCGCGTTGGCCTTCGCGAGGTCACCGGTGGCCTTGAGGTGGTCCTGGGTGAGCTTCTCGGCCTGCTGCGTCAGGTCGTTGTACGTCTTGAGGGCGTCCTCGGCCGGTTGCGCGTGCGCCGACGGCAGCGACACCACTGTCGCGGCGATCACGGCGGCCAGAGCGGTGGTCCTTGCAGCACGTCGGCCGGGCACGCGGCCTCCTCAGCAGTCGTAGTCGGACTTCTGAGGAGGCCTACGGCCGAACGGCCGACCGGGTTCAGTTCCCGGTCAGGCGGTGGTCGCCAGCACGGCGGTCGACAGCTTCTTCAACGCCCACGCGCACCCGAGTCCCACTGACGTGAGAGCGAGCCACGGCGCCCATGGCACACCCGCGCGCGCAGCGGCGTCGAACGCGATTCCGGTGAGCAGGTTGCCGAGCAGGATCCCGACGCCCACGACCGTGTTGTAGAGGCCGTAATGCGTGGCCACGAGCCGGTCACCGGACAACGAGACGATCTTGTCCATCTCGAACGGGAACACCACCATCGTCCCGAGCGCGAGCAGCGCCGCGCACAGGATCAACCCGGTCCAGCCGCCGAGGACGGCGGGCAGGAACGCGAGGCCGAGGACCAGCACGCCGATCGTCAACGACCGGTCCGGACCCAACCGCGCGCGGGCCCACGCCGTGACCCGCAGCTGGCCGACGACCGCCAGCACGCCCGACACGGCGAACAGCACTGCCGTCAGCACCGTCGAGCCGGAGGCCAGCGGCAGCGCCAGGTAGACCTGGAACGACAGCACGTACGACCCGGTCATCGCCGCCGCGAACAGCACGAACCGCCGGTTGGAGCACGCCAGCCGCCAGTCGGCGAGCACCGAGTCGCCCGAGGACGTGCCGGCCCGCGCGGGCAACGACCGCCACTGCAGCACCGTCAGCACCAGGAAGACACCGGCCGCGACCAGGCACGTGAGCCGGAAGTCCACCGCGGTCAGCGCGAGCCCGATCAACGGCCCCACCAGAATTCCGGTCTGGTAGAAGATGTTGAACAACGCGAACGCCTCCACGCGCCGTGGACCAGCATCCGCGGCAACGTAAGCGCGCACGGCCGGGTTGAACAACGCCCCGGCGAACCCGGTCGCCGCCGACGCGATCACCAGCGCCGGCAGCCCGTCCACGAGCCCGAGCAACGCGAACCCGCCGGTCCGCAACGCACAGCCCGCCACGATCAACGGCTTGTACCCCAGGCGATCCGCCAGCGTGCCACCGATCAGGAACATGCCCTGCTGCGCGAAGTTCCGCACCCCCAGGACGAGTCCGACCGCCCACCCGGCGAGCGCCAGCGTCACCGACAGGTGCGCGGCCAGGTACGGCATCAGCATGTAGAAGCCGACGTTGATGCTGAACTGGTTGAGCAGCAACAACTGCACGCTTCGGTCGAACGAGCGGAACTGCGTGATCACGCGGTCACCGCCAGCGGGTCCACAACGGACCGGCACATGGTCCAGGACAGCACTTCCCGCTCTCCCGGTGAGGAGATCTCCAGCGGGTCGGCGGCCGGGACGACGTCGAGTAAGGCGTGCGCGGCGCAGTACTCGTCGCTGAACACGGTGTCGAAGTAGCGCTGCGGCCCGTCCGGGAAGACCGCGGCGATCCTCGTGCCGGCCACGCAGGTCCGCGCCAGCCAGGACGCCACCAGGGCGACCGCGCCGACGCTCCAGCCACCGCTCGCGTAGTGCCGCGACGCCAGCGTCCGGCACGCCCACACGGCCTCACCGGGGTTCACCCAGTGCACCTGGTCGAACGCCGGGTAGTCGACGTTGCGCGGGAAGATGCTCGACCCGAGCCCGCGCATCAGCCGGGTCCGCGCGGGCTGGCCGAAGATCGTCGACCCGATCGTGTCGACGCCGACCAGTCGCAACGACGGGAAGTGCTTGCGCAGCGCCGAAGCCACCCCGGCGGAGTGGCCACCGGTGCCCACCGCGCACACCAGCACGTCGACGCGCCCGAGCTGCGCGGCCAGCTCGTCGGCCAGCGGCGCGTACCCGGCCACGTTGTCCGGGTTGTTGTACTGGTCGGGGCAGTAGGCGCCCGGCACCGTGGACAGCAGCTCGGCCACCCGCGCGCGCCGCGCCTCCTGCCAGCCGCCGGTCGGGTGCGGGCTTTCGACGAGATCCACGGTGGCCCCGTAGGCGCGGAGCATCCGCCGGATGATCGGCTCCAGGCCGGGATCGGTCACCAACGTGACCGGAATGCCGTGCACGACCCCGGCGAGCGCCAGCCCGAGGCCGAGCGTGCCGCTGGTCGACTCGACGACGTGACCGTCCGGGCGCAGATCACCGCGCTCCAGCGCGCGGCCGATCATGTGCAGGGCGGCGCGGTCCTTCATGCCGCCGCCGGGGTTGGCGCATTCGAGCTTCGCCCAGAAACCGGACTTGGACGTGCGGGAGAGCTCGTCGATCCACAGCACGGGCGTGTTGCCGACGATCCCTGCGGGCGTGTTGCGGTCCAGAACGGGAACAGACATGGAGATTCCCTCAGAAGAGATGGGGACGGGCCGGTTCGGAAGGCGCGCGACAGCGACGGCAGGACCACGGGAAGTCCTGTCGTGGCGCGCGGAACGGGCCGGTCTACGTCCGGGATATGCCGAGATCGAGCAGCAGTGCGCGCCCCGAGCTGGACGGCTCGGAGCGCCTGAGACACGACGGTCCTGTGGCGGCGGGACGCGCGGCGGGCTCGCCGTGGGCGTCCGGCACGGCGAGGAAGGTGGCGCCGGTCTGAACGGCGGCCTCGGCGGGTGAGGCGGCGGTCAGGTGGTGGGCGTCGCCGTGGTGGCAGAACTCCCCGGAGATGCCCGGCACGTACGCACCGTGGTGCGCGGTCTCGGCCTGGCACGCCGGATACAGCACGAACACCGCGACGAGCGCCAGTGCGACGACGACAGCGATTCGACGCACTGTCGTCAGTTGATTCCGCACGGTTACCAAACTACCGGTGTGCGCGATCTTGTAAAGGTCCTTTGCTGGGTTAGGTAAGCCTGATCTCGGAGGTGGACGGTGTGCGAGGCAGTCGCCGTGGTTCTGCTGCTTGCCTCCTACGCCAAGATCATGAACAAATTGGCTGACCAGTTCGAACAGGTGTTGGCACGATGACCGCGTGCTGACGCTTCTGAAGGAGAACGGCCCGTTGCGCGTGCTCAGCACCGCACGGGTCGTTTCTGTCGTGGGGGACGCGCTCAGCCTGGTCACGCTGATGCTGCACGTGCAGTCCGTGCTGGGAAAAGCCGTCGCGGTGGCCGCACTGCTGCTCGTGGGCGACTTCGCGCCGTCACTGCTGAGCCCGCTGACGGGCGTGATCAGCGACCGGTTCGACCGGCGTACGGTCATGATCGCCTGCGAGGTGGCGCAGGGCGTCCTGCTGGCGGTCATCGCGTTCACCCTGCCGCCGTTGCCGGTCCTGCTCGCGCTGGTCGGCATCCGCGCGGTGCTGGGGCAGATCTTCATCCCCGCGTCACGGGCCGCCGTGCCGAGCCTGGTGGCCGAGAAGGACCTCGGGCAGGCGAACACCGCGCTGGGCCTCGGCACCAACAGCGCCGACGTGATCGGGCCGTTCCTCGCCGCCGCACTGCTGACTTTCCTGGACACCCGCGGAGTTCTGCTCGTGGACGCCGTTTCGTTCGCAGCGTCCGCGTTGTTGTTGCTGCGGCTGCCGAGACTCGTGGTGCCGTCGGTGCCCGGCGAGTCCGTTTTCGCCGACGCCAGGCAAGGTCTGGGGGAGATCTGGCGCAACAGGGCGTTGCGGATCGTCTTCCTCGGCTTCTGCGGGGTCGTGGCGTGCACGGCGATCGACGACGTGGCGGTGCTGCAGCTGACCGTCGTGGTGTTCGGCGCGCCGGAGAGGGTGGCCGGTGTGGTCCTCGGCGCGGTGGGCATTGGTCTGCTGACCGGATATGCCTTGCTGGCCAAGGGGTCTTCGCGGCTGAGCATGGTCGCGTTGCTCGTCACCGGCTTCGCGATCAGCAGTGCGGGCAACCTGTTCACCGGTCTGGCGTGGGGCGTCGCGTCGGCGTTCGCGCTGCAGGTCGTGCGCGGGCTGGGCATCGCGGCGATGGACGTCGCGCACAGCACGCTGATCCAGCGGCTCGTGCCCGGTGATCGAACAGGCAGGGTGTTCGGCAACTTCTACGGCGGGATCGGTGTCGCCGCAGCGGTTTCGTACATCGGTGGTGGTCTGCTGCTGGACGCGGCCGGGCCGCGGCTGACGTTCGTTCTCGGCGGCGGCGCGGGCGTGCTGGTGGCGGTCTGGGTGGTTGCCGCTTCACGGGCAAGAGGTGTTGAGTGGGAATCAGCCTCTTGAGGGGAGAAGGCGATGTGGGGGAAACGCATTGCTGTCCTTGCAATTTCACTGTTGTTGACCGCGGCGGCGGCGTCGGTCGCGCACGCGAGCACCGGGGTGGTACCCGCGTCGACGTCGTGGGTGTCGGCTGACCGCGGCTGGGTGCTGGGCGTCGACACGGTGTGCCCGACCGCGAAGTGCGTGCAGCTCGTCCGCACGCTCGACGGCGGCGCGTCGTGGACTCGGGTGAAGACGCCGCCGCTGTCGGTGCCGGAGACCGACCGGCTGCGGGTGCTCTTCGCGAACGACGCCGCGGGCATGGTGACCGACGGCGAGCAGCTGTTCGTCACCAGCAACGGCGGCACCCGCTGGGAACCGTCCGGCATCAAGGGAACCGCGGGGGCGCTGGGGTTCGACAACTCCGGGTTCCTCGCGGTGATCTACGACGGCACGTCGTCGCGGCTGTTCCACCGCGAGCTGTGGTTCGGCTCGTGGCAGCCGGTGCCGGGCGTCGAGGTGAAGGGCCAGGCCTTCGGTGCCATCGCCGACGGCCAGGTGTCGCTCGCGACGTTCGGGCAGGAGAACCGGTACTGGACCCGGTCTCCGGCGGGCTGGCAGGAGGAGACCGCGCCGTGTGACGTCTTCTCGGCCACCCGGCTCGGCACGGTCGGCACCGACCGCTACGCCCTGTGCAGCTTCGATCCCGGCTTCGGGAACATGACGAAGGAGCTGCGCAAGGCCGTGGACGGTGTGTTCAAGACCGTCAGCGTGCCGCCGCGCGAGGGCATCACGACGGGCTTCGCGATCTCGCAGGAAGCGGCGCTCGTGGCCGCGACCGGACGCGACTGGTCGTTCGTGCACCGGGGTCCCGGCGACAAGTGGACCACGCCGCTCACGCTCGGCGGTCCGGCGTTCGAGGACCTGGCGTTCTCCGACGCCCGGCACGCCACGCTGGTGCGCGGTGGGCCCGGTCAGGAGTTCGCCGAGGTCTACCGGTCCGATGACGCCGGACTGAACTGGAAGCTCCTGACGATCTAGCTATTCTGGGGTCATGGAGCCTCCTGCCCAGGGGATGCTGGACGTCGGCGACGGCAACCAGGTCTATTGGAAGATCGTCGGCAACCCCGACGGCAAGCCCGCCGTGCACCTGCACGGCGGGCCCGGCGCTCCGGCGAAGAACGCGGGCAAGTCGTTCGACCTGCGGAAGTTCAAGGCCGTGGTCTTCCACCAACGCGGCTGCGGCCTGAGCACGCCGCACGCGAGCGACCCGGCCGCGGACATGAGCGTGAACACCACCGACCACCTGATCTCCGACATCGAGCAGCTCCGCGAGCACCTCGGCATCGAGAAGTGGCTGGTGTACGGCGGTTCCTGGGGCACGACGCTCGCGCTCGCCTACGCGCAACGGCACCCCGAGCGCGTCACCGAGATGATCCTGATCGCGATCACGACGGCGTCCCGGCGCGAGCTGGACTGGCTGTACCAGGGCGTTTCCCGGTTCTTCCCGGAGGCGTGGGCCCGGTACAGCGCGCATGCCGGCAACGCGCCGGACGTGGTGCGCGCCTACGCCGACCTGATGGAGGATCCCGCGGCGCGCGAGCAGGCCGCGATCGAGTGGGCGCGGTGGGAGGACACGGTTCTCTCGTTCGAGGACTTCGGCACACCGGACATGTTCAGCGACAGGGCGTCGGACGACCTCATCGCGTTCGTGCGGATCTGCGCGCACTACTACGCGAACCTCGGGTTCGTCGGGGATCTGCTCGGTGACGCGGGCAAGCTCGCGGGCATCCCGGCGGCGTTGATCCACGGCCGGCGCGACATGAGCTGCCCGGCCGACACGGCGTGGCGGCTCGCGCAGGCGTGGCCGGACGCCGAACTGACCCTGGTGGACGACAGCGGCCACAAGGGCAGTCCCGCGTTCGCGGAGGCGGTGCAGGCCGCGGTCAGGAGGTTCTCCCCGTGACGCAACGGAAACCGCCCGGCATGGGCTTCGAGTCGTGGATCGACAGGCAGATCCGCGAAGCCGAGGAGCGCGGCGAGTTCGACGACCTGCCCAGCGCCGGCAAACCGCTGCCCGGTGCGGGCGAGCCGCTGGAGGAGGACTGGTGGCTCAAGAAGAAGGTGCGGGAGGAAGAGGGCACTGCAGGGCTGCCCCCTTCCCTGGTCCTGCGCAAGCAGGCCGAGACCGCCAAGGCGCGCGCCCTGGCGGCCGGGACCGACGACGAGGCCCGCGCGATCATCGAGGAGATGAACGCGAAGATCCTCGACGCGTTGCGGAAACCGTTGTCCGGCCCGCCGTTGAACCTCATGCCGTTCGACGTCGAGAAGCTGGTGCGTGAGCGGAAGGGGACCTCACGCGCCGACTAGCTCAGCTCGCGTTGATGTCGATGCAGGAGTAGAACGCGTTCGAGGTGTCGGCGATGTTCCAGACGGCCAGGACTTTGTGCCTGCCCGCGGATCCCACGTTGACCGTGTGCGACACGGTGGCCGGCGGCTGCTGGTTGTTGCCGCTGAAGTTCGCGACCTTGCGGCCGTCGACGAAGTAGTCGTAGTCGCGGGTGCGGTGGCGGGCGGTGAACGTCCAGTGGAACGTCACGGAGCGCCCGGTGCTGGTGACCTTCCAGCCCTTGTTGTCGTTGTTGAGCACGGCGAACTGCGACAGGTTGGCGTTGCAGCTCTTCAGGCCCTTCGGGCCCTCGACCGACTGCGGTTCGTACTGGATGGCTCCGCAGTCCTTGAAGGTGCCGTTGGCGCACTGGGCCTGACGGCTGGGAGGCGACGACACGTACCCGTGCGCGAACGCCGTACCGGTCGGGAGAGCCACGAGGACCAACGGAGCCGCCAGAACGCCTGCCACAGCGGCAGCAAGCCTGGGTCGATTCTTCATGTGACTTCCTTTGCCTTGATGTTGTTGCGTAGGTGCGCTGACATCGCGGCGGCGGTGAAGGTCTAGACCATACCGCGCGTAATCGGGGAGCCACAAGGTGTGTCTGGCTTATTTGTCGGGATTGGAGCCGCCGGGGTCGGCAGCGTTGAGCGCGGCATTCAGGCTGTCAGGCCCGCTGCCGCGCTCACGGTCGAGGCGTTCCCGGCTCAGGCGAGGGTGATCTCGTCCTCGTCGGCCTTCTCCCCGCTCTTGGCCAACCGCCTCTTCATCACGAAGATGCCCGCGACACCGACCGCGACGGCGATCGCCAGGCCCGCGTAGGAGAAGCCCTTCAGCCACTTCTCGGCGACCACGCCGAGGTAGTAGACGGCCGCCGTCGTGCCGCCCGCCCACACGATGCCGCCGAGAGCGTTGGCGACCAGGAACTTGCCGTAGTTCATGTGCAGCGAGCCCGCCAGCGGTCCGGCGAGGATCCGCAGCAGCGCCACGAAACGGCCGAAGAACACCGCCCACGCGCCGCGTTTCTGGAAGACCCGCCGGGCGTGGCTCAGCTGTGTTTCGCCGAAGTGCTTGGGGAATTTCTCGCCCATCCAGGCGAACAGCCGCGGCCCGCCGCGCCGGCCGATGAGATAGCCGAAGTTGTCGCCGATGATGGCGCCCGCGCTCGCCCACACGCCGATCCACAACGGACTGAGCTCCGCGTGCTGCGAGGCCAGCAGCGCGGACGTGACCAGCACGATCTCACCCGGCAGCGGGATCCCGAGCGACTCGATGCCGATCACCAGGCCGACGATCACGTACACGAGCAGAGGTGGGATGGCTTCGAGCCACTGTTGGATCGGCACCTCTCAACACTACCGTCGCCGCCGTGAACGACATCGCATTAGCGGTCCTCGCCGGAATGCTCGCCACGGTCAACCCGTGCGGGTTCGCGATGCTGCCTGCGTATCTGGCACTCATCGCGCGGGACAACACCGGGCGCGCCGTTTCGTCTGGTTTGGTGATGACTGCCGGTTTTGTCACGTTCTTCGGGCTGTTCGGACTCGTCCTGACGCCGATCGCCACGACCCTCAAGCGCTACCTGCCGTTCGTGACGGTCGTGATCGGGCTCGCCATGCTCGCCATCGGTGTGCTCCTGCTGCTCGGCCGCGAGCTCTACCTGCGGTTGCCGAAGGTGCAGGCCGCGCCGAAGAGCCTTTGGTCGATGTACGGCTACGGCATCGCGTTCGCCATCGCGTCTCTCTCGTGCACGATCGGCCCGTTCCTGGTGCTCGTCGGTGCGTCGCTGGAGTCGGGTTTCATCGCGTTCGTCGCTTACGCGCTGGGCATGGGTCTCGTGGTCACCGCACTGGCCGTGGCCGGCTCTCTGCTCGCACCGCGCATCAGGAAGCTTCTGCCGCACGTCGGGCGCATCGGCGGTGTGGTGCTCGTCGTGATGGGTGCGTACGTGACCTACTACGGCGTCTACGAGCTGCGGTTGTTCCTGGCCGGCGGCAGTGCGGTCGACCCGGTCGTGGGCGCGGCCGGCTGGTTCCAGAACCGGCTGGCCGAGATCGTCGGCGCGCTCGGGCCGTGGCCGTTCGCGGTCGTCCTGGTGCTCGCGGGCGCGTGGTGGCTGAACCGGAGGAGGCGCAAGGCCGTACGCCCAGACAGGAGGTGAGGAGCCCGATGCGCATCCTCGGAGTACTGCTGGGAGTCGTGCTGCTGCTCACGGGGTGCGCGGGGAAGGCGCCCACCCCGGAGAAGTTCCAGTTCACCGCGAAGACGCTGGAGGGAGCGGAGTTCCGCGGTGACAAGATCGTCGGTCAGCCCGCCGTGCTGTGGTTCTGGACGCCGTGGTGCCCGTCGTGCAACGCCGAGGCGGAGACCGTCGACGGCATCGCCAAGCGGCACGACAAGGTGGAGTTCGTCGGCGTCGCGGCCGAGGACAAGCTCGACGCGATGAAGAAGTTCGTGTCCGACCACAGGATGACCGCCTTCCCGCACCTGGCGGACCTCGACGGGGCGGTGTGGAAGCGGTTCGGCGTGACCGCCCAGCCGACGTTCGCGTTCGTCCGCAAGGACGGCACCTTCGAGCTGCTCACCGGCTCACCGACCGAGGAACAGCTCGACCAGCGTCTGTCCGCTTTGGTCCAGTGACATCACTAGCGCGCACAACTGCACCATCTCAGTAGAAAGACCCTGCGCTGTCGGGACCAACGCCTGGTTCGGCGTTGCGATCGGATTCGTATCGTCGGACTGGCCACGCGGCGTTGTCGCGTGGTCTTGAGGAGGCAGGTGTCGATGGACTACATCCAGGTCTCGCTCGCGGACGCGATTCCGGAGCAGGCCAGGGACTACGCGTCGGCGCGGATCGGCTCGCTGGACCGGTACGCGCCCGACCGGGTCGACTTCGCCTGGGTCAACCTGACTTCGGACAAGTCCGTCATCCACGCCCACGCCCGGCTCGACCTGAAGTGGGTCGAGGTGCAGGCGTACGCGGAGGCGGACACGGTCACCGAGGTGATCGATCTGCTGCGGGAACGCATGAAACGTCAGCTCGTCTCGATGAACAGCTGCGTGCCCGCGCACAACTGAACCTCGGTTGACCGGGACCCCACCACCTGGCTGCGGACGGGTGGTGGGTTCACCGCGCTCTCTTTCCAGTGCTCGCTACAGCTGAGGTTTATGTCTCATTCGTCATTGGGAAGCTGAAGTTGACATGTGGCGGCTGTTGCGACAGGCTCGTGCGGCGCTGTGCTGGTGCCGCGCAACCTGGGGGTGGGCGGCACCAGCACTGCCGTCGTCGCCGTGGCAATGTGCACGAGGCCGCCTGGGACGTAGCTGAAGTTGAACACTCCGGCAGAAGATCCAAACTGAGGTTGACAGTGTCCGGGTGCTCACGAGAGGCTTCCCGTGTGCGGTTGGGGAGCCGCGCGATGGGGGAGCGACACTGGGGGCTCCGCCTGTGGTCATTCGCCAAACAGGTCTGGGAGACGTTGAAGCATGCGCTCAAGAAGCCTTGTCCTACGGGGATTCGCGGTTCTGGCGGTGGTCGCTTCCGCGCTCACCGGGTTGACCGGAACCGGTAACGCGGCCGCCAGGAGCAAGATCATGGCTGGAACTCTGGTCCAGCTGGTCAACGTCGGCAGTGTCAACGGGTGCATGGACCTCACGTCCTATGCCGCGGGTACTCCGGTGACGTTGTACAAGTGCAACGGTTCGGTCGACAGTCAGGTGTTCGAGTACGGCGACAACTCGTTCCGCAGCAAGATCTCGCGTCTCTGCATGGATGTCAGCTCCTACACCGTCGGTGCGGTGGTGCACATGGAGGTCTGCCACGGGGGCACCAGTCAGAAGTGGCGTCACGCCGACGACGACACCATCTACAGCCTGGGCAATGCCAGCCTGTGCATGGATCTGCGTTCCTACAACAACGGAACGCCGTTGACCCTGGAGTGGTGCGGCTCCCAGCGCAGCCAGAAGTGGCAGGCCCTGACGTGACAAATCGGGAGAAGGGCGCCCACTTGCGTGTCAGAAGCTGTGTTTCACAAGGGATCGCGATCGCGGCGGCGATCGTCGCGATGGTCGGGTTGAGCGGTACCAGCGAGGCCGCCGCGGCCGGGAACTACACGACGTACAACGTCGGCAGTGTCAACGGGTGCTGGGACCTCTCGTCCTACGCGTCCGGGACGCCGCTCACGCTGTACCGGTGCCACTACGGTCGCGAAAGCCAGAAGTTCTACGACGACAACGGCAGCAGGATCCGCAGCTACGGAGCGGACCAGTGCCTCGACGTCAGCTCCTACCAACCCGGTGCCGTGGTGCACCTGCGACCTTGCGACAGCACCCACCTGAGCCAGGTGTGGGCCGCCGGTAGTGACGGCACGATCATGCCCGCGATGGCCGTGAACATGTGCATGGACCTGACCTCCTACAACGACGGAACCCCGATCACTCTCTATCCGTGCGTCAACGGCAACAAGAGCCAGCAGTGGAGGCACTTCAACGTCTGACCGGAGCGTCGTCCGGGCTCAGCGGGGCAGTGCCCGCGAGACCGCGATCAACCAGTCGAGCTCGGCGTCGGGGTCGTCCGGCCGGTTGTCCGGCGCCGAGCGGCCGTCGGTGGGCGCGACGCCGTTTCGGCGGCGTCGCAACCCGTCCGCGATCAGAGCCGCTTCTGCGGCACCGTCACCGGGCGCCGCGGACGGGTCGAGGTGCGGGCGCAGCCGGAGCCTGCCGTCCCAGATCTCGATGATCCGCCGGTACAACGCGTGCTCCGGGTGGCGGAAGGAGACGTTGCGGCCGGTGGGAACGTCCAGGGTCAGAGCGGGAAACTCGTCGTGCAGGGCCTTCCACAGCGGGTGGAGCGAGCGGTACCACCGGTTGATCCGCCACCAGCGGGCCAGGTGGTCGAGGCCGAGGCGCGCTCCGGCGATGGGCAGCAGGACGCCGACGAGCACCAGGACGGTCGTGAGGCCGAACAGCTTGCCGAGCAGGTTTCCCCGCAACCACAGGATGTCGATGCCCAGCTGGTAGGTGAGCATGTCCGTGAGCCGCAGCACGGCGTACGCGAAGCTGCAGACCGCGCCGAGCACGAACGACAGCAGGCCGTAGCGCAGCGAGAACCGTTCGGCGATCAGCCGGTACGCCCAGGCCGTGCGCATCAGGCCCACGGCCAGCACGGCGAGGCCGGTCACGAACACGAAGGCGGCGGCGGACACGAGGGGAATCTGCACCGGCGCGTCCTGGGACGCGAGTTTCGCGGCGTAGTTCGACGGCGTGGTGAAGAACAGCACCAGCATCAGCACGATCGCCGCGACCGTCCACAACAGACGCGGCCGGACGACCACGTCGGGATTGACCGTGCTGCGAAGAGCGCACTGGGCGGTCACAGCGGCGAGAAGCGTGGCGCAGTTGGAGAGCGTGCCCGCGGTGTTGAGCGTGGTCACCGAGTCCAGTGCGGCGTGCACGAAGGCGATCTGAAGGGTGATCGCGAGGGCGAACGCCGCGACCGACGCGCAGATCCACGCGGTCGCGGCGCTGGTGCGGCCGCGGTACAGGAGGTACAGGCGGAGGCCCAGGGCGGCCCAGCCGACCGCGACGATGGCCACCAGGAGCGTCTGGTTCACCGGTGGGCCCCCAGCGCGGCTTCGACGCGGTCCAGCACCTCGGCGAGCTCCGGCGACAGGCGGCGGCGCCGGGACGGGAGCCGGTGGGCGCGTTCGAGCACCAGCATCGCGAACATCTCCGCCTGCCGCTCCTCCGGATCGCTGTAGGCGGTTCTGCCGAGCACCGAGCGGACGACCGCGGGGTCGAGCGTAGGCATCAGGAACTTCAGCATCGTGTCGGGGTCCGGCTGCGGCGCCGAGTGGCCGCACAGCAGGTGGCCGAGCTCGTGCAGCACGATGTGGTCCTGGTGCAACGGGCTCGTGCCGGCGGCGTACCGGATGTGGTCGGTGGTGCGGGTCGCGATCCACAGGCCGCTCGGGCCGTCGGCCGGCAGGTCGGCGGCGCGCAGCACGATCGGGCGGCCGCGGACGGCGCCGATGCGGTGGGCGAGCTCCTCGACGGTGAACGGGTCGGGCACGTCCAGCAGCGCGACGATCTCGGTCAGCCGGTCCTGGCTCACTTGTCCGCGCCGGGGTGCTCCAGCCGCCACAGCTGGCTGATCATGTCGGACACCGCGGCCCTGCTGCCGTCGGAGAGGTCGGCCGTGCGCAGGGCGATCTCGGTGACGCCCGCCTCGCGCATCGCGGACAGCAGCTCGAGGTCCTGGTCGATCCTGGCGCTCTCGGCGTCGTCGAGGAAGTAGGCGACGGGGACGCCGAAGAACGTCGCGAGCGCGGTGAGGTGCCCGATGGTGGGGTTGTCGCGCCGGCCCGTGCGCAACTGCCAGATGTAGGTGTGGGAGATCGGCACGCCCTGCTGCTCGGCGATAGCCTCGGCCACGGCCTTGTTGCTGTGTTCGTCCTCGCCCCGGCGCACTGTGCGGAAGAGGTGGTTCAGCTTGTCGGCGATCCGGCTGGCGCCCTCGTCCGGCTCTGTCACAGATCGACACTATACGGCTGTCGAAACGAGCCTTTCGCGTTCGTACCAGGGGTGAAAGGAGAACATCATGACCCAGAAGTACCTGCTCAGCATCTATCAGCCCGATGGTGACGCACCGCCGCCCGAGGTCCTCGACCCGATCATGGCGAACCTGGAGCGGCTCAACGAGGAGATGCGGGCCAAGGGCGCGTGGGTGTTCGCGGTCGGTCTGCACCCGCCGTCGACCGCGACCGTGCTCAAGGCCAAGGACGACGACGTGCTGATGACCGACGGCCCGTTCACCGAGGGCAAGGAGCACATCGGTGGCTTCACGATCATCCAGGCGGAGGACCTCGACGAGGCGCTGGAGTGGGGGCGGCGGCTCGCGACCGTGCTGAGCCCGCTGTCGGTCGAGGTGAGGCCGATCGCGTTCGCATGATCGAACACGTCTTCCGGGCCGAGTACGGCCGTGCGGTGTCCGTCCTGACCCGCGTCCTCGGCGACCTGGACCTCGCCGAGGAGGCGGTGCAGGACGCCTTCACCACGGCCGCCGAGCAGTGGCCGGTGAAGGGCGTTCCACCGGCACCCGCGGGCTGGATCATCACGACCGCCCGCAACCGCGCCATCGACAAGCTGCGCCGCGACACCAAGGGCAGGGAGAAGTACGCGCAGGTCGCGTTGCTCCAGCACGAACCGGAGGAGGAGGTGGAGGACGTGCCCGACGACCGGCTGCGGCTGATCTTCACCTGCTGCCACCCGTCGCTCGCGCTGCCCGCCCGGGTCGCGCTCACGCTCAAGCTCCTCGGCGGGCTCACCACGGCCGAGATCGCCAGGGCGTTCCTGGTGCCGGAACCGACGATGGCGCAACGGATCGTGCGGGCCAAGGGCAAGATCCGCGCGGCTCGCATCCCGTACCGGGTGCCGCGGGACGCCGACCTGCCCGAACGCCTCAAGGCGGTGCTCGCGGTCGTCTACCTGATCTTCAACGAGGGCTACCTCGGCAGACAGGAGCTGGAGACCGAGGCGATCCGGCTCGGCCGGGTGCTGGCGGGGCTCATGCCCGACGAACCCGAGGTGTGGGGCCTGCTCGCGTTGATGCTGCTGGTCGCCTCGCGGCGGGAAGCCCGGCTGCGCGACGGGGAACTGGTGCTGCTCGAGGACCAGGACCCGCGGCGGTGGGACGCGGACCTGGTCGCCGAGGGCCAGGAAATCGTGCGCCGCTGCCTGCGCTGGAACCGGCCGGGTCCGTACCAGATCCAGGCCGCCATCAACGCCGTGCACAGCGATCCGCCCACCGACTGGCATCAGGTCGTGGCGCTCTACGACCAGCTGCTGGCGATCACGCCGAGCCCGGTCGTGGCACTGCATCGAGCCGTGGCGGTCGCCGAAACGCAAGGACCGGAAGTCGCACTGCGCGAAGTCGAGGCGCTCGACCTCGGCCGCTACCACCTGTTCCACGCCGTCCGCGCCGACCTGCTCCAACGGCTCGGCGAGGACCCGCGTGCGGCGCTGGAGGCCGCGCTCGACCTGGCGGAGCACCCGGCTGAACGCGACCTCCTGCGCAGGAGGCTACGTCTTGCGACGGCGGATCAGCAGGACCGCGCCCACGACCACGAGCAGGACCACCAGGATCCACACCCAGGCGGGCACGCCGCCGGATGACGGCGTGGTCGACGGGGGAGCGTTCGTCACCGGCGCGCTCATCGTCACGGATGAGGTCGTCGAGGCGGCGGAAGAGGTCTGCGCCACCAGGCTCACCGTGAAGGTGAGCGTGCCGGAGATGACGTCTCCGTCGTCGGACTGCGCGCGCCACGCGAGTGTGTGCGCCCCGGCGTGTGCGATCGCGTCGGCGCCGACCGTCGCCGTGATCGTCTTGTCGACGGCGTGGGCCTGGCTGATCGGCCACTTCGCGCCGTCGGGTCCGGTGATGGTGATCGCGTCACCGTCGGGCAGGCTGACGGTGTCGCTGAACGTCAGCTCGACGGTCTTGGGCGGGGCGTCGAGGGTCGCGCCGGACGCCGGGTTGCTGCTCTTGAGCTCGGCGTGGGCCTGCGCGGGGACGGCCACGGCCGTCGCGGCGAGCAGTGCCAGCACGAGCGCGCTGAAGTAACGCCTCACGCGCGCAGCGTAGTGGTCAGCACAGTTCGAAGCGGGCCACGGACAAACCTCACACCCGCGTTGTGTGATGGTTTGGTGGCCGATGCAGTCGGGTAACCCGCGCCCGACCTGATCAACTTCGGCACGAGGAGCGGTTTGGCGCGCGACCGGGCAGCGAGGGCGGGTGAGCCGGCACATCTGCCGCTGGGCAGGCAGCGGCCGTCACTGGCGACCGTCCGGCGCTGGGTCCGGCTGGAGCTCACCGGGGAGCAGCCGGAGTGCGTCGCCGACGTGTTGCTGGTGGTGAACGAGCTGGTCAGCAACGCCTACCGGTACACGTCCGAGCCGTCGTTCCTGCGGGTCGCGGTGCAGACGGGCAGGATCCGGGTCGAGATCGCCCATGACGGCCTCGCCCGTCCGCCGTTGCGGAAGGTGTCCAGCCCGCAGCGCGGTTACGGGCTGGTGCTGGTGGCCCGGCTGTCGGATCGCTGGGGTGTCGACCGCGCGCACGGCGGCACCGTGGTCTGGGCGGATCTGCCGAGGGAGATGTGAATTCCAGTTGGGTGGGTTTCGATCTGCGCGCTGCTGGGTACGGAACCTCCTGCCTTGAACCAACAGGGCGCGGGGAGACGCTGATGGGTATCGCAGGACGGTCCGGCGAACGACTGGACCTCGTCCTACCAGAGGGAATGCTGCCGCTCGCAGACGTGCGGGCACAGGTGCGGCGCCTCCTGCAGGGGATGCACGAGAACGTCGTGGTCGACGTGATGGTCGTGGCCACGGAGCTCGTGAGCAACGCTTACCACCACGCCGCGCCACCGCGGCGGGCGCGCGTTCTCCACCTGCCGGAACGCCAGGTGGTGCGGGTCGAGGTCGACGACGGGACACCAGGCCGGTTCCCCCAGCTGGGGCGGATGGGCTTCCTGGGGCGCCGACAGCGGGGGTTGTTGCTGGTCAACGGCTTGGCGCAGGTCTGGGGGCACAACCGGTTCCCGGACCTGAAGACGGTGTGGGCGGACGTGTCCACGGTCAGATGAGGCCCTGGTCCAGCCCAGCACGGGCCTTCGGCCACGTGCCGGTGGCACGCTGAGGGCATGAAGGGCTCTCAGGCGGTCGACCGGCGCACGACGTGATCGGTTCGCGGTAGGTGCATCGTGAGGTGCGCGCGATCGCTCCGCAGGACGACCCACGACCGTTCGATCGGGACACCGCGGACGTCGTGGGCCATCCACGCGATCGACAGGACCGGTGTGGCGGGCCTGATGTCGAGCATCCCGGCGATGCGCGGCGTGGCGAGGGTGGTCGCGCACCACGGGTGCAGCTCGCCGAACCGGACCGCGTACCTGTCCACGAGGAACCTCCGCAGCGGCGCACCGCGGTCGTAGACCTCGGCGAGGCCGGGGAACTGGGAGGCGCGCAGGTACGTCGACCTGACACCGATGGGTTCGTCCCCTCGAACGAGCTATTTCCGGCCGATAACTGGCGACTCACTGAGCTTCGCGCGCGTCCGGGACCGAGCCGATCTCCCGGTAGGCCCGGACGGCTTCGTCCCGGTCGCCCCGCGGCGAACTCCCCGACCAGCCGGGACTTGCCCGTGCCGGGCTCACCGACCAGCGTGATCAGCCGCGGCCGGTTCGTGCGCCGAACCTGCTCGTAGCTCTCGCACAGCACGGCCATCTCGCTCGACCGGCCGACGAACGGCGTGTCGTCGCCGGCGGGCGTGAGCGTGCGGTCGGTCACCGGGCACGTCCTGACCTCGCCCTCGGCGGCCTGAGCGACCTTGCGCAGTCCCGCGTCGAGCAACGTGCCGCTGATTTCCAGCCGATCGCCGGACGTGACCAGCGCCGGACCCGTGCACACGCCGCCGCGGCCGGGTGGCGACCGGTGATCTCGAACGCCGCGCGCACCGCCCGTGCCGCGTCGTCCTCGCGGTCGATGCCGAGCTCCACCGCGAACCGCTCCCGTGCCGCGCGGAAGACCGCCAGTGCGTCGGCCTGCCGTCCGGACCGGTGGAGAGCGAGCATCAGCTGGCCCTGCAAACGTTCCCGGAGTGGATGGTCCCGCACGAGCGCTTCCTCGCGCAGGTGCGAGATCTCCACGAGCGCGGGCCACGTGACGCCGTCGGCCACCAGGTCCGCGAGCACCGGCCCGCGCCACAACGCCAGCGCGTCCCGCAGGATCCCGCGCGCCGTCGGCGGGTGAACCCGCCGAGCGCGACCTCGTGGCCGTCCACGCGGACCTGCAGCGGTCCGAGCACGGTGAACTCGACAGACATCGGTCTGGACCATACCGCCGGTGTCTGTGAGTCGGCTGTGCGTCACTCCACCAGACGGATGCCCTTGTGGTCGCGCCGATCCGGTGCCAGGTTGGTCGTTGACGTACCGACTGGTCCTCTGGGTGGGGAGATCACGGATGCGGCGGACGACGGTGTTCGGGCTGCTGGCGGTGTGCGGACTCGCGGCGGGCTGTCTGGGGCAGACGCGGGAGGGCGATCAGGCGCGCAACGCCGACGCCAAGGAGATCACGCTGACGATCGTCGCCAACGCGGCGGCGGGCGGGAAGAACGCCCGCGGCGCCAACTGGTTGCAGAACTGGGTGATCCCGAGGTTCACCGAACTGCAGAAGGCGAAGGGCGTCACGGCGGCGGTCAGGTTCGAGCAGAACGGGGCCGGGGACGAGGACTACAAGACCAAGGTGGCGCTGGACCTCAAGACCGGTGGTGGCGGCGACATCATCGAGATCGACGGCATCTGGCTCGGCGAGTTCGCGCAGGCCGGGCAGATCAAGCCGCTGAACGACGTGGTCGGCAACACCGACTGGGACGGCTGGAACCAGATTCCCAAGGCCGTGCAGGGGCTCGGCGAGTTCGACGGCAAGCGGTACGGCGTACCGATGGGCACCGACGGGCGTGTGCTGTTCTTCAACAAGAAGCTGTTCGCGCAGGCCGGGTTGCCCGCGGACTGGCAACCCAGGTCGTGGCAGGACGTGCTCGACGCCGGTGCCCGGTTGAAGACTTTGCCGGGCGTGACGCCTGTCCAGCTCAACGCCGGGACCGCGATGGGCGAGGCGACGACGATGCAGGGCGTGCTGCCCGCCTTGGCCGGCACCGGCAGGCCGATCCACGAGAACGGGAAGTGGCAAGGGGATTCGGCTCAGCTCAAGGACGTTCTGGGGCTGTACCAGAAGATCTACGGCGGTGGGCTCGGCGATCCCGTGCTGCAGCAGGAGGCCAAGGGCCGCGACCGGTCGTTCCAGCTGTTCAGCCAGAACAAGATCGGCATCCTGCTGGAGAGCGACTACTTCTGGCGTTCGGTGCTGGAGCCCCGCAACGGCGTGGCGAAGATGGCCGACCGCGACACCGCCCTGGGCTGGGCGTTGGTACCGGCTCGACGACCCGGCTCGGGTGTGGGCGGGCAGGACTTCGTGAGCATGTCCGGCGGTGGCGTGCGGGTGATCAACCCCAACACGAAGTACCCGAAGCAGGCGTGGGAGTTCATGCAGTTCCTCAACTCCGCCGAGGCGGTGAAGGAGTCGCTGGCCGGCACCGCGCAGCTCACCCAGCGCCAGGACGTCAACGACCAGGTGCTCAAGGGCGACCCGATGCTGACGTTCGTCGCGGAGAAGGTTCTGCCGATCACCCGCTACCGGCCGGGGCTCGCCGACTACCCGAAGGTGTCGGCGGCACTGCAGCAGGCGACCGCGGACGTGGTGGCGGGCAAGAGCCCGGACGACGCGGCTCGTGCTTATCGCGAGGCGCTGGTGAAGGCGGTCGGTGAGGGCAACGTTGGATAGCTCCGGGCTGGGCGTGCGGCGCGCGGTCGCGTTCGTGACGCCCGCGCTGGTGCTGATCGGGGTTTTCCTCGTGTTCCCGGCGCTCTGGACGCTCTACATCGGCATCACGAACTACCAGCTCACCGGGCCCGCGGCGGCCCACCCTCAGGTCGTGGGACTGGACAACGTCCTCAACGCCGTGCGCGATCCGTTGTTCACGAACTCGGTGTGGCTGACGGCGTTGTTCGTGCTGGGGTCCGCGGTGGTCGGGCAGAACGCGCTCGGCTTCGCGCTGGCGTGGCTGCTGCGCACGGTGCGGCCGGGGCTGCGGCGGACCGTCGAGGGGCTCGTCCTGCTGGCGTGGATCCTGCCGGGCACGGTCGTGGCGTACCTGTGGTTCGCGGTGCTCAGCCGCGACACCGGGACGCTCGGCGTGCTGCTCGGGTCGCCGCAGACCGCGTGGCTGGTGCAGTACCCGATGACCAGCCTGGTCGTCTTCAACGTCTGGCGCGGCACGGCGTTCTCGATGCTGCTCTACACCTCGGCGCTGGCCGCGGTGCCGCCGTCCCAGCTGGAAACCGCGCGGCTGATGGGAGCGTCGGCGTGGCAGACCGTGCGGGACGTGGTGTTCCCGCACATCCGCGGGCACGTGCTGACGAACACCCTGCTGATCAGCCTGTGGACGGCCAACGACTTCACGCCGTTCCTGCTGACCGCGGGCGGGCCGAACCACGAGTCCGAGGTGCTGCCGGTGCTGATCTACCGGCAGGCGCTGGAGAGCGGGCAGCTCGGTTACGCGTCCGCGATGTCGTTGCTGCTGCTGGTGGGCAACCTGGTGATCGCCCTGGTGTACCTGAGGTTGCTGCGGAGGCGTGCGTGAGTCCTCTGTGGATGGTTCGGCGGATCGGCTTCTACGTGCTGATCGCGGTGGTGCTGGTGTTCTTCGCGGTGCCGATGCTGTGGCTGGCCTCGGCGCCGTTCGACGCGAAGCCCGGTCTCGGGTTGCGGTGGCCGGACTGGACGCCGGCCAACGTCGCGGCGACGTTCGACCACCCGTACGCGCTGACGTCGTTGATGAACTCGTTGGTGCTGTGCGCGATCGCGACCGCGGTGACGACGGTCCTGGCCGCGCTGGCGGCCTACGCGTTGTCGCGCGTGCGGATCCCCGGCCGGGATCTCCTGCTGTACCTGCTGTTGCTGCTGTCGAGCGTCGTGACCGGCACGGCCGCGATGGTGCCGATCTTCGTGATGATGCTGCAGCTCGGCCTGATCAACTCGCAGTTCGGCACGGCGCTGGTGATCGCGGGCGGCATGCTGCCCGCGGCGATCTTCATCCTCAAGGACTTCATGGACGCCGTGCCGCGTTCGTACGAGGAGTCGGCGCGGGTGTTCGGCGCCTCACCGCGCCAGGTGCTGGGCCACGTCGTGCTGCCGGTCGCGCGGCCCGGGGTAGCGACGATCTTCGTGTGGGCGTTCGTCAACGCCTGGGGCAACTTCCTGCTGCCGTTCCTGCTGCTCCGCGACGTCGGTCAGCAGCCGGCGGCGGTGCTGCTGCGCACCCTCTACGACGAGGGCGGCAGCGCCAACCTGAGGGTGATCCCGGTGTTCTCGCTGCTGTACTCGATTCCGGTGGTCGTGCTGTACCTGTTCGTGAGCAAGCGGTACGGGTTCCGGTTCCACGGAGGCATCAAGAGCTGATGGCGGGCATCACGATCGCCGGTCTGTCCACCGTCTACCCCAACGGGGTGCGGGCGGTGGACTCGCTCGACCTCGACGTCCTCGACGGCGAGCTGTTCGCGTTGCTCGGCCCGTCCGGCTGCGGCAAGACGACCCTGCTGCGCACGATCGCGGGCCTCGAAGGCGCCTCCGAGGGGGCGGTCGGGATCGGTGCGCGGGACGTCACGCGGCTGCCGCCCGGTGACCGCCGGGTCGCGATGGTGTTCCAGGACTACGCGCTGTTCCCGCACATGACCGTCGGCGAGAACATCGCCTACCCGTTGCGGGTGCGGGGCGTGGCGAAGTCAGTGCGGCAGGACACCGCCGTGCGCACGGCCGACGGGCTGAGGCTCGGCGGGTTGCTGGATCGCCGCCCCGGCCAGCTCTCCGGCGGTCAGCAGCAACGGGCGGCGCTGGCCCGCGCGGTCGCCGCGTCCGCCGAGGTGCTGCTGCTGGACGAGCCTCTGTCCAATCTGGACGCCCGGTTGCGCTTGGAGGCGCGGACTTTCCTGAAGAAGCTGCAACGTGAACTGGAGCTGACGACCGTCTTCGTGACGCACGACCAGGCCGAGGCGCTGGCGCTGGCCGACCGGATCGCCGTCATGGACGCCGGACGGATCCGCCAGCTCGGCACGCCGCGCGAGGTCTTCCAGCGGCCCGCGGACACGTTCGTCGCGAACTTCATCGGCTCGACGCCCATGAACCTGGTGCCGCGCGGTTCCGAGATCATCGGTGTGCGGCCGGAGTACCTGACGCCCGCCGCCGAGGGCCTGTTCACCGGCTGTGTGTCCATTGTGGAGAACCTCGGCGTGACGTCGCTGGTGACGCTGGACTGCGGCGAGGACCAGATCGGCTACGTCGTGCCGGAGGACCACGAGCCCGCCGTCGGCACCACGGTGACCGTCGACGCCCCTGCCGCCCGCGTTCTGCGCTACGACAAGGAGACCGGCCTACTCGTGAGGTGAGGAGATGTTCCAAACCGACGGCTACGAGACGTACCGCGACCTGCTGGCGCCGGCCAGGTTCGAGGCGCTGGCCCGGCACTTCGACCGCAAGCTGGCGGCGCTGCCCGCCGGAGCGCGACCCGAGCACATGGACGTGCCGCACCTGACCGACCCGGCGCTGTTCGAGTGGCTGCTCGACCCGGACGTGCTGGACCTCGTCGAGTCGCTGATCGGCCCGGACATCGCGCTGTTCTCGTCGCACTTCATCTGCAAGCCCGCGGGCGACGGCAAGCCCGTGCCGTGGCACCAGGACGCGCACTTCTGGCGCGACACCATCGACCCGCCGGGCGACGCCGTCACCGTGTGGCTCGCGATCGACCCCTCCACCGTGGAGAACGGCTGCCTGCGCGTGATCCCCGGCAGCCATCTGACGGCCGTCTCGCACCACGGCAACGCCGACTCGTTCTTCAACCAGGAGACGTCGGTCGACGAGTCGCGCGCGGTCGACGTGGAGCTGGCGCGCGGCGCGTGCAGCGTCCACTCGGCCCTGCTGGTGCACGGCAGCCCGCCGAACCGCAGCACGACGCGGCGCTGCGGCTACACGATGCGGTACATGCCGACGACCGTTCGTTTCCTGAAGGCCGGCGAACACCGGATCTATCTCGCGCGCGGCCGCGACCACGCCGGCAACACCTACGCGCCGGTGCCGTGATCCTGCACCCGTTGTCGTCAGAGCGTGGAGAGCCGGACCGCCTTCGCCATCGCCTCGAACCCCTTGTCACCGGGGTGCAGGTGGTCGCCCTGGTCGTAGTCGGGCCGGATCCGCTGCGGATCGGCCGGATCCCGGATCACCGCGTCGAAGTCCACGACCGCGTCGAAGTCCGTGCCGGCGCGGATGAACGCGTTCACGGCCTGCCGCACCGCCTCCAGCTCGTCGGTGTAGCTGTGCCAGCCCTTGAACGGCGTGATGGTCGCGCCGATCACGCGCAGGCCGCGGTCGTGGGAGCGGGAGGCGATCTGCCTCAGCGCGGCGATGATCTTCGCGGGGTCGGTCTCGTGCGGGGTCTGCTGGATGTCGTTGATGCCCTCGAAGACGATGACCGTGCGGACGCCGGACTGGGTCAGCACGTCGCGGTTCAGGCGCGCCAGGGCGTTCGGGCCCGCCGAGTCGCCGTCGAGCAGGAGGCGGTTGCCGCTGATGCCCGCGTTCAGCACGCCCAGACGGGTGTTGACGCGGTCGGCGAGCTGGTCGGGCCAGCGGAGGTTCGCGCCCCAGGTCGAGTTGGCGCCGTCGGTGATCGAGTCGCCGAGGGCCACGACGCTGCCGCGCAAGGTCGACGAGCGGACGTCCACGCCGGAGACGTAGTGCCAGACCGACGTGCGCTCGCGGAAGGCGGCGGCGGACTCGTCGGCCGTGTGGTCACCGTCGCGGGTGAAGTACGAGTTCTGCATCGTGAGCTGGTGGTGGGTGACCGGGCCGCCCGGCGCCGGGGTGAAGACGCTGACCAGGAGGTCCGAGTCGGCCGGGACGGTCAGGGCCACGCCGTCGCTCACCACGTCGGCGCCGGGTGGCGCGGTGATCGACGGGGAGCCGCCGAAGGTCAGGGTGCGCATCGTGCCGGGCACCGCGGTGGGCGTGTCCGGGCCGGCCGCGCGGGCCACGGTCACCGCGCCGAACTGGACGGGCGTGCGGCCGTAGGCGTTGGAGAGGCGGACGCGGAGCTCGCGGCCGCCCGCGCTGATGTGCACGATGTTGCGGATCGAGAAGTTCGGGTAGCCGTTCTCCGTGCCGGGGACGGCGGAGGACGGTGCCGTGGCCCAGGTGCCGACCCATCTCGCGGGTGCGGCCTGCGCGGGTGCGGCTGCCGCCACGAACAACGCCACTGCCAGCAGAAAGCGTGTCATGCACTCGACCTTGGCAGCGCTCTCGCGGCTGCGGTAGCCGCCGATCTTCGGGTCCGCGTTGTGCCGAGTGCTCGATGAAGGGCGCCTTGCTGCACCTGAGGTGGATGAAGGCGCCCTTCATCGACGTCGAACGCGTGAGGCGCGGCCTAGGCTGCGAGCTGTGTGGAACGGGACTGAGTACCAGCGCAGGTTCGACGAGCTCGCCGAGTCGGGCGTGGACGTGCACGGCGAGGCGGCGTTCGTGCGCGCCTACGCGCCGAAGACCGTGCTGGACGCGGGCTGCGGCACCGGGCGAGTCGCGATCGAGCTGGCCAGGCACGGCATCGACGTCGTCGGCGCGGACCTCGACGAGTCGATGCTCGCCTACGCCCGCACCCACGCCCCGGACATCACGTGGGTGCGGTCCGACCTGGCCGAGCTCGACCTCCAGCGCACGTTCGACGTGGTCGTCATGGCGGGCAACGTGCCGTTGTTCACCGCGCCGGGGACGCAGGACAGGCTGGTGGCGGGTGTCGCGCGGCACGTGGGCGAGGTGCTGGTCGCCGGGTTCAGCCTCGACCGCGGGTATTCGGTCGAGGAGTACGACGAGCACTGCGCGCGGGCCGGGCTGCGGCTCGCCGAGCGGTTCGCCACCTGGGACCGGCAGGAGTTCCGCGGCGGCGACTACGCGGTGTCGGTCCACCTGGCCTGACCTGGGCTCACCCCCGCGCGTTGACGTGCAACGCGAGCGCGGTGCCCGCTCCCAGCGTGGCGGTGAACCTGCCGGACGAGTCGACGGTGACGCGGACGCAGCCGTTCTCCTGCACGTTGCAGTAGGTTCCGGCGGGCAGCGAGGTCTGGAACGTCTGCGTCACCGGGAAGGTCTCCCGGTTGATCGCGACGAAGCCCTTGCTGCCGCGCCCGAACGCGATGGCCTGGTAGCCGTTGTCCCACCAGTTCGTCACGTCGGTGCCGGCGACGGTGTTGCGGAACGCGACCATGTTCGCGATCTGCGTCCACAGGTGCTGGCACTTCCAGCCGCTGAAGCACACCGAGCTGGTGGGAGCCCCCGCGTCCTTGTCGGTGAACTCGTAGCCGGAGTAGACCTGCGGCGCGCCGTAGTTCCAGGCGAGCATGAACACGTTGGCCAGCGTGTAGGTCGAGTTGTCCTTGTACGACAACGTGGAGCCGTTGCGCTCGGTGTCCCAGTTGTCGACGAACGCCCTGGCCTGGCCGCTGGGCAGGTAGCCCCACGACTGGCCGAACGTGCGCAGGTAGGCGAGCCTCTCGTTGAGGAAGATCCGCTTCAGGTCGTAGGCGTAGCGGAACTCGTCCACGTCGCCGGAACCGGTGTACTCGCCCGGCTGCACGGCCTCACCGGCACCGTAGATGACCTCGTGCACCCAGAAGACGTTCGGGTTGGTCAGCTTCGCCTTGATCGCGGCGAGGTCGGCTGCGGCGATGTGCTTGGCCGCGTCGATCCGGAACCCGTCCACGCCCATGCCGATCAGCCGGTTGAGGTAGCCGGCGATCGCGCCGCGCACGTAGTCGCTGCCGGTGTCCAGATCGGACAGCTGGACGAGCTCGCAGTTCTGGACGTCGGACCGGTCCTGGTAGTTCGTGATGGCCGTGCGGCACGAGTGGAAGTCCCAGTCGCTGTACAGGCCGGGGTAGTTGTACTTCGAGTAGCTCGAACCGCCGGTGCCGGTGCCCGATCCGGCGCTCATGTGGTTGACCACCGCGTCGGCGATGACCTTGACGCCCGCGTTGTGGCAGGTCGTGATCATGTTCCGGAACGCCGTCTCGTCACCGAGCCGACCGGCGACGGAGTAGCTGACCGGCTGGTAGGAGGTCCACCACTGGGAGCCCTGGACGTGCTCGGTGGCGGGGGACACCTCCACGTAGCCGTAGCCCTTGGGACCCAGGACGCCGGTGCACTCCGCGGCCACTCGGGCGAACGGCCACTGGAACAGGGTGACGGTGACGTCCTTGCTGCCCGGAGGGGCCGCAAAAGTTTGCACAGGTGCGCACAGGCCGGTGACCAGGACGGCCACGAGCAGCGCGCGAAGAGCCGAGGAAACCACGTTGTCTCCTTGCCGCAGGGATGCTCACCCGGTCGTACCAGCCGGTAGCGCCCTTCGGGAGGGGATGCAAGAACTTTCGGGCCGAATTCGTCCGGCCGGTCCACAGTGGAATGCCGGTGATTCGCGCGTGTCCGCGCGCTCGCGGGCGCTACGGTAGCGGCGTGACGTCGTGGCTCGATGTGATCAACTATGTCCGGCTCCGGTACGAGGTGCTGGAGGAGACCGGCGACTGGTTGCGCTTCCGGCTGGACACGGCCGGTGAGCGGACTCAGCAGGTGGCCGTGCACCACCTGCCTGACCTGGACGGCCAGGAGTGGGTGGAGATCTCCTCGCCCGTCGGCCGTGCCGACGAGGTCGACCTCCGCCGCTTCCTGGAGCTGGCCGGCGCGCCGGAGTTCGGTGGCGCGGCGGTCGTGGACGGTCTCGCGCTGCTCAAGCACACGGCGCCGCTGGAGGACCTGAGCATCCGCGAGGAGTTCGAGCGGCCGCTCACCCTGCTGGTCGCCCGTGCCGACGCTATCGAGCACGAGCTGACGAGCGGCGACGACTTCTAACGGGGCAACGCTTCGAGCAGCTCCTCCGGCGTCTCCAGCTGCGGCAGGTGACCGGTCCGGGGGAGCAGCGTGAACGTCGATCCCGGAATCGCGGCGGCGTAGGCCTTGCCGTACGCGGAGTCGACGATGCGGTCGCTCTCGCCCCACAGCACGTGCACCGGGATCCGCACGTCGCGGAGCCGGTCGAGCAACGTCGGGTCGGTCATGGACGCGCCGGTGTAGCCGATCAGCGCCTGCACGTCCGGGCTCGGACCGGTGCCGCTGGGCCGGGGTGCCTTGCCGGGGTCGTGCCACGAGTGCGCCTGGATCTCGGCGAGGCTGAAGCCGCTGATGTCGGTCATCGGGTGGCCCTCGACCGCGACGCCGATCCCGTTGACGATCACGGCCGCGCTGACGCGCGGGCTCGCGCAGAGGGCGATCTCGGCGGCGAGCCAGCCGCCGAACGAGTTGCCGAGCACGGTCACGTTCTCCAGGCCGAGCTCGTCCAGCATCGTGACGTAGTGCCGGGCGAGCTCGGCGACACCGGTCAGCCCGGCGGGTTTCGGGGTGCCGCCGAACCCCGGATGCGTGGGCACCAGCACCTGGGCGCCGGTGCGTTCGCGCAGCAGGTCGCCGAACTTGGTCATCGTGTGCACGCCGCCTCCGCCGTGCAGGAGGAGGTAGGTCTGTGTGGTCTGCATGTAAGGAACCTTAGATAAGGTTGCTTATATAAGCAAGGTGGTTAAGCTTTCGGGTGTGAAGCACCGCCCCGCTGACGTCGCGCTCGCCGTGAAGCGACTGCAACACCGTCACCACCGCGCGCTGAGCCAGGCGCTCGCGCCGCTCGGGCTGTCCCTCGTGCAGTGGGACACCCTGCGCCACCTGCACCGGCAGCCGGACGCCTCGCTGCACGACCTCGCGGTGCTGACGTTCCAGACCGACCAGTCCTTCGGCTCGCTGGCCGCGCGCATGGCCGACCGCGGGCTCATCGAACGGGTGGCGGGGCCGGGGCGAGCGGTGCGGCACCGGCTCACCGAGGAGGGGGCGCGGCTGCGCGCGGAAGGTCAGGAGCTGGTCGACCGCGTCACCGAGTCGTCGTTCGACGCGCTGTCGGCCGCACAGCTCGACCAGCTGGGCGACCTGCTTCAGGCCGCGCTGGGCTCCTGACGTTCAGGCCAGCAGTTTCGCGGCTGCCCACGTCACCGCGTCGGCCGTCGCGGTCGGTGAGCTCGACGGCTGCATCACGTGGCTGAGCACGTGCCGGACGATCAGGTCGATCGCGATGTCCAGCTCCTGGCCGCCGAGTGACAGCGCGTAGGACTGCAGGCACCGCGACACCACGGCCTTCGCCGCGTCCAGCAGGCCCTCGGTGTGGGTGGTGAGCAACGGCAGGAGCTCGGTGTTCGCGCCGTGCGTCGCGGAGACCACGGCGTGCAGCAAAGCGTTGCCCTGCGCCAGTTCCAGGACGTTCCGCACGGCCGCGCGGATGGCTTCCAGCACGTCGTCCGGGTGCTCGTCGAACGCGGCGGTGACCACGGTGAGGAAGCGGTCGAGCTCGGCGAGCACGACCGCTTCGGCCAGCTGGGGCTTGGCGCCCACCTCGTTGTAGACGGTCTGCCGGCTCACGCCCAGCTCGGCGGCCAGGCGCGCCATGGTGACGGCCTGCCAGCCCTGGTCGGTGATGAGCTTGGCGGTGACCGACAGGATCGCGTCACGCAGTGGTGTCATGGGGCTCCGATGGCTACGAAGTCGACCTTTTCCCGCACTCCGCAGTCGGGGCAGCACCAGGAGTCGGGGACGGCCGACCACGGCGTTCCCGCCGGGAACCCCTCGCGGGGAGCACCGACCGCGGCGTCGTAAACGTAACCGCATCCTGGGCAGCGGGCACCTTCGGCACCCTCGTCGAGCTGCGCGGCGGTGTCCTCAGTGGACTGGGAGCCGACCGGCGCGGGCGGCAGCGGGTAGCGGGCGAGGACCTTCTCGCGTTGCGGCGGGTGGATGTTCGCCCGGCTGATGTCTCCGTCGAAGTGGGCGAGCACCCGCGGGTCCATGACACGGCGCCACAACGGTGGCACCAGCGCGAGCAGGATCATGCCCGCGTAGCCGGTGGGCAGCACGGGTGACTCCTCGAAGTCCCGCAGGGTCTGGTAGCGGCGCACGGGGTTCGCGTGGTGGTCGCTGTGCCGCTGCAGGTGGTACAGCAGCACGTTCGTGGCGATGTTGTTGGAGTTCCAGCTGTGGCTGGGGTTCACCCGCTCGTACCGGACGCGGCCGGGGATGCCGACCTTCTGCCGCAGCATGCCGTAGTGCTCCATGTAGTTCACGACTTCCAGCAACGAGAAGCCCACGACGGCCTGCAACACCAGGTACGGCAGGATGCCGAAGCCGAGCCACCAGATCATCGCGCCCCACAGCACCGCCGACATCAGCCACGCGTTGAGCACGTCGTTGCCGATCCGCCACGGGTGGCGGTCGCGACGGCCGTAGCGCTTCTTCTCCAGCCGCCACGCGCTTTTCACCGACCCGGCGACGGTGCGCGGCCAGAACCGGTAGAAGCTCTCGCCGACCCGCGCGCTCGCGGGGTCCTCCGGCGTCGCGACGCGCACGTGGTGGCCGCGGTTGTGCTCGATGTAGAAGTGGCCGTAGAAGCTCTGCGCCAGCGCGATCTTGGACAGCCAGCGCTCGTGGCTCTCCTTCTTGTGCCCCAGCTCGTGCGCGGTGTTGATGCCGATGCCGCCGATGGCGCCGATCGACACCGCGAGCCCGATCTTGTCCACAACGGACAGATCGCCGGTCGCGATCGTGTGGAACGCCACCGCGAGGCCCGCGTACTGGATCGGCAGGAAGAGGAACGTGATCCAGCGGTAGTAGCGGTCCTGCTCCAGCGCCTCGATCAGCTCGTCGGGCGGGTTGGAGCGGTCCAGCCCGGCCAGCAGGTCGATGGCGGGAACGATCACCAGCACCACGATCGGGCCGGTCCACAGCCACACGCCCCAGCCCGTCAGCGCGTGCAGCCCCAGCGCCACGAAGGCGAGCGACGGGACCACCAGGCCGATCAGCCACAGGTAGCGCTTGCGGTCCTTCCACTGCTCGGTCGAGCTCTCTGTGACAGTGCCTGTCATCGCCGCTCCTCCCGTTACCTTGACAAAACGGTAGGAGATGTAAAGTCGGTTTGACAAGTGGGCGTCAGATGTAAAGCGACGCCTGCTTCGCGGCCTCCACGAACGCCCAGGTGAGCGGGTCGTCCTGGACCCATGCGAGGACGACGGGGCTGGGCGGCAGGTCGGTGAGCGGCACGACCTTCAGCTCGCCGAGGTCGTGGCCGAGCGGGGCCAGGCCGACGGTCCCGTTCCACAGCACGGACTGCACGCACTCCTGCACCGCGCGGACGACCGGGCCTCTGCGCGGCCGGCCGCCGTTCCAGTAGCTCTGCCAGATCTCGTCGGTGCCTTCCGGGAACTGGAACCACGTGCGGTCGTCCAGGTCGGCGGTGGTGAGGTGGTCGCGCTGGGCGAGCGGGTCGTCCTCGCGCAGCACCGCGCCGACCGGGTCTTCGCGCAGCACCAGGGTTTTGAGGCCTCGGGTGTCGAACGGGCCGCGAGTCAGGGCGACGTCGACCTGGTTGGTGCGCAGGCCGCAGGTGGGGTCGGTCAGGTCGGCCTCGCGGATGCGGATCTCGACGTGGGGGTGCCTGCGGCGGAACGCGGTGGCGATCCGGGCGGCGCCGCGGTCGGAGAGGATGCCGACGGTGAGCGTCCTGCGCGCGAGCGTCGTGCGGATGCGGTCGGCGTGGTCGAGCAGGACCTTGGCTTCGTGCAACAGGGTCCGGCCGGCCTCGGTGAGCGTGACGCCGGCGGGGGAGCGGTGCAGCAGCGTGACGCCGAGGTCGGCTTCGAGGTGTTTGATCGCCCGGCTCAGCGGCGGCTGGCTCAGGTGCAGTCGCCGGGCGGCGCGGCCGAAGTGCAGCTCCTCGGCGACCGCGACGAAATAACGCAGCGTCCGCAGCTCCATGACCAGCCACGATACTGGTGCGGTATCGGCGGTGCGCACTTGGTCTTGGACGGCCAGTGGGTTCTGGCGGTGGGGTTGGGGCATGAACCTTCCTGACCCGGTCGTCCAGGTTTCCTCCGCCGTCGAGGTGGCCCCGGACGTGGTGGTGATCCCGAACGGCCACGTCGGCCTCGTGCCCAACATCGGTGTCATCGGTGGCACCGACGCCGTTCTCGTGGTGGACACCGGACTTGGTGCTGCCAACGCCTCGGAGGTGCTCGCGTTCGCTTCGGAGATCGCGCGCGGACGGCGGATCCACCTGACGACGACGCACTTCCACCCGGAGCACGCCTTCGGGGCCGCGGTGTTCGTCGGCTCCTACCTGGTGAACCGGGCGCAGGCGCTGGATCTCGCCCGGAAGGGCGCGGGCTACCTGGAGATGTTCCGCGGGTTCGGCGGCGCGGTCGCCGACCGGCTGGCGGACGTGTCCGTGCCGGTGCCGGACGAGGTGTTCGACGGCGTGCGCACCCTCGACCTCGGCGGCCGTTCGGTGGTGCTGAGGCCCACCGGGCGCGGGCACACGCTGGGGGACCAGGTGGTCGAGGTGCCGGACGCGGGCGTGCTGTTCACCGGCGACCTCGCCGAGACCGGTCAGTTCGCGATCTTCCCGTGGTTCCCGCCGCACGACACCGACGTCTCCGGGGTGGGCTGGATCGAGGTGATGGACCGGTTGGTCGCGTCCGCGCCGCGGATCGTGGTGCCGGGGCACGGGACGGTCGGTGGCCCCGAGGTGCTCGCCGGGATGCGGGACTACCTGCGCGAGCTGCGGGACGAGACGTGGCGCCGTCGTGACTCCGCCGACGTCGCCGCCGAGGTGCGGGCGGTGCTGGTCGAGCGGTACCCGGAGTGGACCGGGCAGGAGTGGATCGAGCGCGGTGTTGGTTGCTTCTGTAATTTCAGTGCTGACTAAAGCTAGACCTCGCCGAGGTGCTCGCGGATGACCTTCTTGGGCACGCACATGGTCCAAGCGCCGACGACGAGCTCGGTCATCTCCTCGACGTCCAGCTCGGCCATCGAGGCGTGCACCCACTGGAACCGCATGTCGGACCGGCTCGGGAACGCGAACTTGACCGGGTCGCTCGCGACCAGGGCCTCGCGTTCCTCGCGCGGATAGCCGAAACCGAGCACGGTCTCGTCGCGCGACAGCGCCGCGTAGACGATCCGGCCCACGCGGAACTTCACGCGGTCGCGGATCAGGTGTTCGGTGGTACGCGGCAACGACAGCGCCACGGCACGGATGTCGGCGACGGTGACCATCAGGCAATCCTGTACGCCGCGGCGCCGTTGTGCAGGTAGTTCGCGCGGCCGTGCGCATCGGAACCGATCAGGGACATGACCTGCAGGGTGGCGGCGAACTTCGCAACGGCGTCGTCGGAGACGCCGGTCGTGCGGGTGAGCAGGGGCCTGGCGGTGACGGTTTCCGCGGCGGAAGGGTTGCTCAGCGCAAAATCTGGCAATAACTACGAATCGGACAATCAAGATCGAGAACGCCGTCGTTCACCAACTGCTGAGCCAAAGTCGCGGTCCAGATTTTCGTGATCGAAACGATCGTGTCCGGAGGGGCAGCGCACTCGCTGAGTGTTCCTCGATTTCGCCGTTGGCCAGCACTGCGACCTGCGCGCCCGGCACCTGGTGCCGCGCAACGAGTTCCGTCAGGTTCCACCCCATGGAAAGACCCTACCGAGGCGGAAGGCCAATTGAGATCGGGTGTGAATTCCGGAATGGTGAGAGCGGGACCACACTCGCGCTCCCTTTTCACTCGATCGGGTGAAAAGTGGCGCAATGAACTCAAGACGGTCCCTTCCGGCTCTGTTATCGCTGGCGCTCGCCGCGTCCTTCTTCGCGGCCGGTCCGGCCGAGTCGGTCACGCCCAAGCAGAGCCCCGTCGACGTCACGTTCGGTGCGATCCGGTTCGACCCGGACACGCCCGAGCCCGACGTCGCGTACGGGCACTCGGCGCTGGCGCTGAAGTACATCCGCAAGGACGCGGCGAAGCCGGACGGCTGCACGACCCGCGACCACGAGGAGACCGAGGAGGCGGACGTCGAGCCCGGTGCCGGGCACGTCACCGTCGCCGGCACCCGGTACGACCTGGTGCAGTTCCACTTCCACACGCCGTCCGAGCACCGGTTCGGTGGCCACGGCACCCCGCTCGAGATGCACCTCGTCCACCGCAGCGCGGAGGGCAAGCTGCTGGTGATCGGCGTTCCGCTGGTCGTCGGCGCGCACTCGGTCGTGGACGACGTGCTGGCCACGCTCGCACCGGAGTGCGGGACGCCGGTCGAGATCGCGCCGATCGACCTCAACCGGCTGCTGCCGGTGTACAGCCACGAGACGCTGCACTACACCGGTTCGCTCACCACGGCGCCGTTCACCGAGGGCGTCGAGTGGTACCTCACGGGCGAGCAGCACGTGACGGCCGCGACCATCGCGCGCTTCAAGGGGCTGTTCACCGCGGGCAACGCCCGTGCGACGCAGCCGCTCAACGGGCGGACCCTCGCCGAGGTGCCGTTCATCTGAACCCAGTTCTCGATGAAGGGCGCCTTACTGCACCTCAGGTGGAGTAAGGCGCCCTTCATCGATCTCGGGCGGGGTGTGAGCAGCGGCACCGGCGGGAAGGCTTCTGAAGCGCGTCAGAAGGGACGTAAAATCGTTTCGGTAGCTAACTAGTCTGCAGTCTGGGGAAGTCTTGAACACGACCCGCGCCATGACCGCGCTCGCGCTCGGCGGGTTCGGCATCGGTACGACCGAGTTCGCGACGATGGGGCTGCTGCCCCAGATCGCGGCGACCTTCCAGATCCCGGACTACGAGGCCGGCCACGCCATCAGCCTCTATGCCGCCGGAGTCGTCGTCGGGGCGCCGTTGATCGCGGTGCTCGGGGCGAAGCTGCCCCGCAAAGGCATGCTCATCGGCCTGATGCTCGCGGTGGCGCTGGGCAACGGGCTGTCGGCCGCGGCTCAGGACAAGACGCTTCTGCTCGTGTCGCGGTTCGTCGCTGGACTGCCGCACGGCGCGTTCTTCGGCATCGCGGCCGTGGTGGCGGCAACTCTTGTTGCTCCCGAACGGCGCGGCACGGCCGTTGCGCGCGTGATGGTCGGTCTGACCGTGGCGAACCTCGTGGGCGTACCGCTCGCGACGGCGGCGGGGCAGCAGATCGGTTGGCGCACCGCGTACCTGGCGGTCGCGGTGATCGCGTCGGTGACGGCGGCGGCCATCGCGGTGTGGGTGCCGCGGGTGCCCAAGGTCGAGGGCGCGTCGATGAAGGGCGAGGTCCGCGCGTTCGGCCGGCCGACGGTGTGGTTCGCGATCTTCACCGGCATGATCGGCTTCGGCGGCATGTTCGCCGTCTACTCCTACGTCGCCCCGCTGACCACCGAGGTCGCCGGGCTGCCGGCCGGTGCGGTGCCGTGGATGCTGGCGGTGTTCGGGCTGGGCATGACGCTCGGTGCGACGTTCGGCGGCCGGTTCGTGGACCGGTCCGCGATGGGCTCGGTGTTCGGCGGCCTGGTCGCGGTCTGCCTGATCCTGGTCCTCTTCGGACTCACCGCGACCGTTCCCGCGTTCATGTTCCTCTTCCTGTTCCTGCTCGGGTTCGTCGTCCAGATCCTGGCCGCCGCCCTGCAGATCCGGCTGATGGACGCCTCGCCGGACGCGCCCTCGCTCGCGTCCTCGTCGAACCACTCGTCGCTCAACGTCGCCAACGGCGCGGGCGCGTGGCTCGGTGGCCTGGCGATCGCGGCGGGCTGGGGTTACACCTCCACCGCGTGGGTCGGTGTCGCGCTTTCGCTGGCGGGACTGGTGATCGCGGCCGCGGCGGTGGCCTACGAACGGCGTGCCTTCAGGCGGGAGACCGCGAACCGGGCGATGGCGATGGCGAGCGTGGCCAGCACGGCCGTGGAGACCCAGCCCAGGTAGCGGCCCACCAGCTCCCAGTTCTCGCCGAGCGCGTAGCCCGCGAGGATCAGCGCGGTGTTCCACACCAGGCTGCCCGCCGCGGTGTGGAGCGTGAACCGGACGATCGGCATCCCGGACACCCCGGCGGGGACGGAGATCAGGCTCCGCACCACCGGCACCATCCGCCCGGCGAACACGGCGGCGTTGCCGTGCCGGTCGAACCACGCGTCGGCTTTGTCCACATCGGACACGGAGACGAACGGCAGGCGGTCCGCGATCCGCCGCACCCGGTCCAGCCCGAGCCAGGCGCCGAGGCCGTACAGCACCAGCGCGCCGGCGACCGATCCCGCGGTGGTCCACAGGATGGCGGCGAGCAGCGAGATCCTGCCCTGCCCCGCGGTGAACCCGGCCAGCGGCAGGATCACCTCGCTCGGCACCGGCGGGAACAGGTTCTCCAGCGCCACCGCCAGTCCCGCGCCGGGCGAGCCCAGCGCCTCCATCAACCGGATGATCCACTCCATTCGTCTGATTTACCCGTTTTGCCTCGCCTCTCAACCCTCGGGTGGAGAGGGATCTCCACCCGAGCTCCAACCCGTGACCCACGCGCCGGGCTGCCCGAATTCCTAACGTTGCCGCCATGACAGCGACTCTGCAGGTGGTGTTGATCGCCGCCGTGATCATCTACGTGATGGCGCGCCGGCTGATGGGGGAGCCCGCCGTGGGCAAGCGGCTGCTGGTGCTCCCGGCGGTGTTCGGCGTGATCGGGCTGGCGCAGACGTCGGTGCACTCGGTGACCGCGCTCGGGTTCCTGGCGGCCAGCGCGGTGCTCAGCGTCGTCTTCGGTGCGCTGCGGGGGCTGACCATCCGGACGTACGAGCAGAACGGCATCGTGATGCTGCGCTACACGGTCATGACGATCGTGCTGTGGGCGGTCAGCATCGCCGTGCGGTTCGCCGCGACGTTCGCGATGAACCTGGTCGGCCCGAACGCGGTACCGGCGGCCAACGGCCTGATGCTCGTGGTCGGCGCCGGCCTGCTCGCCGAGGGCCTGGTCGTCATGTCCAAGGCCGTCCGGGTGCGTGGTCAGGTCGTGTGGTCGAAGGGACGCCGGGGCGCGCCGCACCGCACCTCGCCGTTGCTGGACTCGTGGCAGCAGAAGGTGCACGGCGTCCGCAACGGGCATGATTCCTCCCGATGACGGTCGCAGACGAGTTGTTCCGCCCGGTGGCCACGCTGGTGATCTCCGCGATCACGGTGATCCAGCTGGTCAACCGGCCGCCGGGCCTGCCCGCGCTGACCTGGACCGTGACCGCCGTGGCCATCGCCGCGGCGGTCACGTCCGTGTTCGTGGTCGAGCGGTTGCCCGAACGGTGGCAGATCACGCTGCTGGCGGTGTTCGTGCTGGCCTCGGCACCGCTGTTCGCGCTGGCACCGGCCACCGCGGCGGTCGCGCTGATCTTCCTCGCCACCGGCAGGGCGGGACGCGTGCTGCGGTCGCGGCAGGTCGCGGTCGCGCTGGCCGGCGCGGGCGCGGTGCTCGGGATGCTGTCGACGTGGGTGGCCGAGTCCCTGGGAGCTCCGGACGTGCCGCCGTGGTGGCTGTGCCTCACCGCGGGGCTGCCGGTGCTGCTGGGCCTGATCCGCCGGGAACGCGCCGCCGCGCAGGCCGCCGCCGAGTACGCGGCGGCGCTGGAGGAACGCGGCCGGATCGCCCGCGAGATCCACGACGTCGTCGGGCATTCGCTGTCGGGCATCGCGGTGCAGCTCGACATGGCAGATGCCCTGCACGCCGCGGGCAAAACCGATGAGGCCAACGAAGCCGTGCTGCGCGCACGCGCGTTGGCGGTGTCCGGGCTCAAGGAGACACGGCGCGCGGTGCACGCGTTGCGGGAGAACGCCCTGCCGTTGCCGGAGGCGATCTCCCAGCTCGCGGAAAGCCACGGCGCGTCGTTCCGCGTCAAGGGCACGGCGGAACCGGTGAGCGTCGGGATCTCGCAGGCCGTCATCCGTGCCGCGCAGGAAGCCCTGACCAACGCGCACAAGCACGCACCGGGCGCGGACGTGCGCCTGGTGCTGGAGTACGAACCGAAGATCGTCCGGCTCACCGTGACCGACACCGGTTCGGCGGGGGAGCAGCACGCCGGCAGCGGGATGGGGCTGGCCGGGATGCGGGAGAGGGCCGCTCTGCTGGGTGGAAAACTGGTGGCCGGACCGGAAGGTGCGGGGTGGACGGTGCGGATGGAGCTGCCGCGGTGATCAGGCTGTTGATCGTGGACGACCAGGCGGCGGTGCGCGACGGGCTCGCCGTCATGCTCGACCTCGACCCGGACATCACCGTGGTCGGCACCGCGGCCAACGGGCGGGAAGCCCTTGCCGCCGTGGAGGAGTTGGCGCCCGAGGTCGTGCTGATGGACCTCAACATGCCGGTGATGGGCGGCGCCGAGGCCACCGGTGCGCTGCGCGAGTCGCACCCCGGGCTGCCGGTCGTCGTGCTCACCACGTTCGACGACGACGAGTCGATCCTGGCGGCGTTGCGCGCGGGCGCCCGCGGCTACCTGACCAAGGACGCCGACCGCGGCACGATCATCCAGGCCGTGCGCGGTGCGCACGCGGGCAACGCGATCCTCGACCCGGCGGTGCAGCTGCGGTTGCTCGACCTCGCCGGCCGCAGACCCGCTGAGCAGCCGGGCGTGGACCTCACCGCCCGCGAACGCGAGGTGCTCGACCTGATCGGCGAGGGCCTGCGCAACGGCGAGATCGCCCAGCGGCTGTTCATCAGCGAGGCGACCGTGAAGACGCACATCAACAACCTGTTCGCCAAGGCGGGCCTGCACTCCCGCGCCGACGCGGTCCGGCTCGCCCTCGCCCTGCGCTCCTGACTCATGAGGAATGATCGCGTTTCCAGCGGAACTAATCCGATGAATCTTGTCAAGCGTCGGCAACCTCGGTCACTTTCGTTGACATAACAGGTAGAGACCTCCTACCTTCGTGCACGGGCATCGATCCGCCGCCCGATGTGCTCCCCCTGTCGTACGCCGCCAGGAAGGACGCACCGAACGATGGAATCTCGCATCACCCGCAGGGCTGCGCTGACTGCCGCCGCCCTGATGCTCGTCACCGTGAGCCCGGCCAACGCGGCTCCCGCGTGGAACCCGAACCCCGGGACCGACGGCCTCAAGGCCTTCGAGGGCATCGAGGTCGACCGGGCCGGCAAGTTCCCGGAGCGCAAGGACAAGTACATCGTCGTCGAGGGTGATCACTACCGGTTCAACATCTGGAAGAACGACCGCGACTCGACCGGTGGCGGCGACCGTCAGCGCACCGAGTCCAAAGGCATGGTGAGCAACGGCAACGCGCTGAAGATGAAGAACGGCGAGACGTGGGTCATCTCGTACGAGATGTACATGCCGTCGTCCCTGCACGGCACCAGCAAGTTCACGCACATCTTCCAGACCAAGACGCCCAGCACCAACGGCGGCCCGTGGACGACCCTGTCGTTGAGCCGCAGCGGTAGCACCGAAACCATCCGGGCGCGTGCGTTCAGCACGTCCGGCGCACCGGACATCGCCTCCACCAACCTGGCCCCGTTGCGCGACAAGTGGGTCACCGTCGAGTGGACGATCACGCCGGGTGCCAGCGGCACGGTCGGCTTCGTGCTGCGCAACGGCACGGGTTCGAGCGCGCCGATCGCGGCGCAGGGCAAGCGCTCCGGTGTCAAGATCCCGGACGAGGGCGACTACGTGCGCCCGAAGTGGGGCATCTACCGGTCCGTCCAGAGCGACTCCTCGGACATCCTGGACACGTACATCAACTTCCGGAACTACACGGCCACGAAGAAGTAAGTGGGTCGGGTGGTCCGCTGATCGCGGACAGGTCTACCGTTGATTGCCTTCTCTTTTGTGGAGGTCAACGGTGCGAGGCGCGATCGCGGCGGGCCACCCGCTCACCGCACAGGCGGGCGCGGCGATGCTGCGCGACGGGGGGAACGCGGTCGACGCGGCCATCGCGGCGATGCTGACGTCGTGCGTGACGGAGCCGCTGCTGACCGGTCTCGGCGCGGCCGGGTACATGCTCATCGCCCCGGTCGGCGAACCTCCGGTGCTGCTGGACTTCTCGGCCGAGGCGCCGGGCCGGAACGCAAGTGGCACAAGGGCTCCGCTCACCCCGATCATCGTCCACTTCGGTGACGCCGAGCAGGAGTTCCACGTCGGACCGTCCTCCGTCGCCGCCTACGGCATGCCCGCCGGTGCCGCCGAAGCCGCCACGTACGGCCGTGCGCCGTTGAGCGAACTCGTGGCCACGGCGGCGAAACACGCCCGCGAAGGCCACCGGGTCAACCGCTACCAGGCCTACGTCACCTCACTGCTGGTGCCGCTCGCCCGCAGTGCCGGCCTGACCGCGTTCGAGGAGGGCGAGCTCCTCGTCCAGCCCGAGCTCGCCGAGGCGCTCGACCGGCTCGGCCAGGACGGCGCCGCCCCGTTCTACACCGGGGACATCGCGGCCGAGATCACCGACACGATCACCGCGGACGGCGGCGATCTCTCGCGCGCGGACCTCGCGGCCTACCGGGTCGTGTCCAGGGAACCGCTGCACGTGCGCCATCGCGGGCGGGACGTGCACACGAACCCACCACCCGCGGCGGGCGGTGCGTTGCTCACGCAGATGCTGGAAGCGTTGCCGGACAACCCGTCGCAGCGAGACCTCATCCGCGCGATGGCGGCGCCGAAGACGCACCTGAACCGCCTCGGCTCCACCACGCACATCTCCGTGCTCGACGCCGACGGCACGGCCTGCTCGGTCACCACCACGAACGGCGCGGGCTCCGGCATCTCCATCGCGGGCGTGCACCTCAACAACATGATGGGCGAGGAGGACCTGTCACCGGACGGGTTCTTCAGCCACGCGCCCGGCGACCGGCTGCCGTCGATGATGGCGCCGACCGTCGTCACCCGGCACGGCCAGGCCGAACTCGTGCTGGGCAGCGCCGGGTCGAGCCGGATCTGCGGCGCGATCCTGCAGGTGCTCGTGAACGTCCTCGACCGCGGCATGCCCGCCCAGGACGCCGTGGACGCGCCCCGGCTGCACCTGGGTGGAGACCACCTCCACGTCGAACCGGGAATCAGACCGGAAAGTGAACTCCCGGTGACGCGATTCCGCGCGCTGAACATGTTCTTCGGCGGTTGCCAGGTCGTCGAGATGACCGGATCAGGACTGCTCAGGGGTGGTGGGGATCACCGTCGCGACGGTGCGGTGATCATTGTGTGAGACTTTGCCCGCAGAATGGGAAATTCAGTTCCTGATTGACGGGTCGACAAGCACGATGGAGCGGTGACGGCACTTCGCGAGAGAACATCCTCGCCGCTCCTGTCCCGAACGTTCCTGCAACTCTCCGTCATCAGCGTCGTGTGCGGCGTCTCGATGGCGTTCGCGCTGCCGTTCAACTCGCTGTTCCTGACCACCGAGGTCAAGGTCACACCGCTCCAGCTCAGCGTGTTCCTGATCGCGAGCCCGCTCGCGTCCGTGGTCGCCAGCACGATCCTGGGCAAATTGTCGGACGGCCGGGTCCAGCGCCGGTACACGCTGGCCGCGGGCGGTGTCGCCGGCGTGATCGGCTACGGCCTGTTCGCCGTCCTGCGCGACTACTGGCTCCTGCTCGGCACCACGGTGATCTTCGTGGCGATCACGTCGTCGTTGCTGCCCCAGCTCTTCGCGTACGGCCGTCAGGTCTCACAAGGACCGTCGATGGTCGTCAGCGTCCTGCGCACGTTGCTCTCCGTCGCGTGGGTGGCCGGCCCGCCGCTGGCCGCGCTGGTCGTCGCGAACGTCGGCTGGGTGGGCCTGTACGGTGCGACGGCCCTGCTGCAGCTCGGCGTCGCGGTGCTCGCCGTGCTGTTGCCGGTGCCGGCCGCGGAGCCCGAGGAAACGCCGGTGGTCGAGGAAACGGGCCACACGCGCGCCGGCTTCCCGTTCGTCGCTGCGGCTTTCGTGTTCCTGCAGGGCTCGGTCGGGCTCGCGGTGGGTGGCCTGCCGCTGTTCGTCACGACCGAGCTGAAGGGCACCGCGGGCGACGCCGGACTCGCGATGGGGCTGTGCGCGGCGCTGGAGATCCCGATGATGCTGTGGTTCGGGGCGCTGGCCAACCGAATGTCGCAGCACAAGCTCGTGGTGATCGGTGCCGCGATCTCGTTGAGCTACCACGGACTGATGCTGTTCACGCACGCCGTTTGGCAGGTGCTGGCGTTGCAGGTGCTGCACGCCACCGTCATCTCGCTGGTGATGGGGGTGGGCATCACGTACTTCCAGAGCCTCGACCCCGAGCGGCCCGGCCACGCCACGACGATCTTCAGCAACACCCAGGTCGTCGGCGGCATGATCTCGGGCGCGCTGCTCGGCGTGGCGCAGCAGTTCGGGTTCCGCTGGATCTACGGGTTCACCCTCACTATGTGTGTGCTCGGACTGATGTTGCTTCTCGTTGCGGGCAGGTTCACCCGCCGTTCCGAACCGGTTCTGCTGCGCTGAACCGCCCGTGAGATCAAGGCGTGCTGCAGGTGTTTCCCGACCGTGACCGGACGAGCGGGACAAGATCCGGTCGTGTGTCACAGGCGGATCGAGTGTGCGCAGGTGCGGGGCGGTAGTTAGCCTGACTCACGAGTCAAGAACGGTCAGGTGGCCTACCTGTTCATCGTGACGGAACGTAGACGAAACAGTCTGCCCGTCAACACAGCGTGCGGTTAATTGGTCACAAACGACCTATTGGTGAAATAACCACGCGTTCGGGTGACCCTGTGGTGCTGGCACACTGCGCTCCGTGCCGACCCAGTACCCCGACGAACCGACCGAGCGTCACCTCGCGCCCGACCCGGCGTTGATGGAGGCCGCCCGCGCCAGGGGCCGCGAACGCTGGGCCGCGGCCGGTGACCTGCCGGCACCGGAGGAGAAGCCGCCGGGCCGCCAGCTCACGCCGCGCGTCGCCGTGATCGTCGCGGTGGTCGCGCTGCTCGTCCTCGCCGGGGTGGCGATCGTGACGTTCAGCGGCGGGTCGGGCGAGGGGGACACCAACGTCGCGCAGCCCTCGCACAGCTACGTGCCCGGCCTGATCACGCCGCCGGAGGAGCTGCCGGACGAGTCGTCGTCGGCGCCGTCGAACAGCATGGACCCCACGCTCGCGTCGTCGGCACTAGGTCTGATCACGCCGACGACGACGCCCGTCAACGCACCGCCGCCCGCCGACAACAAGGCTCCTGGCGGCCCCAGGTCGGTGACGATGGGGCCCGGTTGCGGTGGCTACAGCAGCGTCGGCGAGTACCGCGACGGCCGCAAGGGCTGGGTCGACCACGGTGACGGCAAGTGCGGGTCGACGTTCGTGTCCATCCCGATGTCCGGCGACGCGCGCCGCGACGACCCCTCGGCGTACGGGCTGTGGACGTTCACCGCCGCCGGCAGCTGCGACGTCTCGGTGTTCATCCCGAACGGCAGCCTGGAGGAGGTCGGCGGTAACCCGACCGTGTACTACGTCTTCGACCGCAACGGCATCGGCGGCACCCCGATGGCGTCGTTCGCGATCAAGCAGGTCGAGAAGCGCGGCCAGTGGGTCGGCGTCGGGAAGTTCAAGGCCAGCGGAAACCTCACCGTGCAGCTTCTTACGCGAGGTCAGGACTGGAACAACTCCGGACCCACCTACGCCCATCACGCCGCGAGTGCCATCAAGGCAGACTGCACGGCGTGACGAGAGATCTGCACTTGGTCCGGCACGGTGAGGCGACGAAGGACGAGTCGAGGCTGACCGCACGCGGCCGCAGGCAGTCCGAGCTGCTCGCGGAACGGTTGCGGAGTACTGGTTTCGCGGCGGTGCACCACGGTCCGGCGCCGCGGGCGACCGAGACCGCGTCGATCATCGCCGAGGTGCTGAAGGTGCCCTGCCGGGTCGAGGCCGCGGCGGACGACTTCGTGCCGCACTTCGTTCCCGACCACGACGAGTTCTTCGACCAGTTCCCCGAGTCGGAACGCACGCGCGGTCCTGCTTTGGCGCACGAGGCCGAGACGCGGTTCGCCCGGCCCGGCGACGGCCCGGTGCTGGTGGTGACGCACTCGTTCCTGATCGGCTGGCTGGTGCGGGACGCGCTGGACGCCCCGCCCGAGCGGTGGCTGTCGTTGAACCACGACAACGCCGCGCTGACCGTCATCCGCTACACCACGGGCAAACCGCCGTCATTGCTCAGGTTCAACGACGGCGGCCACCTCAGCGGGCTTTGAGCGTCAGCAAGGTGATCTCACTGGGGGCGAAGACGCGCATCGGCGGGCCCCAGAAGCCGGCGCCGCGGCTGGTGTAGAGCTGGGTCCGGTCGCTGTGCCTGCTCAGGCCGGCGACCACCGGCTGCTGCAGCCGCACCAGGTAGTGGAACGGCCAGATCTGCCCGCCGTGCGTGTGCCCGGACAGCTGCAGGTCCACGCCCGCCTCGACGGCTTTGCGGATCTCCGACGGCTGGTGGGCGAGCAGCACGACCGGGTCGCTGCCGTACGTGCCGCGCAGCGCCAGGGCGAGGTCGGCGGCGTGGCCGGGTTCGCCGGAGTGGTCGGCGGTGATGTCGTCGATGCCCGCGAACACCAGGCGGGCGTCGCCGCGTTCGAGCGCCACGTGCTCGTTGTGCAGCGCCTTCCAGCCCAGGCGGGTCATCAGGTCGATCCAGCCCTGCGCGTTGGAGTAGTACTCGTGGTTGCCGGTGATGTAGAAGCGGTGCTCGGTGTTGACGTCGCCGAGCGGGGTGGCCTGCTCCAGGCGCTGGTCGGCGGTGCCGTCGGCGATGTCACCGACGTGCACGGCGATGTCGGCGTTCAGCTCGTTGACCGCCTTGACCATGCCCTTGGACCACTTGGTGCGGTTGATGGCGCCGTAGTGGGTGTCGGTGATGACCGCGACGGTCAGGCCGTCGAACGCCGGGTCGAGGCGCGGGATCGTCACGTCCTGGCGCTTGATCCGCGGCACCCGCATGGCCTCGTACACGCCGTAGGCCGTGATCGTGACGATGAGAACGGCCAACAACACGGCGATGAGGCGGGAGCGGAACGGGTTCTCCACGCCGCCGATCGCCAGGGCGAGCCGCAGGACGTCGGTGATCAGCGTCCACACGAACGCGATCCACACGAAGCCGAGCAGGAACTGGGAGATCCGCGCGGCCCGGTCGCTCGTGCGCTGCGTGAACAGCACGATCATGCTGATGGCGCCGGCGGCGAAGACGACCGCGGCGATCGGGCGGACCGGGTCGGGCCACTCCGCGCTCGCGGCGAACAGGCCCTCGAACGGGACCCAGAACAGCAGCGTCGTGACGCTCAGCAGGACGAGCGTGAAGACCACACGCCGTACCGTGATGCGGGGCCGGGTCGCCGTGGTCGTCATCGCTCATCCTCCTGAGGGTCCTGAACTTCAATTTATGTCAACGCGCGGATGAGGGTTTGCTCGCCCGAGTTGCCGTTGACGTCGGTCACACGTGTTCTCAGCGAAATCGGGCCGGATTTCACTTTGAGCAGAACGCCGTGGTCGCCGAACAATGCGTAGGACGCCCGCTGCCACGTCGTGCCGTCGTCGTAGGACACGTCCACGGTCAGCTTCTTGGTTCGACCGGCCGTGGTCGTCCGGTCGAGGCGGAACGGGATGGTGCCGCCGTCGCGGTCGTCGAACCGGACCGCGGTGAGGGGGAGCGGGCCGGTTTCCTTCGAGTCGAACTCCCACGCCGCCTGGACGGTCTTGGTGACGGCCTCCAGCCGGTACCTGGCCTTGCCGGGCGGGACCTGGAACGTGCCGCCGTCGGGGTGGCTGATGCCGTCGACCAGCCTGCCGTCGCGGTGCAGTTCCACGCGGCCCTCGATCTCCCGGTCGCCCGCGAAGCCGTAGTGGCCGGGCGTCGAGTCGGACAGCAGCGCGGTGTTGGCGGTGATGATGTCGCCGTCGCGGCGCATCGTGGTGGACGTGACGGACGGGCCGTACGCGCCGTGGCTCCACTTCTCCTCGTACGTCTTGCCATTGGTGTACGGGCGCCAGGTTTGTGCTTGCAGGACGAGCTGGTCCCGCGTCTGGGCCGACCACCACTCGACGTCGCCGGTCGAGTGGTAGCAGGTCGTGTGCGTGCCGGGGAACGTGACGTTCTCGGCCGCGTCACCGGGCGGGGGCGTGGAGAGCGGGTGCTCGGCGAACGTGATCCACTCGCCGGTCGCTTCCGGTTTGCCGATCTTGGCGGTTGCCTTGGCCAGGTCGGCGTCCTTGACGTCCGGGAACGTCGCGGTGAGGGCGTTCTCCTCGCTGACCGCGATCGCGCAGGTGCTCGTGGTGTCACCGCAGGACGTGCTGCCCTGGACGTTCCTGGCGAACTGCACCGCCGTGTAGATCATGCCGTTCGCGGTGCCGGGGACCACGTACACGTCGTCGCCCTGGCTCGCGAACGCCGAACCGTTCGGCGTGCCCAGGCTGGTGCCGAGGAGTCCGGTGCCGGTGGCGCCGTTGACCGTGGCCTGGAGCCGCTGCCCTGCGCGCGCGTCGAGCGTCACCTCGGCGCCGTTCGGGCCGACCATGACGTCCTGGGCGACGAGGGTCTGCGACGGTTCCCACGGCGGGCGGCCGTCGATCGGGCTCGGGACCCACGCGAAGACGGTGTAGCGGCCCTGCGGGACGTCGCCCTGCAGGCCGCGGCCGTTGCCGATGCCACCGGCGTACAGCTTCTTGTTCGTGTGATCGGCCATCGCGACCAGGAAGCCGTAGCCGCCGGTGCCGTTCGGTGCGCCGTCCCTGGCGATCGACCCGACCTCGAGCCGGCCGGTGGGTTCGTTCTTCGTTCGTGTGGAGACCGCCGTGCGGAGGACGTTGTTGTTGTCCTTGGCGATGATCACGTCACCGGCACCCGGTCTGACGGCCTTGAACGTCGCGGTCGCGGTGCCCTTGGCCGGGACCTCGACGGTGGTGCGGTCGGCTTCGACGTTGCTGGGCTTGGTGATCGTGAGCTTGATCTTCTGCGGGCCGTCGTTGCGGTAGGTGATGGTGCCGGTGCCGAGCTCCAGGGTCGCGGGCTCGGCGGTGACCTGCGTTTTCGTTGCCCTGTCGAGGTTCACGACGCCGGTGCCCTCCTCGAACACCTGCGCGCCGGCCGCATCCGTGGTGTTCGTGAGAGCGGCCTTGAGGCGGGCGGCGGACCAGTCCGGGTGCCGGCCTGCCAGGATCGCCGCCGCGCCCGTGACGTGCGGGGTGGCCATCGACGTGCCGCTGGCCAGCGTGTACCGGTCGTTGAGCGGGTAGCCCATGGACGTGTTGCGCGCCCGTGCCGCCGCGATCGCGTAACCGGGCGCGCTGACCTCCGGCTTCACGGCGCCGTCGAGACGCGGGCCGCGGCTGGAGAAGTAGCTGAGCCGGTTCTGCTTGGTCACGCTCGCGACCGCCAGCGCCGCGTCCGCCGCCGCCGGTGAGCCGACCGACTCCTCGCGCCCTTCGTTGCCCGCCGCGACGACGAAGAGCGTGTTGTACTTGGCGCTCAACGTGTTCAGCACCTGGCTGAGCTCGTCGGTGCCGTCGGTCGCGTCACCGCCCAGGCTGAGGTTCACGACCTTGGCACCCTGCTCGGCCGCCCACTGCATGCCCGCGATGATCGCGGACTCCTGGCAAGAGCTCGGCCCGCAGACCTTGCCGATCAACAGGTCCGCGTCCGGTGCCGTGCCCGGCTCCGGTCCCGAGCCCGCGATGATGCCCGCGACGTGCGTGCCGTGGCCGTGCTCGTCGGTGACATCGTTGTCATCGCCGGTGAAGTTCTTCGTGGCCTTGATGCGGCCCTTGAGGTCGGGGTGGTCCTGGTCGACGCCGGTGTCGAGGACGGCGACCTTCACGCCTTTCGCGGTGTAGCCGCGCTGCCAGGCCTTGGGGGCCTTGATCTGCGGGACGCTCTCGTGGTCGAGCGGCCGGAAGATCCGGTCCGGGCTGATCTTCGTGATGCCGGGCAGTTCGGTGGCCTGTGCGGGTGCTTTGGGGTTGAGCTGGTGCCACAGGTTCTCGGTGATGTTCATCGACGTGAAGTGGTCGCCGGCGTAGTGGATGATCGCTTTGGTCGCGGGCTTGCTGACGTCGAACAGCTTCGCGTCCAGCACACCGTTGACGACGAGCTGCTGAGCGTCGAACGGGATGACCGACACCCGGCCCTCGTCGACGGTCTGCAGGAACGGCATCCGCTCGCGTCCGGGAGCGGGTTTGATCACGACTTTCGGTGGTTTTCCCTGCTGTGTGACGACATTCACGCGGTCGCCGGTGATGAGGACGGTCCCAGTTCGCGTTGGAGAGGCAACCGCCGGCGCGACCGCGAGTCCTGATAACAAGACGGCGGCTGTGGCCAGAGCGGATCTGCGAAACGTTTTCATGCAGGTCACGCTTCCGGCGCCGACCGTTCCGGGACAAGTGCCGGAACGGCCACAACCGTTGACCGTAGTCCGAACGAGCCGACATAGAGTGGGGCCCATGATCTTCTACACCGACGAGGAGAGCCGCACGCTGCGCACCGCCGTGTACGGCGCGATGCTGCTGGTCTCCCACGCCGACCCCGGCCCCGTGCTGGAGGAGCGGTTCGCCGGCCTGCGCGCCCTGAGCAACCTGAGCCCCGACCTGCGCACCGTGATGGGCGCCGCCCGCCCGTCCGTCCCGGCCGGCACGGACGAGGAGATCGAGCCGGTCATCCTGGAGGCACTGCGCCGCTCGATGAAGATCCTCTCGGCCCGCTCGCCGGAGGACGCCTCGTCGTTCCCGCGCGCCGTGCTGGCCATCTGCCGCGAGGTCGCTGAGGCCGACGGCGTGGTGGTGGACGCCGAGGACGCGATGGTGGCCCGCATCGAGGGCGCGCTCGTCATCTAGTAGGCCGACGTCGATGAAGGGCTCCTTCCTGCACCTCAGCTGGATGAAGGAGCCCTTCATCCGGCACTCCGCACGCCAACTGGGTGCCGGAGGGACGGACGTCAAGGCGGTCACTGGCCGGACGCTGGGCTGAATGGCCGATGTGTTCCGGACCTGCGGTGGCAGGGTGGAACCCACTGGGGATCAACTCTCGGGGGAGTGCCGCGCAACATGGATCTGTCACGTCGTGAACTGCTGACCCGCACCGGCCAGGCCGCCGCCGTCGCCACGGCCGCGTCCACGCTCACCATCGGCTCCGCGCAGGCCGCTTCTGCGCAGGCCGGGTCCGGTGTCCGGTTGACGCAGGGCACCAACATCTCGGTTTCCCGTTCCGCGGACGGCAAATGGCTCGCCATCGACCTGGTCACGGCGATCTGGGTGTTGCCGGCCGCGGGTGGTGCCGCGCGGAAGCTGACCGACGAGCTGCAGGACGCCACGCTGCCGTCGTTCGGGCCGGGCAACCGGATCGCGTTCCAGTCCTATCGGGACGGCAACTACCACCTCTACGTGATCGAGCTCGACGGCAGCGGTCTCCGGCAGCTCACGCAGGGCAGGTACGACCACCGCGAGCCCGCGTTCTCGCCGGACGGCAAGCAGATCGCGTTCGTCAGCGACCGGGCGGGCAGCTACGGCGTGCACGTGCTGGACGTGGCTTCCGGGGCGATCACGCAGCTCACCGGGGTTCCGGACGAGGCGGCCGCACCGCAGTGGTCGCGGGACGGCAAGCGGATCATCTTCACCGTCGGCAATGCGGCCGTCGACACGGTCACGCTGGACGGCAAGCGGGAACGGCTCGTCACGGCACCCGCGGGCTTCCAGCTGTTCGGTGCCGCGTTCGGGCCCGGTGACCAGCCCAGCTACACGCGGATGCGGCCCGGGCAGGCCGAGCTGGTGCTCGGCACGACGGCGTTGGTCACCGGTCAGGACGTGTTCGGGTTCGCGCCGCGGTGGGACGGCGACCGCGCCCTCTACACCGCGGACGGCAAGATTCGCTGGTACGCCAACGGTTCCGTCACCGACGTGCCGTTCGAGGTCACCGTTCCCGTGCGCACGGCACGGCCGCAGCGGCGCACCAGGAACCTCGTCGCCGGGCCGGTCAAGGGCATCGCCGGACCGGTCGTGTCGAGGGACGGCTCGAAGATCGCGTTCCGCGCGTTGAACTCCCTCTACCTGCTCGGCAACGGCAAGACGACCAAGCTGACCGACGGCGGGTACTTCGACTCCGACCCCGACTTCTCGCCGGACGGCACGAAGCTGATCTACGCCAGCGACCGCACCGGCGTCGCCCAGCTCTGGCTGCGCGACCTGAACACGGGTGAGGACGAGCTCTACGCGCCCGCGCCGGGTGCGCAGACCACGCCGCGTTTCTCCCCGGACGGCACCAAGGTCGCCTACGTGGACCAGGACGGCCAGGTGTGGGTCGTCGACGCCACCGGCCGTCGTCAGATCACGCCGACGCTCTTCCAGCCCGGCCGCCCGACCTGGTCCGCGGACGGCACGGTCGTCGCGCTGGCGGCGGTGAAGCCGTTCTCGCGCCGGTTCCGCGAGGGCACGAGCCAGATCCTGAGCGTCGACCTCGTCAGCGGCGAGCTCAAGTACACCGAGCCCATGCCGTTCCGGTCGATCGCCACCCGCGGCGACGACGGTCCGGTCTGGTCGCCGGACGGCAAGCACCTCGCGTTCGTCGTGGAGAGCGTGGCCTGGGTTGTTCCCGTGGACGCCAAGGGGAACTTCACCGGCGAGCCGCGCCAGGTCACCCACGAGGTCACCGACTCGCTGGCGTGGCACGGCAGCGATGCGTTGGTGTACCTGAACAACGGCAGGCTCCGGAAGTCCACTCTGGACGGAAAGACCTCCACGATCCGGGTGCACCTCAACTGGGCCAGGCCCAAGGCGCCTGAGCGCGAGGTCGTCCACGCCGGTGCGTACTGGGACGGCGAGGCGCAGGACCTGCGCCAAGACGTCGACATCGTCGTGGAGAGCGGCGTGGTCCGCGAAATCCGTCCGCACCAGGGCCGTGCCGACGTCGACGCGTCGGGCCTGACCGCCATCCCCGGCCTGATCGACGCCCACAACCACTGGCACCTGCGCGGCCGCCAGTGGGGTGCGCGCCAGGGCAACCTGTGGCTTTCGTACGGCATCACCACGGTCCGCTCGCCCGGCGACCCGGTCTACCAGATGGTCGAGACCCGCGAGGCGCTGGCCGCGGGAACCCTGACCGGGCCGCGGTTCTACGCCACCGGCGAGGCCGTCGACGGCTCCCGCGTCTACTACAACTTCATGCGCCCCACGCTGTCACGGGCCCAGCTCGACCTGGAACTGCGCCGCGCCCACGAGCTCGCGTACGACCTGATCAAAACCTACGTCCGCCTGCCCGTGGAACTGCAGCGCGCGGCCGTCCAGCGTTCGAAGGTTCCGCTGTCCTCGCACTACCACTACCCGGCCGCCAACCTCGGCATGGACGGCATGGAACACGTCGGCGCCACGAACCGCCTCGGCTACTCCCACACCGTGACCCGGCAGGGCAACGCCTACCAGGACGTGGTGAAGATCTTCACGAGCTCCGGCATGTCGATGACCCCGACCCTGTTCCACAGCCGCGCCCTGTTCACCGAGGACAAGTCGCTGGTGACCGACGAGCGCACCCGCGTGCTGTTCCCGCCGTGGGAGTACGACCGCTACGTCACCGACGCCAACAACGCGGGCACCCCGGCCTCCTCCTGGTCGCCGGACGTCCTGCGCGGCTGGGTCACGTTCGCCCTCGCCGTGCACCGCGGCGGCGGCCTGGTCATCTGCGGCACCGACGCGCCACTGGACTCCCCGGCCACCGCCACCCACATGAACCTGCGCGCCATGGTCAAGTACGGCTTCACCCCGCGCGAGGCCCTGATCACCGCCACCCGCAACCCGGCCCGCTGGCTCGGCCTGCCGCTCGGCGCGATCAAGCCCGGCGCCCCGGCGGACATCTCGTTCGTCGAGGGCAACCCGCTCGCGGACATCAAGGCGGCGGCGAACGTCCGGCAGGTCATGGTCGGCGGACGGCTGCACTCGGTCGCGGATCTGCTGAAGCCGTACCAGAAGCAGGCCCAGCCGCTGTCCACGACGGACGCGCTCGACCCGTTGCCGTCGGCGGAGAACAAGCACTGGTGGCACGAGCCGGAGTGGTCCGAGCACGTCTGCTGCGAGCACTGACGCGTCAGGGCTCCAGGTCGGCCACCCCCTCTGCCGCTCGCGAAGCCGTGCGGCAGAGGGGCAGTGCGGCAGGTGGGAGCGCGTAAGCGCAGGTTTCATCAACTGGGGGAAGCGATGCGTTTTCGGCGTGCCCGACAACGGCCGTACGGCCGGCTCAGAGACGCGATGGTGCTCGGGGTGGTGGTGAGCCTGGGCGCCACCGCCCTGACCGCCGCCGAACCGCCACCGCACGCGGTGGCGGACACCAAAACCGCCAAAGCCACCGATCCGCGAAACGTCGGACTCCTGCGCCCACCGGCCGCTCCGCCGCGTGGTGCCGTCGTGGTCGACTCCGGCGCCGACTTCACCCCGCTGACCAAAGCGGGCGAGGGCAGCCACTTCGACCCGAAGCGGTCGAAGGTGGTCTCCCGGTCGATGTTCGCGGAGGAGTACGAGAACCCGGACGGCACGCACACCGTCCGGCAGTCGACGGATCCGCTGAACGCCAAGGACGACGCGGGTGTGTGGCAGCCGGTCGACACCGGTCTGCAGGTCGACGGGAAGTCGAAGCGCGCCACGGCGAAGAGGCATCCGCTGAACCCGTCGCTCGCGGGCCGGGCCGATGACGCCTCGGTGCTGTCGGTGGAGGTCGACGGGCACAAGGTGACGCTCGCGATGGACCGCGCGGCGCCTTCGACCGCCAAGGTCGCGAAGGACAAGGTCGACTATCCCGGCGTCGCCCCGGACACGGACCTCGGGTACGAGGTCACCGCGGGCCTGGTCAAGGAGACGATCACCCTCAAGAAGGTGCCGGACCAGGCGTCCTGGCGGTTCCGGCTCGTCACCGGCGGCTTGACGCCCGAGGTCGAGCCGACCGGCTCGGTGTCGCTGCGAGACGGTGCCGGTGCGGCGAAACTGGTCATCCCGCCGGTGGAGACCTGGGACTCGTCGGGTGACGAGCACAAGGCTCCCGCGCTGACCGGGGGGAAGTACGCGCTGGAGAGAGCGGGCGACGCCTGGTGGCTGACGGTGTCGGTGGATCCGGCCTGGCTGCGGGATCCGAAACGGGTCTACCCGGTGAGCGTCGATCCGACGTTCAGCTTCGGCGTGGGGGAGTCGCACACCTACCGCTCCGACGGCTACACCTGTGACAACTGCGGACTGCGGATCGGCAACAGCCTCAACGGCGGCGACTCGTACAACCGCAGCTGGTTCTACGTCGACTACTCGTCGCTGATGGGCAAGACCGTCGTCGGCGCACGGCTGGACGTCACACGGGACACCGACACCACCGGGTCCATCAAGTCGTGGAACGCCGGGCTGTACCACGCCACCGATCGCAACTACAACGCGCTCGGCGAGTATCTCGGCAGTGCCCTGGTCGGTGACGTGGGCAGCTTCAGCAACAACGTGTTCACCAACTACCTGCGCGGACGCGTCGACGCCCACGACACCAACGTCGCGTTCGTGCTGACGGGCACCGAACAACCCGGCACCTGGACGTACAAGCACCTCAACGCCACGCTGGTGGTCGACACCGGTTCGGCCGCGCCGGCTCCCGCCCTCGCCTCCCCGCCGGACAACAGCGTGCTCAGCTCGCTGACCCCGACCCTGGCCGTCAGCCCCGTCACGGATCCCGACGGGGACAAGGTCACCTACTGCTTCAAGGTGGCCACCGGGCCCGACGCGCAGTCGGGTGTCGTGGTCGACTCCGGTTGCCTGCCGGCACCGTCCTGGTCCGTGCCGGAAGGCGTCCTGCAGGACGGTGTCGCCTACACCTGGCGCGCGGCGGCGTACTCCGGCACCACGATGGTGACGCCCACGTGGGTCGGGCACATCAGGATCGACCAGCGGATCGGTGACCACGGCCCGTCGCCCGACGACGCCGTGGGCGCGGTCTCGGTGAACCTGGCCAACGGCAACGTGTCGCTGTCCGAGGCCAGCCCGACCTTCTCGACGGTCGGCGGCAACGCCGGGCTGACGTTCGGCTACAACTCGCAGCAGCACGACGCCAAGGGCCTGCGCGCGTCCTACTTCGAGGACCTGAGCCACAACGGGATCATCAACCCCGGACAGCAGCCGGTGCTCGTCCGCACGGAGCCGCAGGTCAACGTCGACTGGGGCACGGGGTCACCCTTCGCGCCCGCGTTGCCGGCGGACTACTTCGTCGCGCGCTGGGAGGGCTTCTTCCAGGCACCGGTCGCGGGTACCTACCAGTTCGCGGGCGTCCACGACGACGGTGCCGAGGTGTTCATCGACAACACCAAGGTCTACGACGGGGACACGGCCAGCGACCTGAACTGGACACAGGCCACCGGTGTCGCGCTCGCCGCGGGCCAGCGGGTGCCGATCAAGGTGGAGCTGCAGGAGGTCACGGGTGCGGCGATGATGCGACTGTTCACGCGCACCTCCGACGGGACGACGGTGCCCGCGCAGATCGTGCCGGCCGACTGGCTGTTCAGCAGTGACCTGCCCGCGTTGCCGCAGGGCTGGACGTTGTCCGCCGATCTCGACGGCAGCGGGACCACGTACACCAGCGCGCAGGTGACCGACCAGACGGTTGTGCTGACCGACGCCACCGGTGCGAAGCACACCTGGACGAAGAAGAGCGCCGGCGGCTACACCGCGCCCGACGGTGAGGACGGCGTGCTCGCGCTGGACACCGCCGGCCGGGTCACGCTGACCGAGGGCGAGGACGTGTACTCGTTCCGCTCGGACGGCAGACTGGAGACACAGGCCGCGACCGCGGACTCGCGCAAACCCGCGGCGTTGCAACAGGTCTACGACGGCGCGACCCCGGTCCGGCTGACGCGGATCAAGGACCCGGTCAGCGGGCGTGAGCACGTCCTGCACTACAACCGGCAGGGCGACGACTGCTACGGCGGCACCACCCCGCCGAGCGGATCCGACGCGTTGCCGCCGCCGCAGATGCTCTGCCGGGTGTCCTATTGGGACGGTACCGAGACGAGGCTCTGGTACACGGCGGGAAAGCTCTCGCGCATCGAGGATCCCGGTTCCGAGGTCACCGACTACGGCTACAACACCGCCGGCCTGGTGGAGCGGGTGCGCTCGCCACTGGTGAACGACTGGGTCGCGGCGGACCCGTCCGGCCGGGGCGGCCTGACCGACGTGCTCACCACCATCGCCTACGACACCACGACCGGCAAACCCAAGGCCACCAAGGTGACCGAGCCGGCGCCGGCACCCGGACAGCCGCGGCCGGCGCACTCCTACCGCTACGACACCGGCAATCGGCAGACGTTCGTCGACGTGGCGGGACTCAGTCCGGCCGTCGGGTTCGCGAACAAGGTCGTGTTCGACGCGGCCGACCGCGAGCTGTCGTCGACCGACGCCACGGGGAAGACGACGTCGCGGACCTGGAACGCCAAGGACCAGGTGCTGACGTCGACCGACACCGCGGGCCGGACGTCCACGACCGTCTACGACTACGCCGACCGGCCGACCGACACCTACGGTCCGGCACCGGCGGCCTGTTTCACCGGGCAGGTCCCGACGGCGACGTGCGCGAACACGGTGGCGCACAAGCACACCGACTACGACCAGGGCGTGCGTGGCCTGAGCGCGGCGTTCTACGACAACACCTCGCTGTCCGGGACGCCGCTCGTGTACCGGACCGGGGTCGGCACCGCGGACGGCACGCTCAACGCCACCTGGGGCTGGGAGCTCGGTCATCCCCCTGGCATGCCGAACGACGTGTTCACGGCGAGGTTCACCGGAGAGATCGTCTTCCCGGCCGCGGGCGAGTACACCTTGCGCGCGTTGGTGGACGACGGCATCCGGATGTGGATCGACGACCAGCTCGTGATCGACGACTGGCGGCACAGCGACCCGGCCTGGCGTGAGGCCAAGACCACCAGCGCGGCACCGGGAACGGTGAAGCGCGTGCGGATCGACTACCTCAACGACGTGGGTTACTCGCGAATCGCCCTGCACTGGACGACGCCTTCCGGCACCCAGGAACTGGTTCCGGGGTCGCAGCTGCGTCCCCGGTACGGGTTGTCCACCACGACCACCACGTCCGAGTCCGACGGTGTGCCGGACGTTGTCGCCACGACCAAGTACGACGATGACGGGGTGGACCCGACCTTCGGGCTGCCCACGTCGGCTCAGGAGGATCCCACCGGTCTGAAGCTGACCGGGGCGACGAAGTACGAGGCGACCGGATACCTGCGCAGGACCTCGGCGACGAGGCCGACAGGTGCGGCCACCACCTACTCCTACTACGGCGACACCGAAACCCGCGCCAACCCGTGCGTGGCCGGAAGCCCCGCGATCAACCAGGGGGGTCTGCCGAAGCTCACCACCTCCACCACACCGGCCGCCGGCCCGGCGCGCGTCGACGAGCAGGTGTTCGACGCGTCCGGCCGGGTCGTGGCGAAGGCCACCAGCGGGAGCTGGACCTGCACCACCTACGACGCACGTGATCGCGTGGTGTCGGTGAAGTACCCCGGTAACTCGGCTGCCGCCGAGCGCACGGTCACCACTGACTACGCGGTGGGCGGCAACCCGCTGGTGACCGCGGTGTCGGACTTCAACGGCACGGTCACGACGACTGTCGACCTGCTCGGCAGGGTGGTGGCGTACACCGACGTGCACGGCACGCGGACGGCGACGGACTACGACGCGGCCGGCCGGGTGTCGCGGCAGACCGTCACCACACCTGCGGACGCGCCGCAGGTGACGGCCTTCACCTACGACGACGCGGGCCGTCCGGTCACCACCAAGCTCGGCGACACCGTGCTGTCCACCTCGGCGTACGACGACGCCGGGGAACCGTCGTCCGTCACCTACGCGAACGGGTCCGCGCTGAGCGCCATCGGCAGGGACCAGGCCGGCCGCACCACGTCCCTCACGTGGCGCACGAGCGACAACCGAACCGTGGTGTCGCAGGTGAGCCGCACCAGGGAAGGCACCGTCTTCGACGAGTCCCTCGGTGGTGTGGACGCACGTCCGGCCGGCCCGAACTTCGGCTACGACAAGGCGGGCAGACTCGTCGACGCATATGTCTCCGGACACCACTACACCTACGACTTCACGTCGTCGGCACCGGCGGGCTGTCCCAACGGGACACAGGCGAACGCGGGGCTGAACACGAACCGCGTGCACCTGCTCGACCAGACCGCGGCGGGAACCGCGGACACCGGGTACTGCTACGACGCCGCCGACCGCCTGCTGGCGACGACGGGCGCGAGGACGCTGAGCGGCTTCACCTACGACAGCGACGGGAACACCACTCAGTTCACCGACGGCCCGGTCACGACGTATCTCGGGTTCGACTCGGCGGACCGCAACATCTCCGCCCGGTCGTCCGGCCCCGACGCGGCCAACGTGAGCTACGTCCGCGACGCCACGAACCGGATCGTCTCGAGGCACGCGGACCAGGGCGACGCCCAGACGTCGGTGCTGTTGTCCTACACCGGAGACGGCGACAGCGCGGACTTCGCTCTGGGCGCCGACAAGCGGGTGCTGAGCCGGACGCTCTCCCTGCCCGGCGGTGTCGTGCTGACCGTGACCGGAGCCGGGTCCACCTCGGACCTGCCCACCGTGCGGGGCGACCTCGCGCTGACGCTGGACGGCACCGGCAAGCAGGTGGGCGGTACACGCACCTATTCGCCCTACGGTGAGCCGCTCGGTGCTGACGGCACGGTCGACCCCGACGGGGTGCCGGACAACCAGCCGGGACAGCTGGACTACGGATGGCTGGGACAGCACCAGCGACCGTACGAGCACGCGGGAGCGCTGTCCCTCGTGCAGATGGGAGCCCGGCCGTACAGCCCGCTGCTGGGCCGGTTCCTGTCCGTCGATCCGGTGGAGGGCGGTTCAGCCAACGACTACGACTACGTCAGCGGCGACCCGGTCAACAAGACCGACATCGACGGCACCCGTGCCCACCGGCGGTACTCGAGGCACAGCTACCACCACCGTTACGTCCGGCACGTCGTCCACCGGAAGATCGTGCACCGCAAGGTGTCGCGCTCGTTCAGGACGATCCACCGCGCGCCGGCCAGGCGCGTCGGCGGTGGCGGTGGCGGTGGCGGCGGAGGGGGAGGAGTTCTCGGCGGCGGTGCCTGTTCGTTCTCCAGGGGGAACATCGCCCTGAGTCAGGTCTGTGGCCGTGAGATCCCCAACATCGTCGATGAGGCCAAGTGGCTGTGGCGAACGTGCATCACCGGCGGCGGATGGTTCGGTTTCGCGGCGGGCAACTGGTTGACCAAGACCGTCAACGTGCTGTCGAAGTTCTCGAAGGTGGCCGGACCGCTCGGGTGGATTGCCGGTTGCGGCATCAGTGCGTGGGCCAACAACTGAGCTGAGCCGAGGGATCTCCGATGCGGGCCGGTCAGCTGTGACCGGCCCGCATCGGCACGACTGGCAGCCATGGTCGCTGTCAGGATCGGTTGATCATCTTGCTGGCGAGGCGGACGCCCTGCCGCACGCTGACGTGCGGCAGGTAGGCGCGGCTCACGGCGTTCGCGATGCGCGGCAGGGCGGCCGAGTCCGGGTAGGCCATGAACATCGGCCGGTACGTCGGCTGGAACTTGGCCTTGAACGCGAGCAGCGAGCGGAACCCGTAGACCGGCTCCAGCACCTGCCCGGTGAGGTCCAGCACCCGTTGCAGGACAGGGGTGCGCTCACCGCGGTCCAGCCGGGCCAGCGGGGCACCGGACAGGCTCAGGAACTTGACCCCCTCCGCCTTGAGCTCCAGCGCGGCCGAGGCGATCAGGAACTCCATCGAGCCGCGGAAACCGTTGGCGCGGCGGCGCATGAAGTCGAGCGTGTAGCCGACGACCTCGCCGTCGGCGTAGACCGGCAGCCAGCTCGTGATGCCGTGCACGCTGCGGTCCGCGTCGATCGCGAGCAGGCACCGCACGCCGTCGCCCGCCAGTTCCTCGACACCGCCGAGGGTGAAGCCCATCTCCGGCAAACCCTTGTCCGCCACCCATTCCGCCGAGATCGACCGGATCTGGTCGGTGATCGCGTACGGCGCGTCGGCGTAGGTGCACCACTCCGCGGTGATGCCCTCCTTGGCGGCCTTGTTCAGCGCGGTCCGCACGTCCTGCCACTTCTTGCCGGTGAACGCCAGGGTCTCGAGCTCGATCACGGTGTCCTCGGCTACCTGCACCGCGGACCACCCGAGACCGGCGACGGCCTCCCGCGTCTCGGTTCCGATGCTGTAGAGGCACGGCGTCCAGCCGTTCTCCTGGCAGAACTCGGCGAACCCGCGCACGGCGTCCACCCGGTTCGGCCCGATCGGGTCGCCGACGGTCAGCGCGATCGTGGCCACCACGCGGTACGCGATCACCGTCTCGCCGTCCGGGGTGAACCAGTACTGGTTGCCGCGCCACGTCGTCATGTACGACAACGACGAACCACCGTGCCGCCGCATCAGCTCACGCGCCTGCTCGGCCTCCTTCGAACCCGACAACGGCCACGCGCGCCACGACGCCATCAGCAGACCCGCGAGCACGATCAGCCAGAACACCACGCCGGTGTACTCGAACAGCAGCGTGCCGATGAACCCGTCCGCCTGGAACCGCAACGGCACCGCGCCGAGGTAGCCCGGCGGCAGGAACCGCGTCGGCAGGTCCGCGAGCAGCCCGAGGAATCCCGGTTCCGGGGTGAACTGGTCGCGGACCAGGTACCCGCCGAAGACGTACAACGCCGACAGGGCCCCGATGCTGGCCAGCGTGAACCGCCAGAACTTCCGCGTCGCGTGGCCCGGCAGCCGGACGGTGAAGTGCCTTCGGGTCACCAGCAGCACGATGGCGATCGCGAGTGGTGCCAGCACGGGGAAGGTCGACGCGAAGCCGACCTCCAGCTGACCGTTGTTCGGGATCCGCGCGGCGTCGTCGGAGACGAACCACGCGATGAACGCCGCGTACGCCACGTTGAACGCCAGCGCCGACCACCACGCGAACCGTCGCCCGCGCCGCAGGCCTTCGGCCAGCACGAGCAGCAGCAACACCGGCAGCAGCGACATCACCATTGCCGGGAACCGGCCGTACGACAGCTGGATCGTCATCGTCCGGCACAGCTCGACCAAGTCCGAGCCGCACGCCGTCGCCACGTCGTCCGCCGCGGGCTGCCAGACGGCCACCACCTCGGAGTACCACGACAGCGGGCCGTTCGGGGACGGCGACATCAGCGACACCACCGGCCCGAGCGCCGACGCCGCCACCAGCAGTCCCACGAGGACGCGGGTCTCCGTCAGCGTCCGCGGCTCGCGGGCGGCGCGGGCGCGCAGGAACACCGCGCCGATCAGCAGCCCGGCCACGCCGGCGGTCAGCCGCAGCAGGTCTTCCAGCCAGCCCGAGTACAACGTGAGCACCAGCACCGACAGGGCCGTCATGAGCCGGACGCGGCGGCGCCACGACACCGGCATGCGGAACGTCAGCGCCAGCGCGAGCCCGACGCCGCCGATCGACGGCCCGGCCGCGACCCCACCGCGCAGCGAGTCGAGCCAGGACCACTGCAGCTCGCTGCCGAGCACCACCACACCGATACCCAGGAACGCCCCGATCACGTGGGAGGCGAGGAAGATCGCCGCGGCGCGCAGGGTGCCGAGCTCGCGTTCGGCGAGCGTGCCGAAGACGAGCAGCAGCACGGTGGTGGCCAGGTAGCCCAGCAGGTCCATGGCCCACAACGCGGAGGAGAAAGCGGTCCACAGTGGACTGTCGGTGCCGAAGCCGATCCGGGCCAGCAGCGCGTCGTTCTCGTCGCCGATCGCGCCGGTCAGCGCGCCGACGGTCCAGAAGACGACGAGGAAGACGCACGTCAGGGGAGCGGTGCGGAACAGCCGGCTGAGCTGCCGGGTGATGCGGTCGAGCAGGGCGTTCATGGCTGTCGTGGTCTCCGCCGCAGGTCGAACGGGCAAGGGGTCAGTTGGTCAGGCCGGTGCGCGTGGCGAGCCACGGCAGGGAGTCGTAGAGGCCAGGCCGCCACACGTTCCAGTCGTGCGCTCCCGGGAGGTCCTTCCACTGCACGTCCATCCCGGCCTTGCGACAGGCCTCGAACACGTCCACGCCGGCCTGGCGGTAGAGCGCGTCGTTCTGGGCCGTGACGATCACTCCCGCGGTCTGCGGGAACCGTTCGCGGGCGAGGGCGTCCATCGGGTTGACCCGCGTGAACGCCGCCTCGTCGCCACCGAACGCGGCCTTGACCGTCTCGGCACGCGTGCCGAGGGTCGGTTCACGCTGCCCGGTGAGGTCGATGAAGTTGCCGTAGACGTCCGGCGCGCGCACGGCGAGCTGAAGAGCGCACGTGCCGCCTTGGGAGAACCCGGCGATGGTCCAGGCTTCACGGCGTTCGTCGACCGTCAGCCGTTGCTTGATCCACGCCGGCACCTCGCGGGCCAGGTACGTCTCCGACCGGCCGAGTTTCGAGTCCAGGCACAACGGGTTCGCCGCACGTGAGCCGAGCTGGTCGGCCACGACGACGATCGGCGCCAGCCCGTCGTGCTCGCGGGCGAACGCGTCCAGGCGCTCGGTGATCCGGCCCGCGTCGAACCAGTCGCGGGGCGCGCCCGGCTGCCCGGGAAGCAGCACCACGACCGGCAACCGCGGGCGCGGCGTCGCGGCGTACGCGGGCGGCAGGTAGATCCACGCCTTGCGCGCCTTGAACACGCCGGGAACGTCCGCCTCCGACACCGTGCCGTTCTCCGGGAGGCCGGTGGGCTTGCGCCAGACGTCGGCGAGCTTGCCGCCCGGCGGCACGTCGAGCACGCTCGTCGTCGGCTTCGCGGCCTCGTCGAGGTCGACCCGGCTGTTCGTGAACACCTCCAGCACCGCGCGTGACGTGGGGTAGAAGCCGAAGAACGCGTTCGCCGCCGTGACCGCGCTCGCCGTGACGACCAGTGCCAGCACCACGCTCAGCGTGCGCCAGTACCACCGCCCGGCCCGCAGCCGGGCGACCGCGAGGCTCAGCGCCACCAGCACCGCACCCGCCCACACCGCCAGGATCGGGGGCAACGGCTCCGGCCACGGCTTCCACACGTGGTCGACCACGAACACCAGCCCGGCGATGACGGCCGCGCACGCGAGCACCACCACGGGAACGACTCGGGTCCACCACGTCCGGTTCTTCCGGATCGTCAGGGAGATCAACGCGATCGCGCCCGCGACGGTGGCGGCGGTGGGGATCGGGCCGCTGGTCAGCGACAGGTCGAGTGGGCTGAGCATGCGGTCCGTTCGTCAGCAGGTCCCGGGGGTACTCCGGCGAGGACCAGCAAACTACTGCGGCCGGCACGTTCCCAGCTGCCGGGCGTCCGGAACAACCCGTCACCTGGCTGGAAGCGCGTCCGTCAGGTGGCGGGAATCAGCGGCTGCCGGGAAAGGCCGCGAAGGCTTCGTCGAGCAGGGCGACGAGGTCGAGCCGCCCGTCCGAGTCCGACCAGTGGTCGACGGCGACGGTGAGGCAGTCGAGGGCGGCGGACACGCGGACCCAGTGGGCGACAGCGGGGTGTTCAGGTGAGCCCGCGCGTTCGGCGAGCGCGTGCACCATGGCCGGGCGCCAGGCGCGCTGCTTCTCCAGCTGCCGTGCGGCGAGCGCCGGGGTCGACCCGATCAACCGGACCATGGACAGCATGGCGGCCGGGTCCTCGTGATAGGCGGGGATGGCCAGGTCAAGTGCGTGCCGCAACGCGGTCCAGTCGTCCTCGTCGGCGGGGCGGGCGCGCAGGGCCTCGGCGACCCGCTCGCCCTTGGCCTCGAAGCCGCCGAGGACGGCGTCCTCCTTGGTGCCGAAGTAGCGCAGGAACGTGCTGCGCGAGACGCCGGCCGCGGCGGCGAGGTCGTCGATGGTCACGTTCTCGAAACCGTTGCGGAGGAACAGCCTGAAGGCCACGCGGCCGAGCTCGGCCCGCACGGCCGCCCGCGCGATGTCCCTGGTGTTCGTCCGTTCGGCTGGCACCGGGGGATCGTACCCGGCGCCAGCACCTCACTTGCACAAGCGAAACTCGATGGCTAACTTGACACTGAGTTTCACACTTCGAACCGAGGACTGTCATGACCACTGCTGTGCACGGGTCGTCCGTCGACATCACCACGCCGGACGGGACCGCCGACGCCTACCTGGTCCACCCGGTCGACGGTGGCCCGCATCCGGGCGTCCTGCTGTACATGGACGCCTTCGGACTGCGGCCGCACCTGAAGTCCATGGCGGACCGCCTCGCCGCGGCCGGGTACGTCGTCCTGGTGCCCAACGTCTTCTACCGCGCCGGCCGGGCTCCGGTCCTGGAGCTGCCCGAGTTCATCGACCCCACCGCGCGCCCGGAGCTCTTCGGCAAGATCATGCCGCTGATCCAGGAGCTGACGCCGGAGGTGGTGATGCGCGACGCCGCCGCCTACCTGGACTGGCTGGACAACTCGCCGCTCACCACCGGCGGTCCCGTCGGCATCACCGGCTACTGCATGGGCGCGGGCCTCGCCCTGCGCACCGCGGGCACCTTCCCGGACCGGGTCGCCGCGGCGGCCGGGTTCCACGGCGCCCGCCTGGCCACCGACGCGCCGGACAGCCCGCACCTGCTCGCCGACCGCATCACCGCCGAGCTGTACTTCGGGCACGCCGACCAGGACTCGTCCAACCCCGCCGAGCAGATCGAGGCGCTCGGCAAGGCGCTCGCCGAGGCCGGTGTCACCCACCGCAACGAGGTCTACGAGGGCGCCCGCCACGGCTTCACCCAGGCCGACACCTCCATGTACAGCGCGGAGGCGGCCGAACGTCACTGGGAGGCACTGCTGGAGCTGTTCGCCCGCAAGCTGTGACCGGAGTGGTCGTGCAGCTCGCTGGTGTCCCACTCGGGCAGCGGGTCCTCGAACGTCCGCCACACGGGCGGGCCCGCGGCGAGCTCCGAGTCGGTGAGCAGTGCGGGATCCAGGCGGCGGGCCGGTTCCGTCACGTCGAGGCCGACCCCGATGAAGACCAGCTCCTGCCGTGCCCGCGGGGACGGCAGGAGCTGGCCGGGTTCGAGGGTCAGGTTCGGACCGGCCTGCGACCACACGGCCAGCACGTCCGGACGGGAGGCGACGTGGCAGAAACCCTTGCTGCGCAACACGCCTTCCCAGTCCGTCAGCGCTTCCACCAGGCGGGCGGGGTGGAACGGCCGGTCCGCGCGGTAGGTGACCGACCTGATCCCGTACTCCTCGGTTTCCGGGGTGTGCCCGCCCGCCAGCTCCTGGGCCCAGCCGGGCGCCTGCGCGGCGGTGATCGGGTCGTACCGGCCGGTGTCGAGCACCTCGGCCAGCTCGACCACGCCGCGCCGCGTGTGCAGCAGCCGGGCGGAGGGGTTGAGGCGCCGCAGCACGGCGTCGAGCCTGGCGAGCTGCTCCGCCGTGACGAGGTCGGTCTTGTTCACCACCAGCACGTCGGCGAACTCGACCTGGTCCACGAGCAGGTCCGAGATCGTGCGCTCGTCGGCCTCGGCGGCGGCCAGGTCGCGCTCGTCCAGCCGGTCGCCGGTGGTCAGCTCGCGCAGGAAGCCCGCCGCGTCCACGAGGGTCACCATGGTGTCGAGCCGCGCGTGGTCGGACAGGCTCGTGCCGTCCTCGAACGTCCAGTCGAACGTGGCGGCCACCGGCATGGGCTCGGAGATGCCGGTGGACTCGACCAGGATCGTGTCGAACCGCCCGGAGCGCGCCAGCTCGCCGACGCTGTCGAGCAGGTCCTCCCGCAACGTGCAGCAGATGCAGCCGTTGGTGAGCTCGACGAGCCGCTCGGTGGTGCGGTCGAGGCTGCCCTGACCGGCGACCAGGGCCGCGTCGATGTTGACCTCGCTCATGTCGTTCACGATCACCGCGACCCGCCTGCCCTCGCGGTTGGCGAGCACGTGGTTGAGCAGGGTGGTCTTGCCGGAACCGAGAAAACCGGACAGCACGGTCACGGGGGTGCGCATCAGAGTTCCATCTCCTCGTGCCAGTCGGCGAACGGGTCGGCGAAGTCGAGCTCGCTGATCAGCGCGAGCTCCTCGTCGGTCACGAGCGCCGCGCGCAGGGCGGCGGTGATCTGCTCGGGCGCGGCCGAGCTGGTGATCACGACGAGCTCCTGGTCGCGGTCGCCGTAGTACGGGTCCCACCGCAGCGAGGCGGCCGCGCGCCGGTCGTCGTCGGCCTCGGCCCAGTCCTCGGTCGCGGCGAGCCACGGCCCGAGGTTGCCCACGCGCAGGCCGCCGCCCGCCGACTCCAGCCACAGCGCCGCGTCGGGCTGGCTCGCCACCCACACGCGGCCGCGCACCCGCACCACGCCTTCGAGCAGCACGTCGATCGAGTCGTACAACCGCCTGGGGTGGAACGGCCGCCGCTCGGTGAAGTGCACGACGGACACGCCGTGCGCCGGTTCCAGCGGCGGTTGCCCGTGCAGCAACGGCCCGAAGCCGTCGTCGATCCCGCCGCGCCGGGCGGTGGCGGGAATCGCCGCGAGCAGCTCGGTGGCGTCCAGGTCGTCCATCGATCGGCGGGGCGCGTGCGGGTTGAGCCGGTCGAGCACCGCCTCCAGCACCGGGTCGCCGACGCCGGTGAGCACCAGCGCGTCCGCGAACTCCGCCTGCCCGACCACGACCTGCGCCACGGTCCGCTCGTCGCCGTCGGCCGCGCGCATCCCGCGGTCGGCGAGCGAGTCGCCGCCGGTGGCGTCGGCCAGCCACGTCGCCGTGTCGACCACCGTGACCACGGCCTCGACCTCGACGTCGGTCTCGCTCAGCGCGAAGCAGACGGCCTCCGGTTCGAGCACCGGGTCGAGGTGCACGACCACCCGCCCGTCCAGGCCTTCGAGCAACGGGACGAGGTCGAGCCGCAGCGTGCACGACACGCAGCCGTGCGCGAGTTCGAGCACGGTGAGCCGGCCGTCCACCCAGCGGCGCACCACGCCCTCGGCGAGGCTGGTCAGGTCGTGCCTGACCAGCACCGACTCCGGGGACGCCCGCCAGAGCTCGTCGGCTGCGTCGTGGTGAGTGAACCCGGCTACCAGTACGACCCGTCCTGCCATGCGCGCAGCCTACATGACAACGATTTTCGTTTTGGAAATCGGGGCATGACATGATCGAGCCATGCAGGTCGAGATCTGGGCTGACGTCATCTGTCCGTGGTGCTACATCGGCAAGGCGCGCTTCGAGAAAGCGCTGGCCAGATTCGAGCACCGTGCCGAGGTCACGGTGGTGCACCGCGCGTTCGAGCTGGACCCGGACAAGACCTCGGTGGAGCCGGTGCCGCAGATGCTCGCCGCCAAGTTCGGCCCGCGCGCCGCCGAGATGGAGAACTCCGTCGCCCAGCTCGCCCGCGACGAGGGCCTCGGGTACCGGCAGGACCGCGAGGTCGGCAACACCTTCGACGTGCACCGGCTGCTGCACCTGGCGGGGGAGCGCGGTCTGCAGCAGGAGCTCCTCAACGCCGTGCTGCACGCCAACTTCGCCGAGGCGCGCACGCTGTTCACCGCGGAGTCGCTGACCGAGATCGCCGCGGAGGCCGGGCTCGACCGCGCCGACATCCGTGCCGTTCTCGACTCAGCCGCCTACGCCGACGAGGTGCGCACGGACGAGAAGCGCGCTCGCGAGATCGGCATCACCGGCGTTCCGTTCGTGGTCGTCGACGGACGGCTCGCCGTCGCCGGTGCCCAGCCGGCCGAACTGTTCGGGCGCGCGCTCACGCAGGCGTGGGAGGACTGACATGACCGACGGTTTGCTGAAGGTGAGCTCGGAGCAGCTCGACACCGCCGTCGTGGTGCGCGCCGAGGGCGAGGTCGACTCCTACAGCGCGGAGCTGTTGCGCGACAAGCTGTCCGAGGCGTTCACCGCGCGGCTCCCGGTCGTGCTGGACCTCAGCGGCGTGGCGTTCTTCGCGTCGGCCGGGCTGTCCGTGCTCGTGGAGTACCACCAGCTCGGCGAGGACCGGGGTACCCCGTTGCGGCTGGTGTCGCCCGCCGGCAGCGTGCTGCGGGCGCTGCGGGCGACCACCCTGAACGAGACGCTGGAGCTGTACCTCAGCCTGCCGGAGGCCCTGGAAGGGGGGTTTTAAGGGGGGTTTTTGAAAGACCACGGGGCAAAAAAACCCGGGAAAGACAAGGGGGACAAA
>NZ_JBEXJN010000052.1:0-65534 GCF_040609115.1 Lentzea sp. NPDC004782
CCTTCATCCACCTCAGGTGGATGAAGGCGCCCTTCATAAAGATCAACACACGGGCATGTCCGAAATGCCCGATGGCATCGCTCCCACGTGACGGGCCGCAGAATCGGGAATCCGCGTGCTGTTCGTCGCCGCTAACCGCGCCCATGCGGTTCGATGTGCCGCGAATCGGCTTGGTGGCCGGCGCGGCAGCCAGGACCGGTGGGTAGCGGCCGACTTTGCCGGGCACTGACCGTGCACCGCGTCAGCCGGGCATCCTGTCCCCCACCAGGGCGAGGCACTGGATCGCCGCGAGTCCGTATTGGGCGGTCGCGTTCGTCGACACCCACGTCGCCTCGTCGACCGGGTTCAGCACGGCGGGACCGCTGACCCTGGTGCTGCGCCACGGGCTGCTCGCCGGGTAGCCCGCCTCACCGCGTTCCAGTTCCGCCCACGCGCGTGCCGCGAGGGCCGGGTTGCCCGTCTTCGCCGCGGCGTAGGCGGTGAGCCTGGCGTGCGCCTGCCTGAGGTTCAGGCTGCCGAAGGACTGCCCGACCGCGGCGATCTGCTCCTGCGCCGTGCCGTTGTACAGGGTGCAGTACTGCACCCAGGCGCGTTCGAACCCCGGCAGGTCCGCCGCGGCGATGATCTCGCTGCACATCTCCGCCAGGCCGAACACGGCACTGAGGTGCGACACGGACACGGCGACGGTGCCGGTGGCGAACTTGCCGGTGGTGAGGTCGTAGTTGCCCTGCCCGGTGATGAACCCGTTCTTCAGCTCGCCGATCGCCTCGCAGGTGTTGAGCAGCTTGGTCTTCGCGATCGGGTCGCCGCCGCGTTCCCACTCGGTGAACCACGCGGCGGCCAGCGCGCCCCAGTCGGTGCCGAGGCTGATCGACAGCGCCTTCGGGTCGGGCTCGTAGGGCTCGGTGCGGATCTTGCGCAGCGGGTCGAGGACGAGGAACGTCCGGTCCGCGTCGACCAGGTCGCGCAGGAGGTCGCCGACGCGTTCGTCGGCGGTGAGGAAGTACAGGAACCTGCGGTTGGCGGCGGTGCTGATGCGCAGCTGCTTGGCGCTGTCGGCCCAGTGCTGCACGCCGTGCCGGGTGCCGAGGCCGGCGTAGCGGCCGAGGTGGTAGACGTCGACCTCGCCGGTGTGCCGCGTCATCGCCTCCGCCAGGCGGAAGACGTCGGCGCGGCCGCTGCGCAGGTAGCTGTACCACAGCCACAGGTCGGTGCTGAGCTCCGAGTTGTCCCACGCGTAGCCGCCGACGTCGTAGCGCCACACGTGCCGGTCGTTGTCGTAGGTGTGCATGACGTCGCCGTAGTCCCAGAACCCGTACCACCGGCGCTGTTCCACCTGGTCGCGGTAGAAGGTGAAGAGGAAGTCGAGGCGGTCCTCGATCACCGCCCTGGCCGGGGTCGACCTGTCGACGGGAGACCAGTCGCCGAACACGCCCGCGGCGCGCATCCGTTGCGGCGTGGTGACGAGCAACGGCGGCGTGCTCACCACGGCCGCCTGCGCGGCGAGCCGTTCGGCCGAGGGCGTGGCGTCCAGCGCCCAGAACACCAGCTCGCTGGTCCGCGCGACGCCGTACGGGTCACCGAAGCCGGGCTCGTAGTCCTCGTAGGTGATCTCCAGCCCCTCCAGCTGTTCCGGGTAGGTGTCCATGCCCATGCCGTCGTGGTAGAACCGCAGGTCCATCGGCCTGGCATCGGGCGACCACAGCCACAGCGTGACCTCGGCCGAGTCGCCGGCCGCGCCGCGGACGTCGAGCTGCGTCGGGTGCGTCTGCCAGAAGTAGCGCTGGCCGAACGCGAATCCGCCACTCGCGCCGCCGACGTAACCGAAGCCGCCCGCTCTCGTGCCCGCCGCCGCGCGCACCCACCCGTGCCCGGCCTTGGTGCGCTTGCGGATCTCGAACCCGTCGGCGGTCAGCTGGCTCAGCGTGTAGTCGCCCCAGGCCGGGATCAGGTTCAGCCGCGAGCTCACCCTGGTGTCCCAGGTGGACACGTCCGGGGTGGCGCGTCCGGCGATCTGGGCCGCCCGGACCGCCGCACCCGGATCGCGGCGCAGCCCGGTGACGCCGCGCACGGCCTCGCTGAACAGGCCGCCGTCCGCGCTCGCGAACCGCACGTGGCGGTTGTGCGGCTGGTCGGACAACGGCACCTGGAACCGCACGCCGAGCCCGCTGACGAAGTCCTCCGACGCCTTGCCGTCGAAGACGAAGCTGTGCACCATCCGGAAGTTCTCCGCACCCGCGTGGAAGTACAGCCGGACCGTGAACGGCAGCCACGCCCGCGCACGGCGATCGGCGCGGTGCTTGCCCTCGATCCGCACCACCGCGCGCACCGGCCCGTCCTGCTCGACCGTCACCCGGTGCACCTCGCCGGTGTAGCGCTCCTCGTGCCGCAGGCACACCAGCTCCCCCCTGCGCGCGACGGCCTTGCCACCACGGGAGACCTCGTCGACCAGCACCCGGCCGCTCCGGTTGAGCACGCACCGCAGCACGCCGGTGTCCACCACGATCCGGCCGGCCTGCCGGGACACCGCGACCCGCTTGTCCCCCGCTGCCGCCGGACCGGGCGCGAGGAGGTACTTCGCGGCGGCCGGCGCGTCCGCGGGCATCGCGTGGGCGGTCCACTTCAGCGAACCGTCCGGCCAGCAGCCGGTCGGCCAGGTCTGCACCGGCACCGCCACGCCGTCGGCGGTGCGCAGGCCGAACGACTGGTCCGCCCGCAACTGTCCCTTCGGCCACGGCACGCCCCACGTGACTCCGGTCATCGCGGCGGGGACACCGCCTTCGAGCCAGTGCAGCTCGGTCGGTTCGCCCGGCTCCGCGGCCGCCGCGACGCCGCCCAAGGGTGCGGACATCGCGATCGGCAGCGCCGCACCGCCGGCCAGCAGGGTCCGGCGAGTGAGTGGAGACATGCTTCAACGCCCTTTCGGAGTACGGGATCACGCTCGGGAAAGCGCTTTCCGGAACGGCACGCAAGGGTTACTCTCGAATCGAGGACCGTTTTCCGTTCGTCTACATCAGACAAACCTCGCCCGTCTGGAGACAGCTGTGAGGAAACGTTTTCTGGCCGTGGCCGCGCTGACCGTCCTGCCACTGCTGCCGGTGGCCGGGCCCGCCTCGGCCGGCACACGCGAGTGCGCCCCGGCCACCGGTGTGCCGGCGAGCGCCGCCGCACCCGTGAAAGTGTGGCTCGCCGGAGACTCGACGATGGCCGACCCGAAGTCGAGCTGCCCGGTCGGCTGGGGCAACCAGTTCGACGCGCTGTTCAACGACGACGTCACCGTGGTGAACAGCGCGGTGGCCGGCCGGAGCATCCAGACCTGGCTGTACGAGTCGAACGTGCAGAACACCAAGGACTCGGCCGGCGAGTGCGTGGTGAGCCCGAAGACCTTCCACCAGCGCTGGCAGAACATGTTGAATCCCACCACCGGCATGAAGGCCGGGGACTACCTGGTGATCCAGTTCGGCATCAACGACGGCAGCCCCGACTGCCCCCGGCACGTCGGCGGCGCCCGCTACAAGGAACTGCTCGCACTGATGACCAAGGCGGCCGAAGACCGCGGCGTCACGCCGATCCTCCTGACGCCCGTTTCCGCCATCAAGTGCAGCGGCAACACCGCGGTGGGCACGCGCGGATTCCTCACCGAGACGTTCGACGCGGCCAGGGACGCCGGGGTGCCCGTCATCGACCTGCACAAGCTGAGCTACACGCTCTACAACACGCTCAAGTTCTGCCCCAACGACGGCGACTTCACCAAGGGCCCGGTCGGCGCGTTCTTCTGCAACGACCACACGCACTTCGAGGCGGCCGGAGCCAGGCAGATCGCCGGTGTGGTGGCCAAGGCCCTGCGCGACCAACGGATTCCCCTTTCGAGCTACCTCAAGTGAGAACCGCCGTTCGAATTCGAATCGAATTTTCCTCGATTTTCTTTCACCCGTCAGGAACATTAGCGACAACGCGCGTTCCGGGAAAGGGAGTCGGTGACGCCGGACCAGTGGGAGGCGACCGGTCCGGCGTGACCCGTCCACTGGTCGGACGCCGGTGCGAGGAAGTTCCCCGATCTCACCCGGTCGAGGGACGCGGCACTCGGGTGCGGGACGCCGTCACGAAGTGCGGGCGTCCCGTCAGCGGATGCGGCACCACCGCGCTCTCCACCCCGAACACCTCGGCCACCCGTTCCGGCACGAGCACGTCGGCGGGCGGGCCGGAGACGACCACGCGGCCGCCGTGCACCAGAACCAGGCGGTCGCAGTACGTCGTGGCGTGGTCGAGGTCGTGCAGTGCGGCGACGGTGGTGAGCCCGAGGTCGCGGACCAGGTCCAGGAGTTCGAGCTGGGCGCCGATGTCGAGGTGGTTGGTGGGCTCGTCCAGCAGCAGGACGGGTGCCTGCTGGGTCAGGGCTCTCGCGACGAGCACGCGTTGGCGCTCGCCTCCGGACAGCGTCGCGAACACCCGGTCGGCCGCCCAGCTCATGCGCACGCGGGCCAGTGCCTCGTCGGCGATCACGCGGTCGGCGCGCGTTTCCCGGTCCAGCAGGCGTTTGTGCGGTAGGCGGCCCATCGCGACGACTTCGCGCACGGAGTAGTCGTTGTCGAGGTCGTGGTCCTGGGCGACGACGGCGGTGCGCAGACCGGCTTGGCGGGCACCGGCGCGCCACACGTCCTTCTGTCCGATGTAGACCGTCCCGGCGCTGGGTTTGAGCGCGCGGTAGAGGCAGCGCAACAGGGTGCTCTTGCCGGAACCGTTGGGGCCGATGACACCCGTGACGCAACCGGGTTCCGCGACCAGGTCGGCTCGGTCGATGATGACGGTGTCGTCGATGCGGACCTGGACGCCCTCGACCACGACCTTCATCGCCACACCTTCTTCCTGTTGCGCAGCAGCACCAGGAAGAACGGGGCGCCCAGCGCGGCGGTGAAGATGCCGATGGGCATCTCGTTCGGACGGTCGACCGTGCGGGTCACGAGGTCCACGAGCACGAGGAACACCGCCCCCGCGAGCAGTGACACCGGGAGGAGCTTGCGGTGGTCCGGCCCCACGACCAGGCGCACGGCGTGCGGCACGATCAGGCCGACGAAGCCGATCCCGCCCGCGACGCTGACCACGGTGGCGGTCAGCAGCGACGACGCGATGAGCAGATGGACGCGCAGCGCGTGGACGTTCACACCGAGCCCCGCGGCGGTGTCGTCACCGACGGACAGCGCGTTCATCGAACGACCCTGGGTGAGCAGCCACGCGGCGGTCAGCGCGACCGCCGCCGCGGGCACGCCGAGGTCGGCCCACTTCGCGCCGGACACCGAACCCAGCAGCCAGAACATGACCCGCCGCAGCTCCGTCGGCCCGGCCTGGAGCTGGACGTAGCTGGTGGCGGCGTTGCCCAGCGCGGCGACCGCGACACCGGCCAGCACGAGGCTGCTGCCGAGCAGGCGCCCGCCGCGCTGGGCCATGACGAACACGACCGCCAGGCTGATCAGCGACCCCGCGAACGCCGCTCCGGCGACCCCGAGGCCCGCCAGGACGACACCGCCGGTGGTGAGCGCGACGACCGCACCCAGTGACGCGCCGGCGGAGACGCCGAAGAGGTACGGATCGGCCAAGGGGTTGCGCACCAGCGTCTGCAGACACACCCCCGCGAGGCTGAGGCCCGCGCCCGCCACGGCGGCGAGCAGCACGCGCGGTGTGCGGAAGTCCCAGACGATCTGGTCCGTCAGCGGATCCGGGCCCGCGGCACCGGAGGTCAGGTGCGCCAGCACGATCTCCAGCACCCGCCCCACCGGCACGTCGACGGTGCCGACGCCGATCGCGAACGCCACCGAGAACACCAACGCCGCCGCGAGGCCCGCCAGCAGGAGCGCGTAGCGAGGCCCGGCGACGAGGTGCGGGCTACTGCCGGCCGTGCGCGGCATCGGCGATCTTCCCGACGGCGACGGCGTTGAGCGGCCCGAGGTAGAAGCTGTCGGACACCGACGTGTACGTCCTGGTCTTCGAGGCCTCCCACTGCGGGAACTTCGCGAAGAGATCCGCGGCGAGCTTCTCCGCGTTCTCGTTCTCCTGGTACAGCCCGATCACGAGCACGTCCACCTTCGCGGCGGCGAGGGCCTCCGCGTTGATCTCCGACAGCTCGGCGGTCGTCCTGCCCGCGAACGCGTTCACGCCGCCCGCGCGCGACACGATGTCGTCGTAGATTCCGCCGCCGAACACCGCTGGAAGGCCGTTGCTGTTCATCATGGCCATGCCGGGATACGCGACGAGCACGCTCTTCGGCTGCTTGCCCGCCACCCGTTGCCTGATCTGCTCGATCTTCGCGCGCGCCTGGTTCACGTGGTCGGCCGCGCGCTGCTGCACGTCGAAGATCTGGCCCAGCTGCAGCAGCAGCTCGAACGACGACTCGATCGACTGGCCCTTCAGGCGTTCCCGGTCCGCCGGGCTCGCGGCGGGGTCGCCGTAGGCGCAGTTGACGGGGGTGACGTAGCTCTGCGCACCGGCCTGCGCGAGCTGGTCCCTGGTGATGGAACCGATCTTCTCGTCGAAACCGCCCGCCCACGTGGAGATCACGAGGTCGGGCTTGAGCGCGAGCACCTGCTCCCTGGGCACCTCGAAGTTGTCGTTGAGCTTCAGGCCCGCGGTGGGCACGTTCTTGACCTTCGCGACCATCGACGGGTCGTCGGACACGCCGTAGGACTGGCTGTTGGCCAGGATCCGGTCCTCCAGGCCCAGCGTCAGGAAGCTCTCCACCTCGGCCACGGACGTGCCGTTGAGCAACACCACCCGGCTCGGCGCCTTGTCGAACGTGAGCTTGCGACCGCAGTTCTCGATCGTGAGCGGGTACGTCGTCGGTGCGGCCGTCGCGATCACCGAAGGTCCGGTGGATGTCGGCGTGTTCGCGACGGAACCCGCTGTGCCACAAGCGGTCGCCGCCACCAGGACCACGGCGAGTGCCGGCACGCCCCGGGAGGGCAGGTAGGTGTTCACGCCTCACTAGTCGAGGTGCGCGCCGAGAAGTTCCCGGTGACCCTCGTCACAGACACCTCGCGGGAACCACCGGCGGTGCGCGCTCGACTTCCTTGCCATGTGGGAGAAATCCGCCGCCGCCCTGACGATGGAAGCGCGCTCGCCGCGACCGGGACGCACCGCGGTGCTCGCGGCCGTCGGTGCGCACGTTCCGTCCATTGTGGTCACCAACGACGATCTCGCCGCGCGGCTCGACACGTCCGACGAGTGGATCACCAGCCGGACCGGGATCAGGACGCGGCACGTGGCCGAGCCGGGGAGGTCGACGTCGGACCTCGCGATCGCGGCGGGCACCGCGGCCCTGCGCGCCGCCGGTCCGGACGCGTCGATCGACACGGTGGTGCTCGCGACCTCGACGCCGGACCGGCTCGTTCCGGCCACCGCACCGGCGGTCGCCGCGGGCCTGGGGCTGGCCGGTGTGGCCGCCTTCGACGTCGACGCGGTGTGCTCCGGTTTCGTCTACGGGCTCGCCGTGGCGAACGGGCTGATCGCGGCCGGAACCGCGCGCCAGGTGCTCCTGATCGGCGCGGACACCTTCTCCGCCATCGTCGATCCCGCCGACCGCACCACCGCGCCGCTGTTCGGTGACGGCGCCGGCGCGGTCGTGCTGCGCGCGGGCGAAGCGGGCGAACCGGGTGCGCTGCTCGCCGTCGAGCTCGGCAGCGACGGCGCGCTCGCCGACCTGATCACCGTGCGGGACGGCTGGTTCGCCATGCAGGGGCAAGCCGTGTACCGGCAGGCCGTCACACGCATGGCGGGCGCGGCCCGCGACGTGCTGGCGCGGACCGGGTGGCAGCCGGAGGACGTCGACGCCTTCGTCAGCCACCAGGCGAACCTGCGCATCCTGCGGGCGGTCGGCGCGGACCTCGGCATCGACGCCGAGCGGGTGCACGCCAACGTCACCGACGTCGGCAACACGGTCGCGGCGTCGATCCCGCTGGCGCTGGCCCACGCCCACGCGGCGGGCCGCCTCCGCGCGGGTGACCGCGTGCTGCTCTCGGCGTTCGGCGGCGGCACGACCTGGGGCGCCGCCACCCTCGTCTGGCCGGAACTCAGCTGAAGGGAGAACCGTGGAACAGCAACAGGTGCACGAGCTCGTCGAGGACTTCGTCCGCCGGCTGAACGACACCTCGGACACCGAGGTGCCACCCACCGCACAGCTCACCGAACTCGGCATCGACTCGCTCAGTCTCGTCGACCTGCTCTTCACCCTGGAACGCACGTTCGAGGTGTCCATTCCGGACGAAGCCCTGCCCGGCATCTCGACCGTCGCCGACCTCACCGGCTACGTGGTCACCACCTCGCGCTGAAGGAGAACGTTGATGCGGATCACCGAGCAGGACGGCATCGGCGTCATCGCCGAGAACTTCGACTCCTCCCGCGACGAGGACGTGCGCGCGCTCAAGGAAGCCGTGTACCGCGACAAGATCGTCGTGCTGAAGGACCAGGATCTGGACCCGAAACAGTTCCTGGCTCTGGGCACAAGACTCGGCACACCGCAGACCTACTACGAGCCGATCTACCACCACCCCGAGGTGAAGGAGGTCTTCGTCTCGTCGAACGTCGATGACGGTGAGAAGCGCGTCGGCGTGCCGAAGACCGGCAAGTTCTGGCACTCGGACTACCAGTTCATGCCCAGACCGTTCGACATCACCCTGATCTACCCGCAGGTCGTGCCGTCACGCCACCGCGGCACGTTCTTCATCGACCTCACCAAGGCCTACGAGAACCTCAGCGAGGAGCTCAAGCTGGCGGTGAAGGACACCACCGCGTGGCACAGCGTCCGCCGCTACTTCAAGATCCGGCCCAGCGACGTCTACCGGCCGCTGTCGGAGATCATCGAGGAGGTCGACGCCAGGACACCCCCGGTGGCGCTGCCGACCGCCCACCCGCACCGGCACACCGACGAGACGATCCTCTACATCAGCGAGGGTTTCACACTGTCCATCACGGACTCCGACGGCCGTGAACAGCCCGAGCTGCTGCGCGAGCTGCTGGCCTCGACCGGCCAGCTGGACCGGGAGTTCGAGCATCCCGCCGTCCACCTGCAGACCTACGACAAGGGCGACCTGCTGGTGTGGGACAACCGCAGCCTCGTGCACCGCGCGCTGCACACCGCCACCGACGAGCCCGCGGTGTCGTACCGCGTCACGGTCTACGACGGCGCGGAGGCCTGAATGACCGCCGCGACCGATCTGCTCACCGCCGTCCTGCGCTGCTACCAGCCGCACTGCCGCTACCTGACCTCGGCCGAGGTCGCGCGGGACGGCGAAGTGGTGCGCGGCGAGGGAGTCATGCGCATCCCGGAGTCGTGCTACATCGACGACACCGGTCATCTGAACTCCGTCGAGGTCGGCATCTGCTACAACCAGCTGCTGTACCACGTGATCGCGGCCTCGGTGCGTGACGGGCTGCTGCCGGAGCTCGCCGACTGGACGCTGGACGACTTCTGGCGCCGGCAGCTGCCGGACGTCCTGATCGCCCGCTTCTCCTGCGACTTCCGGCGGCCGATCGACCCGCGCTCGTTCTGCTTCGAGCTCGTGGTCGACCGTGCGACGCGACGCACGCTGCGTCCCGGCGCCGATCCGCTGGTGTCGCTGGAGACGACCTTCCGCTGCTGGGACGACGACGGCGGTGCCTGCGAGGGTGCCGTGCGGGTCGCGATCGTGGGGAGCTGAGCCATGTCCGCCGAACGCCTTCACCACGCCGAATTGCGCACCGTCGCGCGCATTCCGGGCTACCACGCCGAACGCACGCCCGGCGTTCCCGCCATCACGTGTGCCGGCCGCACGTTGACCTACGCCGAACTGCACGCCTTGAGCAACCGCATCGGGCACGCCCTGCTCGCGGACGGCGTCGGCCGGGGTGACCGGGTCGCCTACCTGGGCCTGGAGTCGGTGGACTACTACGCGACGTACTTCGCCTGCGCGAAGATCGGCGCGGTGCTGGTGCCGATCAACTTCCGGCTCACCGGGCCGGAGGTCGCCCACGTCCTGCGCGACTCCGGCAGCGCGCTGCTCGTCGTGGACGACGACCTGCGGCCGGTGGCCGACGGGCCGCGGATGCGCGGAACCGGCGAGTTCGCGGAGTGGACGCGGCCGCATCCCGCCACCGAGCTGCCGGAGGTGACGGGACCGGAGGACGCCTTGGTGCAGCTGTACACCAGCGGCACCACCGGGTTGCCCAAGGGAGTCGTGCTGGCTCAGCGCAGCTTCTTCGCGATCCGGGACTCGCTCGCCGAGGCGGACCTGGACTGGATCGACTGGCGGGAAGGCGATCGCAGCCTGATCGGCATTCCGGGCTTCCACGTCGGCGGCATCTGGTGGGCCACCCAGGGCTTTTCGGCCGGTGTCACGAACGTGGCGATGCCCCGGTTCGACAGCGCGGGCGCGCTGCGGCTGATCAGCGAGGGCGTCACGACCGCGTGCGTGGTGCCGTCGATGCTGCGGCTGCTGCTCGCCGAGCCGGGAGCGGACAAGGAGGCGTTCGCGTCCCTGCGCAAGATCGTCTACGGCGGTTCCCCGATCGCGGAAGCACTGCTGCAGGAGGCACTTCCGGTGTTCGACTGCGACTTCGCGCAGATCTACGGCCTGACCGAGACCGGCAACACCGCCGTCTGCCTGCCGCCCGCCGATCACGTCGTCGGCGGCCCGCGGTTGCGCGCCGCGGGAAAGCCCTACCCCGCGGTCGAGGTCGAGATCATCGGGGACGACGGCAGGCCGTTGCCGGTCGGCGAGGTCGGTGAGGTGTGTCTGCGCACGCCCGCCCGCATGATCGAGTACTGGGGCCTGCCGGAGGCGACCGCGGCCACGCTCGTCGACGGGTGGATCCACACCGGTGACGCGGGCCGCCTCGACGAGGACGGGTACGTCTTCATCAGCGACCGGCTCAAGGACATGATCATCGTCGGCGGGGAGAACATCTACCCGGCCGAGATCGAGAACGTGCTGGCGAAGCACCCCGCCGTGGCCGACGTCGCGGTGATCGGTGTCCCGGACGACAAGTTCGGTGAGGCGGTGCACGCGTTCGTGGCCGTGCGGCCGGACGATGAGGTCCGCCCGCGCGAGCTGTTCGTGTTCAGCCGGGAACGGCTGGCGAGCTTCAAGATCCCGTCGAGGTTCGAGTTCGTCGATCGCGTGCCCCGCAACCCGAGCGGCAAGATCCTGCGCCGCGAGCTGCGCGAGAAGTTCTGGTCCGGCCGCGACCGCCAGGTCAACTGACTTCATCCGGAGGAACCCGATGCTCACGCTCGACGGCGTGCGGACCCAGCTCGCCGAACGCCTCCACCTCGAACCCGCCGAGCTCACCGACGACACCGACCTGTTCGCGGAGGGCCTCGACTCCGTCACCATCGTCGACCTGCTGGAGGACTGGCGTGGCAGCGGCGCCGAGGTCAGCTTCGCGGATCTCGCCGAACGGCCGACGCTGCGCGCGTGGTGGGACCTGCTCGCCAGGACGGCCACCGGCGATGCCTGACACAACGCTCACCACTGCGCAGTACGGCATCTGGGCCGGCCAGCAGCTCGATCCCGCCTCGCCCGCCTACAACACGGCCGAGTACGCCGACATCGACGGCCCGCTGGACGTCGGCGCGCTGGTGCAGGCGATCCGGCACGTGGTGGCGGAGACAGAAGCGTTGTCGATGCGGTTCGTCGAGCACGAGGACGGACCGAGACAGGTCGTCGATCCGCCGGTGTGGGACGTGCGGATCGTGGACGTCAGCGGTGAACCGGATCCCCTGGCCGCTGCGGAGTCGTGGATGGCACACGACGTCGCCACTCCGGTCGACCTCGCGTGCGACGTGCTGTTCGCGCACGTGATCTTCCGGCTCTCCGCCGACCACCACCTGTGGTACCACCGGGTGCACCACATCCTGCTCGACGGCTACGGGTTGTCCCTCGTGGCACGCCGGGTCGCCGAGGTCTGCACGGCATTGGTGCGCGGCAGCGAAGTCGGCGCGCACGGGTTCGGCACGCTGAGGTCGGTGCTGGAAGCCGAGGCCGCCTACCTCGCCTCGCCGGAGCACGCGCGCGACGCCGAGTTCTGGACGGCCTACCACGAAGACCGTCCCGCGCCCGCCACCCTGGCCGGACGTTCGGCGACGCTGCCCCGCCACGTCGTCCGCGCCTGGGCCGAATGCTCCACAGTGGACGAACTGCGCGCCGCAGCCCACGAGGCGGGCGGGACGTGGACCGACGTGCTGATCGCCGGAATCTCCGCGTACGTGCACCGGATGACGGGCGCCGAGCAGGTCTCGCTCGCGGTCCCGGTCATGCTGCGCACCGGTTCGGTGGCGTTGCGCGTGCCGTGCATGGTGCTCAACGTCGTCCAGCTCTACACGGACTTCAGCGACCGGCCCTCGCTCGTCGGCCTGACCGGGCAGGTGGCCCGGCACCTGCGCCGCAGCAGGCGGCACCACCGCTACCGCTACGAACAGCTGCGCCGCGATCTCGGCCTGCTCAACAGCGAACGGAAGCTGTTCGGGCCGTCCGCGAACATCATGCCGTTCGACTACGGCCTGAAGTTCGGCGGAACGTCCGCGGTGATGCGCAACGTGTCCGCGGGTCTCGTCGAAGATCTCGCGTTCAACGTCTACCACCGCGCCGACGGCACCGGTCTCGCCATCGCGCTGGACGGCAACCCGAACCTCTACACCACCGAAGAGCTCGCCACCCACGCCGAACGGCTGCCCGTGTTCCTGCGCCGGCTGCTGGCCGAGCCGACCACCCCGGTGGCCGAGGCGGACCTGCTCCTCGACCGCGAACGGGTTCTCGGGTGCGAGGTGAGCCGCGAGTGGCCCGACGGCACCATCACCGACCTCCTCGCGGACCGGGTGGCCGCCACCCCGGAACGCACGGCGCTCGTCGCGGCCGACGAGGACGGCGAGCACGTGCGGCTGACGTTCGCCGAGGTGGACGAGCGGGTGGGGCGACTGGCACACCGCCTGCACGAGGCGGGAGCGCGGCCGGGCACGACGGTGCTGCACCTGCTGCCCCGCACCGCCGACGCGATCATCGCCCTGTTCGCGGTGCTGCGGACCGGAGCGGCGTACGTGCCCGCCGATCCCGACCACCCGCCGCGCAGGCTGGCGTTCCTCCTCGACGACACCCGTCCGCAGCTCGTCGTCACCACCCGTGACCTGGCGTCGCGGTTACCGACCGGCACGCCCGCGATCGCGGTCGACGTGCCGGGAGCGACTGCTGGTGCGGCGGTCGCGGTCACGCCGGACGAACCGCTGTGCCTCATCTACACCTCCGGGTCCACCGGTGAGCCCAAGGCCGCCGTGATCACCCACCGCGCCATGGTGAACCTCTATCACCACCACCGCACCGAGATGATCGAGCCCGCCGAACGCGAGCACGGCGTGATCCGGGCCGCGCTCACGGCGTCGCTGTCGTTCGACACGTCCTGGGAAGGCCTGCTGTGGCTGCTGGGCGGCCACGAGCTGCACTTCGTGCCCGACGACGTGCGCCGTGACCCCGCCGAGCTGTTGCGCTACATCGACGCGGAACGCGTGGGGTTCCTCGACATCACGCCGACCTATGCCGAGGAGCTGCTGACCGCGGGCCTGCTCGCGCCGGGACAGCACCGTCCCGCCGTCATCGCGCTGGGCGGTGAGGCCACCGGCCAGGCGTTGTGGTCGGCGTTGCGCGAGGCCGAGGGCATCACCGCCTACAACCTCTACGGCCCGACGGAATGCACCGTCGACACGGTGTGGGCGCGGCTGGCCGACAGCCCGACTCCGGTCATCGGCCGCCCGGTGGCCAACACCCGTTGCCACGTCCTGGACCGCGAGCTCCGGCCGGTCCCGCCCGGAGTCGTGGGAGAGCTGTGTCTGGGCGGCACGCCGCTCGCGCTCGGCTATCACCGGCGGCCCGAGCTGACCGCGCGGAAGTTCGCCCGCGGGCCGTCCGGCGAGCGGCTGTACCGCACCGGTGACCTCGCCCGGTGGCGGCCGGACGGACTGCTGGAGTACCTGGGGCGCAACGACGACCAGGTCAAGATCCGCGGCTTCCGGATCGAGCCGGGCGAGGTCGAGGCCGCGCTCACCACCCATCCGGACGTCGCGCAGGTCGCCGTGGTTCCGCGCGATGACCGGCTGGTGGCCTACGTCGTCCCGAACTCACGCGCTCCTGAACCGTCTGCCCTGCGTGCGCACGCGGCGAGCCTGCTGCCGGATCACCTGGTGCCGCCCGTCTACGTCGTGCTCGACCGGTTTCCCCGCACGGTCAACGGCAAGCTGGACCGGGCGGCGCTGCCGGAACCGGCCGTCACGACCAGCAGGCGGCAGCCGTCCGGCGACCGGGAACGGGCGCTGTGCGCGTTGTTCGCCGAAACCCTGGGCGTGCCCGAGATCGGGGCCGACGACGACTTCTTCGCACTGGGCGGGCATTCGCTGCTCGTCGCGAAGCTGCTGAGCCGGGTGCGGGCGGAGTTCGGCGTCCGGCTCGGCCTCCGGGACGTGTTCGAGGCCTCGACCGTCGCGGCGCTCGCCCTCAGGCTGAACGCCGTCGCGCCCCTCGCCGCAGCTCCTCTGTCCGATGTGGACCTTCGGGCCGAGGTCGTGCTCGACGACGCGATCACCGCGGCCGGGCTGCCACCGCCCACCGGCCGGGTCGACGACGTGCTGCTCACCGGCGCGACCGGCTTCCTCGGCGCGTTCCTGCTGCGGGAACTGCTCGACCGCACGTCCGCGCGAGTGCACTGCCTGGTGCGCGGGCAGGACGCACTGGCCCGGCTGCGGACGTCGTTGCGGCGCTTCGGGTTGCCGGAGGACGGCCTGCATCGCGTCGTCGCGGTGCCGGGAGATCTGGAGCTGCTGTCGTTCGGGCTGGCCGAGGACGACTTCCGGCGGCTCGCGAGCGAGGTCGACGTGGTGCTGCACAACGGCGCCAGGGTGAACCACCTCGACCCGTACCGGCGGCTGCGGGCGGCGAACGTGACGGGCACGGCGGAGGTGTTGCGGCTCGCGACCACCCACCGGCTCAAGGCCGTGCACTTCGTGTCCACCTGCGACACCGCGGTCGCGACCGACGGCAACCCGCCGATCGTGCGGGAGACGCGACGGGTCAGGCCCGAGTCGTTGCTGCCCAACGGTTACGTCGCGAGCAAATGGGTCGCGGAAGGCCTGGTGCTGCTGGCCGCCGAACGCGGAGTGCCGGTCGCCGTGCACCGGCCGAGCCGCATCGGCGGCCACAGCGGGACAGGCGCCGCGAGCACAGATGACGCGCTGTGGAACCTCGTGCGCGGCATGCTCGTCGTCGGCGCGGCACCGGACCATCCCGGTCACGCCGACGTGGTCCCGGCGGACCGGGTCGCCGCTGCCGTGGTGCACCTGCTCGTCCACGACGGGACCGGCGCGACCTACCACCTGACCAGCCCGCGGCCGCTCGCCGTCGACGACGTGGTCGACAGACTCCGCGACCGCGGCTACCGCCTCACCGGGCTGCCCGCGGCCGAATGGCGCGATCTGCTGACCGACGCCGCCGACGCGGGTGACCACCGCCTCGCCGTCGCCGTCGCGCACGCACCCGCGTTGGGCGGTGCCGAACCGGTCGTCTTCGGACGAGACGCCCTGACGGGCGCGGGCCTCGACGTCCCCGCCGTGGACGGCCCGATGCTCGACCGCCACCTCGACCACTTCATCGCCACCGGTTTCTTCCCCGCACCGCAACGAGGGCAGCCATGACCACGACCACCGGACACGTCAGCGCGAGGACCTGGCTCGGCCTGGCGGCGATCCTGGCCGCCACCTTCATGGGCCAGGTCGACGGCTTCATCGTCACCGTCGCCGCACCGTCGGTCCAGCGCGACCTCCCCGCGTCGTTCGGCCAGATCCAGCTCGTCGGCGCGGCCTACGTGCTCGCGTGCGCCGCGGGGCTGGTCACCGGCGGCAGGCTCGGCGACCACTGGGGCCGCCGCAGGACGTTCCTGGCGGGCATCGCGGTGTTCACCGTCGCCTCGCTGCTGTGCGGCCTGGCGCCGAGCCCCGGGGTGCTCATCGTCCTGCGGTGCGTGCAGGGCCTGGCCGCGGCGGTGCTCGTGCCGCAGGAACTGGCCCTGATCCACGCCATGTTCCCGGGACGGACCCAGCGCGCCCGCGCGATCGGCTGGTACGGCGTCGTCCTGGGGCTCGGGGTCATCGCCGGGCTCGGCGGTGGAGGCCTGCTCGTGCACTGGAACCCGGCGGACCTCGGCTGGCGCGCGGTGTTCCTGGTCAACGTGCCGATCGGCCTGCTCATCCTCCTCGTCGGCCGGGCTGCCGTCGATGAGAGCAGGTCGAGCGAACGGCCGGGCGCCGACCTCGCCGGTGCGGCGCTGACCGCGATCGCGTTGCCCTCGCTGCTGGTGCCACTCGTGCTCGGCACCGAGCCGGGCGCCTCCGGTCTGTTGTGGACACTGCCGTTCGTCGCGCTGGCCGCGGGCGTCCTTCTGGTGCGGCAGCAGCGAAAGCTCGCCGCGTCCGGCGGTGCGCCGCTGTTCCCGCCGCGGGTGCTCGCCACGCCCGGCCTGCGGACGCGCCTCGCCGCCATCACGACGTTCTTCGCGGGCAACTCGGGGCTGTTCCTGGTGTTCACCTACTACGTGCAGACCGGCCTGGGCCGAGACCCGTTGACGGCCAGTCTGATGTTCGTGCCGCTGGGTGCCGCGTTCGCGCTCGGATCCGCCTGGAGCGCCCGCCTGTCCGCGCGCTTCGGGGACCGGCTGCCCGTGCTCGGCTGCTGCCTGCTCGCACTGGCGTTGCTCGGTCATCTGGCGGCCGTGCGCGCACCGGTCGACGCCCAGGACTTCCTGCTCGCCGTCGCGATCGGTGCCGTCGGGCTGGCCCAGGGTATCGTCGTGGCACCCGTCGTCACCGGGATCTTCGCGCGGGTCGGCACGGACGACGCCGGGGCGACCTCCGGGGTCGCGTCGACCGTCACCCAGCTGGCCTTGGCGACCGGCTACTCCGTCATCGGCGTCGGCTACCGGATGCTGCTGGGCGCCGCACCCGGCGCGCCGGCCGTGCCGTTGAACGACCACGTGCACGCGTATTCGGTGAGCATCGTCGTGCTGGCGGCGCTGGCGCTGGTGACCGGTGCGCTGTGCGCCCGCAGCAGTCCGTTGTGAACTGTCAGACGACTTCGAGGCCTTCTCGCCCCTGGCCGCCGATCAGGTCCTCCCGCGCCCTGGCGACGCGCGACCGGACCGTCCCGATCGGACAGCCCGCGACCTCGGCGGCCTCGGCGTAGGACAGGCCGAGCACCTGGGTGAGCAGCAGGGCCTCGCGGCGTTCCGGCGCGAGGCCGGCGAGCATGACGTTGAGCTCGACGACGTCCTCGAACCCGGCCGACCGGGTGTGCTCGGCGTACCGGTCGGCGTCCGAGGCCAGCAGGTAGTCCGCGGACCAGGCGATCGACGGCCGGGCGACGGCGGCCCGGATGTGGTCGACGACCGTGCGGCGGGCGATCGAGAGCAACCAGGTGCGCGCCGACGAGCGGCCCTCGAAGCCGGGCAGGCTGCGCAGCGCGCGCAGGTAGACCTCCTGGGTGAGGTCGTCCGCGACACCGATCCCGGCGAGGTGGGCGACCAGCCGCCAGACGTCGCGCTGCGTGGAGCGGATGAACCGCTCCAGCGCATCACGATCACCCGCGCCGGCGGCCAGCGCGAGCGCTGTGACCGCCTCGTCGTCACCCCTCGAAGTCGACACGATCGGGGAGCGTACCCAGCCGCGAGATTGCTGGGAACCAGGAGGGACGACTATCCGACAATATCGGCGTGGAGTGCTACATCTGTCGCGAAGCCCTGTCCGCGAGGCTCGACGGGGAAGCGGAAGGCGTGCCCGCCGACCAGGTCGACGGGCACCTCGAAAGCTGCGCGTCCTGCCGGAAGTGGCACGACAACGCCGCCGCGCTCACCCGCACCCTCCGCGTGAGGCCGGCCACACCGGTCCCCGACCTGGCCGCGTCGATCCTCGGCTCGGCTCCCGCGATCACCCCGCCCGCGCCACGCGGCCGGCTGCCCCGCGGCCTGCTGGTCGGCGTCGCGGTCGCCCAGCTCACCCTCGGCGTGGCCCAGGTGCTCGGCGTCGGCACGTCCGCGCACGCCGGCCACACCGCCGGCGTCGACAGCAGCCACCTGTTCAACGAGAGCACGGCGTGGAACCTCGCCCTCGGCCTCGGCCTGCTCTGGACCGCGCTGCGCCCGGCCGCCACCTCCGGCACGCTGCCCGTCACCGCCGCGTTCGTCGCCGTGCTCATCCCCTACTCGGCCGGCGACCTGCTCAGCGGCACGGCGACCGCGAGCCGCGTCCTGTCCCACTCGTTGCTGCTCATCGGACTGGTACTGCTCGTCTTCGTGCACTTCACCCAGCCACGTCCCGGCGGCCGCACGCCACTCGCGCACGGCGACACCGAGTCCATCACCACCTCGGGCTCGCCCAGCGAGGCTCAGCAGGTTCGGACGCGACGCCGAGTTCGCCTGCGCCCGGTGAGCAGGCGGCACGCGGCCTGAGACGACGATCGGCCCCGGCGTGGCGGCGCCGGGGCCGGGCTCTCAGCTGACGGCGCAAGCGTTTCCGTTGAGGGTGAAGGAAACCGGCGCCGGGTTCGCTCCGGTGTAGGTGCCGTTGAACCCGATGCTCGTCGACGCGTTCGGTGCCAGCGCGCCGTTCCAGGCCAGGTTGGTCGCGGTGACGTTGGCGCCGGACTGGGTGATCGTGGCACCCCAGCCGGGTGGCGTGACCTGCTGGCCGTTGGCGTAGCCGAAAGCGAGCGTCCAGCCGTTGATCGTGCCGGCACCGGTGTTGGTGATGGTGATGCTCGCCGTGAAACCGTTGCCGCCGCCCCAGTTCGGGGCCGAGTAGCCGATCTTGCAGGTCCCGGTGCCGCCACCGGCTCCGGTCGTCACGGACACGATCGCGGAGCTCGCCGAGACGTTGCCGGCCGCGTCCCTGGCCCGCACCTGGTACCGGTAGGTGGTCGACGGGGTCAGGCCGGTGTCGGTGTAGCTGGTGCTCGCCGTCGAGCCGGCGAGGGCGAACGAGCCGCTGCCGAGAGCGCGGTGGACGTCGTACCCGGTGACGCCGACGTTGTCCGTCGACGCCGCCCAGGTCAGGGTGAGGCCGGTGGACGTCACAGCGGAGGCGGCCGGAGTGCCCGGTGTGGACGGTGGCCGGGTGTCGTCGGGAGCGCCACCGCCGAAGATCGTGGCTTCCTTCGACGTCTGCCGGACTCCGTTGGCACCGTTGAGGAAACGCTCGCCCCACGGGGTGAGGCTCGCCGGGTTGAAGGAGTTCGTCATGTCGAGGTAGGCGACGTCACCGCTGTTGCCGCTCCACGACCAGCCGAGGTAGCCGATGCCTCGGGCCTGGGACTGCGCCATGATCGTGTCCTCGTCCGGGTCGCCGTCGCTGTGCATGTTGCCGAACTCGCCCACCACGAGCGGCAGGCCGGCGGTCCGGAACGCGTCGAAGTACGCGTTGATCTTGGCCGCGGTGTTGTAGACGCCGTACATGTGGATGGAGAACACGGTGTTGTGCAACGGATCGGCGTCGAGCACCGACGCGGCGCCGTCCCGCATGACGTTGCCCCAGTCCTGGCCCCACATCGGCGCGTCGGCCATGATCAGGTGTTGCAGCCCGGCACCGCGCAACCGGCTGATCGCGCCGCTCGTCGCGGTCGCCCACGTCGCGCTGACCTGCGCGTTGTTGCCGAACGGTTCGTTGCCGAGGTTGATGACGACGTAGTCCTCCTGGCCCTTGAGCGCACTGGCCACGCCGATCCAGTAGGTCGCGGCCTGGTCCAGGGTCGCGGCACCGCTCTGCTCGCCGTACCCGGTGGTGTCGTGGACCTCCAGCACGCAGATCATCCTGTTCTGCTTGCACAGCGAGATGACGTTCGACACCTCCGCGGCCGGGGTCGGTCCCCAGCGCTGGCCGCTGCCCAGCACGACGCGGACGGTGTTGGTGCCGAAGGACTTGATGTCCGCGAACGCCCTGGTCTGCGTCGGGTACCAGACGTGCGCGTGGTTCACGCCGCGCATCACGAACGGCGTGCCGGTGCGTTCGACGACCCGCGTGCCCTCGACGTGGAGACCCACCGCCGCCGGGGGTTGGGCGCCCAGTGCCGCCACGACCGCCGGCGCGGCGGCGCCGGCCGGAACCGGAGCGATGACGGCGAAGGCCGTGAGGAGCAGACCGGCCACCACCGCCCGGAGAAGTCTCCAGGTCACAACGACCTCCTGAGGATGTCCGACAGGAATTATGGGAGCGTTCCCAGAAATCGGACTGTAACCACGTCGGCCTTCGCGGCCACACCGCCGAGTGGCGCACCGGGGCATCCTGTCCGATGCGGACAAAGCGGTGCGGCCGCGCGTCCTCTCAGCGCTGACCGCGGTGCACGGCCAGGATTTCCTGCGCGGTCAACGCCCTGTTCCAGACCGTCAACCTGCGCATCCTGCCCTTGAAGCAGTTGTCCGCCGAGTCCGCGGATCTGCCGATGAAGTTCGACGTCGTGGGGCCGCCGCCGAGATCACGCGGCCCGTTCTCGCACGACAATTCGACACCGTCGTCGAACGAACAGGCTCTGCCGTTCGACGACGTGTACGTCAGCGTGTGCCAAACACCGCGCGACAAAGGACGTTCACCGTCTCCGGTGTTCTTCGCGCCGTTGCCGAGGCTCCACACGACGTACGGCGTCTGCTGCGCGAGATCGACCCGCACCCGCGCGGAGACGGTGAACTCGCCGAGCCCGGTCGTCAGGTTGTCGGGCAGGTGGACGTAACCGCCCGTGCCGCCGAAGTCCATCCCGTCGGCGGAGCGGGTGACGTCGCCGTGGATCGTCGCACTGCGGCCGTTCCCGGACACGTCCGCGACGACCGGTCCCGAACCGCCGGACAGCTCGTAGTCGGCCACCACGCCCTTCGTGTTGGCACGCACCGGAGGCGGGCCCTTGCGCAGTCGTTCCAGCTCCGCCTTCGTCACGGGCAGCACCGTGCCGTGCCGCGGTTTCGCGGGCAGCCGGTAGTCCGCCGGGATGCGCCAGTTCGGGTTCGCCAGCGAGTCGGTCTCGAACGGGAGGTAGCCGCGGTGCGGTGTCTCGTCCATGAAGACGTAGAACTTGCTGCCGTCGTTGGACCTGAACGCGGTCGGGCCCTCGACCCAGTCGGTGCCGAGCCCGGTGCGGATGCAGTCGTCGACGAGCTCCCAGTTGCGCGGCCCGGTGCCCGGCAGGTCCACCGCGCGCAGGTCCTTCGAACGCTCCAGGACGATGTCACGCGCGCAGGTCCCGATCACCTTGTCGTCGGTGGTGAGGCGGTAGTGGTACTCGCCGTCCTTGAGCACCGTGGAGTCGATCACGCCCCGGCCGGGGTCGTTCCACACCTGCGGAGTCGTGAACGTGCGGAAGTCGCGGGTGGTCGAGTACATCATCCGCGGGTAGGTCGCACCGGTGTGGTTCGGGTCGCTCGCCGAGTACACGTTCGACGCCCAGTGGACGACGTACGCGCCGATCGTCGGGTCGTACGTGGCTTCCGGCGCCCACGTCATGCCCGCGGTCTCCGCCGAGACCAGCACGTGCCGCTGCTCCGACCACGTGACGAGGTCGGTCGACTCCCAGACCTCCAGGTACCTGCTGCCGTGCCGCATGGCCCGCTCCCAGCCACCTCCGTCGTTGATCTGCAGGTCGGTGGCCACCAGGAAGAACCTGTCGCCCTCCGGGCTGCGGACGACGAACGGGTCGCGCACGCCGGTCTCGCCGTACTTCGACCTCAGCACGGGACGTCCGCCGTTGAGCTCGTCCCAGTGCAGCGGGTCGTCGCCCCGGCTGACGGCGAAGTGCACCTGTTCGCCGTCCTGGTCCGCCTCACCGGTGAAGTAGGCGAAGAAGTAGCCCTCCAGCGCCTGCTTCCGCGGCAACGGGAGGACGGTGAGGGTGAAGTGGCGGGTGCCGCTGGTGAAGCCCTTCGCCGCCGTCACCGAGAGCTGCACGCGACGCGGCCGTGATCCGTCCGGCGGCCTGGTCACCTCACCGGTGGCGGAGACGACGCCGGGATCGCCGCTGCGCCAGGTGAAGGTGACGTCGCGAGCCCCCTTGACCGGCAGCGTGATGTTTCCTCGGATCGCGTCCTGGTCGTGGATCACGATGCCCTGCAACGCGTTGTCGACCTTCTCCCGGTCGGTGTCGTCCTCCGGCACGGTCACGGTGAAGTCGCGGGTGGCGGTGTACCCGGCGTAGGAGGCGGTCGCGGTCAGCGTCACCGTCGCGTTGCCCGCCCGTGGCGCGGGCCGGGTGACCGCGCCGGTCGCCGACACCACCGGCGGGTTGCCGGACGCCCAGGAGATGACCGAGCCGCCGGGAGTGGTCAGCGGCAGCGTGAGGTCACCGGTCACGGCCGAGGTGTCCCCGAGACTGAGCGCCGCGACGTCGGCGGCCGGCCTGGCCGACGCCGTGGCCTTGCCGAGCTCGCGCGCCTCCCCCGCGCTCAGCGCCCGGCGGTAGAGCCGGAAGTCGCGGACCTCGCCCTTGAGGTACCGGTCGGACGAGTAGACCGAGCGGCCCAGGTAGTTGGCGGTGGTGGTGCCGTCGCCCAGCGAGCCGGGAGTCGTGGTGACACCGGTCTTCCTGGCGACTTCGACGCCGTTCTCGTAGAGCACCGCGGTGCCGCCGCCCAGCGTGTACGTGACCGTGCGCCAGCTGCCGCGGGTGAGGTTCCGTCCACTGTCGACGGTCTGCTCGGTGGACCAGTTCCCGCTCGCGATCGACGCCCGGAACCCGTCGCCCGTCGCGAAGAGATAGCCGTTGCCACTGCCGTCGCGGGTGTTGCCGAGGCCCCAGAAGAAGTACGGCACGGACTGGTCCGGTGCCGGCTTCACCTGGACCGAGACGGTGACGTCGGTGAGACCGCGGATCACGTTGTCGGGCAGGCGAACGTGGCCGTTCACACCGCCGAGCCGGAGACCTTCGGCGCCCAGCCACGCGGTGTCGCCGCTCAGCGTGCCGTCGTGGCCGAGCCCCGAGGTGTCGGTCACCGCGGTGCCGGAGTTCTGGGTGAGGTCGTAGTGCACCACGAGGCCCTCGTCGAGGGTCGCGGCCGAGCTGGTGGTGACGGTGGACGCCAGGCCCGCCGCGGCGAGCGCGACGGCGACGAACGCCGACGTGGAAGTGAGATGACGAAAGGACATGCCGGCCTTTCCCGACAGGCGCACAGCGACACCTGGAACAGGGGTGAACGGGGGAAACGCGGCCAGTCCCGTGAGTGAGCGCCAACATAGCGAGCCGCTCGACAGATCGTCAATGAACCTTGCGCCGCGAACCCCCGGCGATCACTTGCCGAGGTTCTCCAGTGAGCGCTGGGCGGCCGCCAGACCGTCCTTCGGCGTCACGACACCGTCGCAGATCTCGCCGATGATCGTCCCGAAGACCTGCTGCATGCTGCCCCAGTCCGGTGTCATCGGTGGCGTGTAGGCGAACTGGGAGGACTCCTTGAAGGCGCCCATGTTGACGTCGGTGATGGCCCACACCGGGTGCAGGAAGTCGTCGCTGTCCTGCACCTCCCGGTTGGCGGGGGCGTCCTGACCGCTGATGGCGATCGGCTTCTGCCCCTCGGCGCTGGTCAGGAAGTCGAGCACCTTGAACGCCAGTTCGGGACGGGCGCTGGACTTCGTGATGGCCAGACCGCTCTGGAACGAGATCGTCGCCTGCTTGGTGTTCTTGAACAGCGGCGCGATGCCCCACCGCACCCGCGGCGACTCCTTGAGCGAGGCGATGTTCCAGAAGCCGGTCATGATCATCGCCGCGTTGCCCTGGGCGAAGAGCTGGTCGGGGCTGGAGATCTTGAGCGCCTCGTAGTCCTTCTTGGACGGTGCCACGTGGTGCTTGTGCACCAGGTCGGCGTAGAACTGCATGGCCTTCACGTTCTCCGGCGAGTTGATCACCGGTTTACCGGCGTCGTCGAGGACTCTGCCGCCGTTCTGCAGCATGAACGCCATCCACCACGGCCACCAGTCGCCGGCCGCGAAGCCGTAGCGCATGGTCCGGTCACCGTCCCTGACCGTCAGCTTCTGCGCCGCGGCCAGGAAGTCCGGCCACTTCCAGTCCGCGGTCGGATAGGACACGCCGTCCTTGTCGAAGAGATCTTTGTTGTAGTACAGCACCATCGGGCCGGTGCGGTCCGGCAGTGCCCACGTCTTGCCGTCGCGGTCGTAGGAGTGCGCGGCCCGCTCGCCGAACCTCCCGACGAGGTCGAGCTTCTCCCCGTCGATGAAGGTGTTCAACGGCAGCAGCTGGTTCTTGCTGCTGTAGCTGTGCACCGACTCGGCGACCTCGATGATGTCCGGCGGGTTGCCGTCGCTGATCATCTTCTGGATCGTGCTGCCGTAGTCGCCGTTCTTGGAGATGTGCAACAACTTGACGTCGACACCGGGAACGCGCGCGCCGGCGAGGTCGATCCGTTGCCGATAGGTCTTGGCGTCCTGGTCGCTGCCCCACACCGCCACGGTCACCACGGGTTCCGCCGCGGGTGGCGCGGCGGAGGTGCAGGCGGATGCGGCTAGGCAGGCCACCGCTGCGGTGGCCGCGGACACGGCTCTGTGCGGGCGACGTCGGCCCATGGTGATTTCCCCTCGGAAGTTCAGTCGAGCAGCTGGGTTTCGAGCGAGCACTCCCCCGTCGCGCACGGCTTCCGCAAGCCGTGCCGCGATCCACTCCTGGCCTCAGCCGCACGACCTGTTCCCGTGCCACGCCCTGACCGGGCACAGTACGTGATCTTCATTCAATTTTGAAGTGGTTCTTCCCGCGTCGGCCGAAGTGTTATCCGTCGCCCACCAGCCTGTTTGCGCAAACAACCTGGACCGCCTGCGGCGATCTGGCGGCCACGGTGCGTGACAACGCCTGGTGTCAACGCCGGGGCGTCGTCGAATCCGCAGTCGAAACGCCGTCGAACGAGTTGCGCGGGACCTCAGGCCCGGCGCAGTCGCGGAGCGGTGCTGGAGCGGCAGGACAGCTTCGGCGGCAGCAGGGTCAGCGGTGCGGCCGGACCGCCTTTCAGCCGGGTCACGAGCAGCTCCATCGCCCGCCACCCCAGCTCCTCCGCCGGCAGCCGCACCGACGTCAGCTGCAGCTGCTCCGCGAGCTCGTCCGGGCAGATCGCCACGACCGCCACGTCCTCGGGAACCCTGCGCCCCAGCGACCGCAGGCTCCCCGCGACCCAGCCGAGCGCCGCCTCGTTGTGCACCACGAGCGCGGTCATCGCGGGCTGCGTGCGCAGCAACGACCGCACCGCGGCCAGCACCGACTCGCAGTCGTTCTCGACCGGCAGCGCGGTCGACGCGATGCCCCGGCGCATGGCGGCCGCGCCGAACCCCGCCATCGTGCGCTGCGCGTGGCCGGTGTTGCGCTGGTACACCACACTCGGGGCACCGAGGAACCCGACGTAGCGGTGGCCCAGGTCGGCGAGGTGCTCGACGCACCGCGCACCGGCCGCCTCGAAGTCGAGGTCCACGCAGATCAGTCCGTCGAGGACCGTCGGCCGTCCGATGAGGACGGACGGCCGCGAGATCTGCCGCAGCACCGGCACGCGGTCGTCGTCCAGCCCCACGTCCATCACCAGGAAGCCGTCGACCTGGGCGCCGGCCGCCACCCTGCGCAGTCCCTGCGGCCCCTGGTCCGCCGTCAGCAGCAGCACGTCCAGGTCGTGCTCGCGGGCGCTGGTGATCGCCGCCGTCACGTACCGCATCAGCACCGGCAGGTGCACACCGGGACGCAGCGGCAGCACCAGCGCCACCACGTTCGCCCGGCTGGCCGCGAGTGCCCCGGCGTTGGGGTGGTAGCCCAGCAGCCGGACGCTCTCCTTCACCTTCGAGCGGGTCTCCGGCGAGATGGACCGCTTTCCGGTCAGCACGTACGAGACGGTGCTCGGCGCGACGCCGGCATGCCTCGCCACATCCGCGATGGTGACCACGCCGGCACCTCCGTGTGTGAAGCGGTTCGGGAAACCCTACGAGCGACCTGCAGCTCCGCTCACCACCGATCGGTGGGAACGTGCACATTGACGGTTGACGGTCGGGACGGAAATCGCTTTCCACCGTGCACCACAGCGCATCTCGCTCTTGCGCGGTTCATCGGGACCGGTTCATCGTTGCCGTCGTGGAGCGCAGAAAGGCTGAATCATGATCAAGGGGCTTCTCGCCGCGGCAACGGTTCTGGCGTGCACCGTCACTCCGGCCGCCTCGGCCGCCACCACCAGTTCCCCCACCGACCCGAACGTGAAGTACTTCGGCCGGTGGAACACGAGCTCGTCGAGCGCCTACGTCTCCGAGTGGGCGGGCGCCTACCTCGTCGTCGGTTTCACCGGGCGGACGGTGAAGCTCAAGCAGCGCCGCGCGATCGACTTCTTCGTCAGCATCGACGGCGGGCCGGACGTGTCCTACGTGAACCGGTCCGGCACGGTCGACCTCACCCCGGCCCCGCTGGCCGCGGGCAACCACACCCTCCGCGTGTCCTACCGGCCGATCGCCGGCTCGTACAAGGGCGACGCGGTGTACCAGGGCATCGAGCTCGACACCGGCGCGCGCACCTTCGCGCCGCCGGTGCCGTCGAAGATCATCGAGTTCGTCGGCGACTCCATCACCGTCGGCCAGCTGTCGTCGAAGCAGGCGCTCACCGCCTACGGCTGGATCACCGGTGAGAAGCTCAAGGCCGGGCACACCCAGATCGCGGTCGGCGGCGCGTGCCTGCACCCGGCGGCGGACGGCTGCCTGAGCATGCGCGAGGGCTTCCTCCGCACCGGCCTCGCGCTGACCGCCCCGGCCTGGGACTTCGGCCGTTACCGGGCGGACGCCGTCGTGATCAACCTCGGCACCAACGACGTCGGGCACAGCGTCACCAAGGACCAGTTCCGCGCCTCCTACGTCACGCTGCTGCAGCGGGCGCGGGAGAAGTACCCGACCGCGGCGATCTTCGCGCTGGGCACGTTCCGCAAGCGGTACGTGCCGGAGACCCAGGCGGCGGTGAAGACGCTCGCCGACGGCGGCGACCGCAACGTCTTCTTCGTCGACACCGCCGGCTGGATCGACGAGGCCACCGACACCGTGGACAACGTGCACCCCAACGACCAGGGCCACCGCAAGATCGCCGACCACCTCGCCCCGATCATCGCCGCGAGGATCTGAACTCGGGGCGGGGGGTTACGGGGAGGCGAAGCTCGGGTGCGGTGGCTGGTTGTAGCCGGTGTTCTGCCAGGCCACCGCCTCCCGGTACTGGCGGTCCTCCATCAGCGAGGGCCGCCGGATCGAGGTCGGCTCGGTCGTGGAGTAGATCCGCAGCGCCCGGTTGTCCGTGGTGCGCCAGACGACCTCCTCGCGCCAGTCGCCGAGGATGTCCGCCTGCAGCACCGGCGTGGACTTGGTGCCGTTGTTGGAGGCCACGCCCGAGCCGGTGAGCAGCCGCGTGTCACCGTTGGGGGCGTACTTGTCGATCGTGGTGCCGTTGAGCAGCTCGCGTTGCGCGTCGCCGTCCCACCAGATCACGAAGTTGGTCGAACCGGGTTTGCGCGCCGCGACCTGGGCGCCGGTGGTGGCGGACCGCAGCCCGCCCACCGCGGCCGACCACGCCTCCGCACCGGGGTTGCCCGCCCAGATGTCGGCGGCGACGGCACGGCCGTTGTCGCAGCCGCACGACGGCGCGCTCCAGAGGATCTGACCGGTGCGCGCGTCGCCCATCCAGTCCGCGACCTCGTTCGTGTGCTCCGACGGCTTGAACACCTCCAGGCCCGGCCGGGACGGGATGAAGTCGCCGACGTGCAGGGCGTCGCCGTGGTGGGTGCCGTTCTGCCACAGGCCGCGACCGTTGTCGTCGATCGCCATCGACCCGTAGATGATCTCGTCGCGGCCGTCGCCGTCCACGTCGGCGATCGACAACTGGTGGTTTCCCCTGCCCTCCCAGTCCGAGCGGTTCGGCTGCGACGCCGAGTCGAACGTCCAGCGCCGGGTCAGCTGACCGCCGCGGAAGTCCCACGCCGAGACGACCGAACGCGTGTAGTAGCCGCGCGCCATGACGATGCTCGGCCGTGAACCGTCCAAATAGGCCGTTCCGGCGAGGAACCGGTCGACCCGGTTGCCGTAGCTGTCACCCCACGACGACACGTTTCCTCGTGGTGGCACGAAATTCTCGGTGTCGAGCACCGCGCCGTCCGTGCCGCGGAACACCGACAGGAACTCCGGCCCGGTGAGGACGTAGCCGTCGGCGTTGCGGTGGTCGGCGTTCGCGTCGCCGATCACCTGCCCGGTGCCCGACCGCGTGCCGTCCGCGGTCTTCACGGCGATCTCGGCCTTGCCGTCGCCGTCGTAGTCGAAGACCTGGAACTGCGTGTAGTGCGCGCCCGCGCGGATGTTGCGGCCGAGGTCGATGCGCCACAACCGGGTGCCGTTCAGCTTGTACGCGTCCAGGTACACGTTGCCCGTGCGGCCGCTCTGCGAGTTGTCCTTGGCGTCGGCGGGATCCCACTTGAGGACGATCTCGTACTGGCCGTCGCCGTCCAGGTCGCCGACCGACGCGTCGTTCGCCACGTAGCCGGAACCGGGGCTCTGGATGGGCACGTCCACGCTCGTGGCCAGGGTGCCGACGGAACGCGTGGCCGCCGCCTCCACGCCGCCGCGCACCGGGCGCACCTCGTAGGACGCGTCCGCGGGCGCACCCGCGTCGAGATAGCTCGTCGCCGTCGTCACCGGCGCACGGTTGACCTTCACACCGTCGCGGTAGACGTTGAACGCCACATCGGCGGCGTCGGAACCGAGCAGCCGCCACGACACGAAGTTGCCGTTGCCGTGGACCGACCTGATGCTGACGAGCCCTCGGTCCGCGCGGACCTGCGTCTCGCCGGCGAGTGCGGGGGCACCGCTCGCGGTGAGGACCACCGCGAGCAGCACCGAGATCGTGGACCGCTTCATCTCACACCACCGCGCACGGCCGGTCGTTGAGCGTGAACGACACCGGTTTCGCGTTCGTGCCCGCCCAGCTCGCGGTGAACCCGAACCCGACGGACCCGGTCGGTTTGATCTCCTTGTTGTAGTCCTGGTCCGTCACGGACACCGCGGCACCGGTCTGGGTGAGCTTGCCGTTCCACAGCTGGTTGATCACCTGACCGTTGGCGAACGACCACTTCAGCGTCCACCCGCTGACGGTCGCCGAGCCGGTGTTGGTGATGTCGACGGTGCCCTGGAAGCCGCCCTGCCACTGGGTCTGCACCGCGTACTTCACCGAGCAGCCGGTGGCCGGTGGCGGCCCCGTGGTCGTCGTGGTGGTCGTCGTGGTGGTCGTCGTGGTGGTCGTCGTGGTGGTCGTAGTCGTGGTGGTCGTTGTAGAAGTAGTCGTTGTGGTGGGCGGGGTTCCGGTCATCTCGCCGAGCACGATGCCGCGCCCGTTGGTGCCGAGGTAGACGCGGCCGTACACCCGCGGGTCACCGGTGATCGCGGCCTCGATGTTGCCGTACTGGTGGCGGTCGTCGTTGATCCGCACCCAGCTCGCACCCGTGTCGTCGGACCGGAAGACGCCTTTGACACCACCGGTTTCACCGATCAGGTACAGCGCGGGGTAGGCACGTCCCGGAGCCGCCTTGCCGAAGCCGATGTTGAGCGAGCCCGCCACCCCGGAGACCTTCGCGAAGCTCGCGCCGGAGTCCGTCGAGTGCCACAGCCCGCCGGTGCCGGCGAGCCAGACGTCGCCTTCCCGGCCCGCCACGGCCTTGAACCGCGCGGACGCAGGCAGACCGGTGGCCGCCGTCGCCGTGAACGTGGCGCCGCCGTTGGTGCTCACGTAGAACTTCCCGGCGGAGAACCCGTAGAACTTCAGCGGGTTGACCCGGTCCGACCTCACCACCGCGCCCGCCGGGATGCCGGTGGACGCCGTCCAGGAGTTGCCGAAACCGGTCGCGTAGTACACGCCCGCTCCCGCGGGAGACCAGACGAACCTGCTGCCGTCGGCGGCCGCCGCCACCGTGCCACCACCGGTGACACCGCCGGGTTCCTGGCCCTGGAACCAGTTCGCGCCGCCGTCGGTGGAGAACGCGACCCGGTTGTCGTTGGGCCGGCCGGACTTGTCGAAGTCACCGACGCGCACGACCGTCGCCGGGGTGAGCTCGGCGAAGTCGAGGCTCGTCGTGGTGGTGAAGTAGGGCTGCGTGAACATCCTGCGCGGCACCGCGTCGAGCCGGTCGTGCCGGAACCCGCCGATGTCGCCGAGCGCGCTGATCAACGGCGGCCCCGACGGCGGGCTGATCAGGTCGTTCACCGCCGTCTCCTCGAGGCCCGCCACCATCGGCCTGATCGTGAACTGGGTGCCGCGGTCCCACGCCGTGAGGTCCGTGGTGCCGTAGAGCGTCGCGCCCGTGCCGTACATCATCCGGTCGGAGTCGAACGGGTCGATCTCCAGCGACTCGGTCATCCAGCCGAGCTTCGGCGCCGTCTCCGGCGGTGCTGGGTTCGCGCCGAGGTCGAGCCACGGCACGGCGCTGATGTCCATCTTGTAGCGGAAGCTGCGGTCCGGGTAGCTCGTCCAGTCCCAGACGCGCGTCCAGGTGGCGCCGTAGTCGGTGCTGCGGAAGAAGACCACGTCCGGCCACCACGAGATCTGCGTGGCGACCATGAGCGTGCCGGGCTTCTTGCGGTCGACGGTCAGGCCGCTGTAGCCGAACGTGTTGTCCGCGCTGGTGGACGGAACCGGGCTGATCCGCGTCCACGCGCCGGTGCCGGTGTTGAGCTTCCAGACGTCGCCCTTGGCGCCGTCGTAGGGACCGCCGGTGTCGCTCGTGGCGAGGTAGAGGGTGTCACCCTGGAGCACTCCCTTGTGCGGCAGGAAACCCGTCGGCTGCCCGGCCACCCGTTCCCACGTCGTGCCGCCGTCGGTGCTGCGGTAGACGTTGTTCTGCTTGTCCGCGACGCCCACGTAGATGGTCTGCGTCGCCGAGCCGGCCGATCCGGTGCGCGGGTCGAACGTCACCCAGAGCACGCCCTGGTTGTCGCTGAGATAGCCGCTGGAGTCACTGGGGTCCTGCGCGTAGTTGCCGGGGTTCGGGAACGACGTGACCTTGCCCCACGTGGCACCGAAGTCCGTGCTGCGCCACAGACCGTTGCCGCTGGGCGCGCCGAAGTACAGCACGCTGTTGCGGTTCGGGTCGATCGCGAGCCGCTCCCCCGCTCCGCGGCCGGGCATGTTGCCGCCGACCTTGAACGGCAGCTGGGTCGCCTGCCAGGTGGCGCCGCGGTCGGACGAACGCAGGATCGCGCCGTTGTTCGGGTCCCAGCTGTTGGTGTACATGCCCGCGGCGACGTACACCCGGTTCGGGTCGACGGCGTCGGTGGCGAGGCTCGCCACGCCGTTGAGGCCCCAGTTGTCGACGCCGACGTGGTCGAGCAGGGGAATCCACCTGCTCGTGCCGGGGTTCCACCGGTACGCGCCACCGATGTCGGTGCGCGCGTAGATCAGGTTCCGCTCGCTCTGGTTGAAGACGATGCCGGGCACGAACCCGCCACCCGCTATTTCGACGTTGCCCCACGAGTACGACTCGGCCGCGGCGGCGGGACGGTCCGCGTTCGCCAGGTGGGCCACCACGACCAGTGCGGCCGTCGTCACCGCCGCCAGCACGCCTGCGAGAGCTCTCCGCATCGAGAATTCCCTTCTCGGCAATTTCAGCGGAGTGTCCCTGCCGGACGCTCTTCAGTTCAAACAGCAGTTCCTCTTTCCGCATCGATTCGACCACACCGGCAGTCGAAACGCGGTTGATTCACGGAATCGGAGCCTTCGCGAGGGCCTCGATCTCACCGAGGGTGAGGTGCGCGCCTCGTCACCTCGTCACTCGCCCCGACGGCCCCCGGTGGTCGATGAAGGGCTCCTTCATCGGCCTGAGGTGGAGGAAGGAGCCCTTCATCGACGTTGAACGGGGCCGGTGGCCGGGGGGCTCGGCGGTGCGTCAGCAGGTGATGCGGAAGGTGGCGTCGTACTTGTCCACAGTGGAGGAGGAGCTGCTGATGGGGTCGATGCGCAGCAACGAGTTGTAGTGGCGGAGGTAGCGGTCCGGGTAGTTGAACGAGCGGAACGACGACCAGCTCGCATCAGCGAGTCCCGGCATCTGGCGGAAGGTCGCGTCCGCGCGGAACGCCGAGGAGCCGTCGTTGGCCTCGAGCCGGAGCGCGTAGTCGAAGTGCCGCAGGTAGGAACCGGGGAAGTTGACCGACTCGAACGAGACGCCGGAGGAGTCCGCGAGTCCCGGCACCAGTTTCCACAGCTGGTCGGAGTACGGGTCGAACGGGTAGGAGTCGATCCGGCCGACGTTGTTCGCGTGCCGCACGTAGCGGTCGGGGTAGTTGTAGGACTTGATGCGCCGCCACACGGGTGTCCCCCACCGGGAGGTGAGGCCCGACAGTTCGGTCGCCGTGATCGGGGTGATGCCGAGGTGCTTGGAGTTCAGGGGTTGCGTGTAGTCGCGGTCGCTGAGCAGCGCCCAGCCGCCGCTCGCGAGATCGGTGGTCTGCCAGCAGAAGAACCTGCCGTTGGGGCTCCACGTGTCGCCCCACATGTACCAGCGGTTCTGGGTCAGCGACTTGACGATCTGCGGTGCCTCGACGCCGCGTCCCGGTGAGATGCCGGTCTGGTAGGTGGTGAAGCTGCCGGGGTTGAGCGAGGACGAGCGCGCGCCGACGAGGGTGCTGTTCGTGTTGTTCTTGACGTAGAGGTAGTTCACGCCGTTGACGGTCACGACGTTGCCGTCGATGGTGGCGTGGCCGGGGTCGTAGAAGACCTGGGCCTCGCCGACGTTCACGAAGTCGGTGGTGTAGTTGACCATGATGACGTCGTGGCCGCCGTAGACCGCCGAGTAGATGATCGCGTACTGGTTGCGCGACGGGTCCCAGAAGGCTTCCGGCGCCCAGCTGTGCGTGGGCATCGAGTGCAGCTTGACCCTGCGGTAGCCGGTGAACGTGCGCAGGTCCGCCGAGTCCCAGACGTGCACGTACTGGTTCTGCTGCGACCAGTCCGTGCCCTTGAGATCGGTCGCGATCACCACGAACGCGCCGTTGCGCAGGCGCAGGACGAACGGGTCGCGCAGGCCGCCGGTGCCCGCGGTCGGTGTCACCACCGCGTTGTTCTGGTTCAGCGGCATCCAGTCGAGGCCGTCGGAGCTGACGGCCAGGTGCAGCCCGTAGTCGGCGGCGGCCATCGACGGCGACTCGGTGAAGTACGCCATGACGTAGCCCGAGTAGGTGGCCTGGGCCTGGGCGAACCTGGCGCCGAGGGCACCGGCGACCGCGGCTCCCGCCGCACCTGCGAGCAGTCCTCGTCGACCGATCATCGCCAACCCGTCCCGTCAGCCGAGCAGCCGGAGCTGCCCGCCGATTGATGTTAGCGCTCACATCTTGTCCACCGGCGGTGCGGAGTTCCGGTCGTTCGGGGTGAGTGGTCACTTCTGCGTGCCGGGTCGCAGTATGAGGTGAAAGAGCCACGCCGTGTCAAGGTCTTGACGTCCGGCAAACGCTGTTAACGCTCACTCGACACGCTCGAACGCGAGTGCCCGGCACCACACTCTTGTTGATATCGATTTTCATTGCCGATAAGTTCGTCCCGGTCGATCACGAACGACAGGGAGAGCACGCGGATGCAGGACGTCATCGTCATCGGGGCCGGACCGGCCGGGCTGAACGCGGCGCTGGTGCTGGGACGCCAGCAGCGCCGGACACTCGTGCTCGACAGCGGCCGTCCCCGCAACAGCCCCGCGGCCGAGATGCACATGTACCTCAGCAGGGACGGCTTCTCCCCCGGGGAGTTCCGCGCGATCGGCCGCACCGAGCTCGACGCGTACGGGACGGTGCGGCTGCGGCAGGCCGGGGTGACCGCGGCCAAGGCCGTCGAGGGCGGGTTCGAGGTCGGGCTGGCGGACGGCACGAGCGAGCAGGCGCGGAAGATCCTGCTCGCGACCGGTCAGGTCGACCACTTCCCCGCGGTCGACGGGCTGGTGGAGCGGTTCGGCAAGTGCGTGTTCCACTGCCCGTTCTGCCACGGCTTCGAGGCCAGGAACAAGCCGCTCGCCGTGCTGGGCGGCGACTTCGTGAGCGCGGTCCTCTCGCTCTACCTCGCCGACCGGTTCAGCACCGACGTCGTGCTGTGCACCAACGGCCCGGCCGCGTTGCCGGAGGAGCTCGTGCGGAAGCTGCGCGACAACGGTGTGGCGCTGCGGGAAGAGCCGGTCACCGCGGTCGAGGGCGAGCTCGACGACCTCACCGTGGTCTTCGGCGACGGCACGCGGCTGCACCGCGGCGCGCTGTTCCACAAGACCGCCACGACCCAGCACTCCCTGCTCGCCGCCGACCTCGGTTGCGAACGGTTCGAGGACGGCTGCGTGCGCGTCGACGAGTTCGGGCAGACCTCGGTGCCCGGGGTGTTCGCGGCTGGTGACCTCGCGCGGCAGGCCGCGTTCCCCGAGGCGCTGACGTTCGTGGTCCTCGGCGCGGCGGACGGCGCGCGGGCCGCGATCAAGATCGACAACGAGCTGTTCCGCGCGGACGCGGGCATCACGCCTCCGGCGGTCCGGCGGTGAGCGAGCGCGCACAGCTGGCGGAGATCTGGGCCGAGGTGCTCGGGCGTGACGTCGCCGAGATCCGCGACGACGTCACGTTCCTGAGCCTGGGCGGGGACTCGCTGCTCGTCGTGCGGGTCGCCGCGCTGGTCAGGCAGCGGCTGGGCATCCGGCTCGCGATCACGCAGATCCAGCCGGCGCACACGCTCACCGAGCTCGCGGAGCTGGTCCGCCACCACGGGGCCGGCGGGGCCGTGGTCGCGTCGCCGCAGATCCGGGTGAGCCGGCGGCAGGACACCGAGGCGCCGTTCGAGCTGCTTCCGTTGCCGCAGGCGTACTTCGTCGGGCAGCAGGGCGCGTGGGAGCTCTCGCACGACTCCGCGCACTTCTACCTCGACTTCGCGCTGTCCGATGTGGACGACGAGCTCGCGGCGGAGGCCCTGGAGGACGGCCTGCGCCAGCTCATGATCCACCAGCCGGTGCTCAGGGCGCGCATCTCCGCGGACGGACGGCAGAACATCCTCCCGGCCGACGACCCGTCGGTGGACCAACCGCCGCTGCGGGTGCACGACCTGCGCGAGGCGAGCGACGCCGACGCCAAGATCGAGCGGATCCGCGACGAGATGGGCAGCACCGGTCCCGACCCGCGGCACGGCCCGGGTTTCGCCGTACGGCTGTCGTTGCTGCCCAAGGCGCGGGCGAGGGTGCACATCGCGTTGAACCTCGCGCTCGCGGACGGCTGGTCCGCGCGGATCTTCATGCGGGACCTGCTGACGCTCGCCGCCGACCCGAACGCGATGCTGCCGCCGATGCTGATCGACTACGGCGACTACGTGGACGCCGTGCGGCGCCTGCGGTCGACCCCGGAGTGGCAGCGGGACCGCGACTGGTGGTGGGCACGCCTCGACACCATGCCCGCCGCCCCGGCACTGCCGCTCGTCGCCGACCCAGCGCAGGTCCGGGCGGGCGGCATGGCGTTGCGCGAGCGCAGGTTCGAGCTGCCGGAGTGGACCCGTGTGAAGGAGGCGTGCTCGCGGCACGACGTCACCCCGTCCGCCGCGTTCACCGCCGTCTACGCCTGCGCGCTGGCGAAGCTCACCGGCGGCAGGCGGATGCTGCTGAACACGTTGCAGGCCAACCGCCATCCGCTGCACCCCGACGTGGACCGCATGATCGGCGCGTTCTCCTCGACCGCGCTGGTGCCGGTCGAACTGCCGGAGCGCGCCGGGTTCGGCGAGATCGCGAAGTCGGTGGCCGCACAGCTGGCGGAAGCGCTGTCGCACAACCTGGTCAGCGGCGTCGAGGTGGCGCGCGAGCTGGCCCGGCGGCGGGGCACCCGGCGGCCGATCGCGCCGGTCGTCATGCAGAGCGCGGTCGGCAGCATGATGACGATGCTCGACGAAGGGCTGCAGGACGACTACGGGCCGTTGGGCGTGCTGGACGAGCGCGACCACCACAACCGCATCCGGACTCCCCAGGTCATGCTGGAACTGCGCGCGTACGAGGCCGCGGGTGACATGGTGCTCTCCCTGGCGAGCATCGACGAGCTCTTCGGCACCGCCGTGCTCGACGCCCTGTTCGCCGAGGTGGTCGAGGGCGTCAGCGGCCTGGTGCGGGAAGAGAGCTGGTCGCGCGCCGTCGAACTGCACGGCGATGACCGGCAGGTGCACGAGGTTCGAGAACCTCAGCCCGCCGTGGAGCCCGGCCCCGCGCGAGGCGGGGCCGAACGGGAGGTCGCGGCCGTCTGGGCCGAGGTGCTCGGTCTGTCCGAAGTGGACCGCTCGGCGAACTTCTTCGAACTGGGCGGCGACTCGTTGATGGCCATCCGGATGCTGCGGCGGCTGGGCCGTGACCGCGCGGTGGCGCCGGCACCCGGCGACTTCCTCCGTTCTCCGGTCCTCGCGGACCTCGCGGCGCTGCTCGACGGGGTCAGGTCGTGAGGTTCGGCGATCTCTGGATCCAGGGCACCGGTGGTGTGCTGGGCGAGCTGGTGCCGGTCGGCGACGCCGTGGCGGCCGGCCGGTGCCCGGCGCACCGCGCGGAGAAGACCGGGATCGTGTCGGTGTCGCAGTCCTCCCGCACCGCGCCGGAACTGGCGGTCGACGCCGCACGGGCCGCGCTGAAGCAGGCCGGGGACCCGGTGCCCGGCCTGCACCTGCACGCCGGCGCCTACGTGCAGGGACCGGATCTGTCGTCGGCGGCCTGCAAGATCGCCGGTGAGGTGGTGGGCCCGGAACTGGACGGGCTGACGGTGGAGCTGTCGGCGCTGTCCAACGGGTCGGTGGCGGCGCTGGAGCTCGCGGCGAGCGTGTTGTCCGGGCGTCCGGACCTCAAGTGCGCGCTGGTCACCGTCGCCGACCAGTTCCCGGAGAGCAGCATCGACCGCTGGAACGTCGACGCCGGCATCGTGGTCGGTGACGGCGCCGCCGCCGCGGTGCTCGGCCGCACTCCGGGGAAGCTCAGGCTGCTGTCGGTCGCCTCCTTCTCCGATCCGCGGCTCGAAACCGACCGGGCGGCCGCGGGCGGCGATCGCGGTGCGGCGGTGCGGCGGACCGTCGAGGGCACCCGGCGGGTGCTCGACCGGGCGCTGGCCGAAGCCGGGTGCGGGCTCGCCGACGCCCGGTGGGTGGTGGCGCCGTTCTTCGGACGTGCCCTGGCCGCCAGGTCGTACCTGGACCCGCTCGGGCTCGACCCGCGCCGGACGTTGCTGGAGTTCGGGCTGCGCACCGGTCACGTCGGTGCCGTGGACCAGCTGCTCGGGCTGGACCACGTGCTGCGCACCGGCAGGCTGCGGCCGGACGACGTGGTGGTGCTGCTGGGCGTGGGCAACGGGTTCACCTTCTCCTGCGCCGTCCTCCGGGCCGGGGAGCTGGTCAGACGCGGGCGGTGAACACGTGTTGTGCCAGGGGTGCCAGCGGACCGCCGGCCCCCGGCAGCACCGGACCGACGCCGAAACCGGCCGCGGTCAACCTGTCCACCCACTCGTGCTCGGTCAGGAAGATCCGGTCGGTGCCCGCGCGGAAGTCGGTGAACTCGTGCCTGGGCTCTCCGGCCCTGCCCGACATCAGGAACTGCATCGACGTCATCACCTGGTAGTGCTCCCGGCACGACTCGATGATCACCAGATGTCCGCCGGGAGCCAGCAGCCCGCGCAGCCGGGCCAGCACGACGTCCACGTCGTGGGCGTTGTGCAGCACGTTCGCCGCGATGATCAGGTCAGCGGATCCCTCCCGCCGGTCCGGTTCGGTGTTGATGTCGAACAGGCCGAACCGCATCCACGGCCGGTCGGCGAACCGTTCGGCGGCGGGGACGAGGAAGAACCGGCTCAGGTCGGTGAACTCGTAGTCCACTCCGGACAGTCCGGCGGCGTCCAGCTCGTCGACGACGCCCGCCGTCGTGCCGCCGATGCCCGCGCCGACCTCCAGGACGCGCCTCGACGGGCTCGCCGTCAGGATCTGCCGCACCAGCACGGCCGCGACCCGGTTGGTGCAGGTGCTGATGATGTTGTGCGAGTAGGTGCCCAGCGCGGTGGCGAAGTCCCCGTCGGGGAACAGGATGCTCTGCACCGAGACCTCGTCGCGCACCAGCTGTGGAAGGCGCGCGATGCACTCCAGGAAGAACCCGGTCAGCTCCGGCGGATAGCCCAACGCGCGCCGAGCGCCGTCGAACGCGGTGAACTCGCCGTCTCCACCCGTCACCAGGTTCCGGTACCGGCCGTCGCCGACCGCGGTGAGCTTCCCCTCCTCCGCCAGAACACGCAGCCACCGGCGCACGATCCAGCGGTGCCGCGGCACGACCCCGAGCGCGTGCATCACCTCGTCCGCGGATCGGGCCTCACCCGCGGCCAGCGCCCGGTCGGCGCTCACCGCACGGGCGATGCCGAGCAGCGCGGTCTCGTCGAGCCGTCGCATGTGGACGGCGAGGTTCGTCAGGTCGTGCTCCCGCACGGCGTCCATCCCGGCGGCGGCCGCGATCTCGAACGACGTCATCGCGTGCCGCCGTCCCACTCGACGCGCACCGCGGGCTGAGGCGCACCGGGCCGCATCCGGTCGAGGTGGTCGCGCACTGCCTCGGCGAGCCGCCCGGCCACGAACCGGACGATCGGATCCGCGGGCGCGGGGCCGGCGGGCGGGATCAGGGCCACCGGGTCGCCGGTCGGCGGGCACACCCGCAACCGGGTGGGGTCGGCGAGGTCCAGCCCGACGACCGCGCCCGTGCCGGCGATGCGCTCACGCAGCACGTGCGGCGCGACAGCCGAAGGATCGTCGCACAGCAGCGCGTTCGGAATCCCGGCCGTGTCCTCACCACCTGTCTCAGATGCCGGTGGGGTCACGTGCAGCACGACGTCGCAGCGGTACCGGGTCAGTTCCGTGTCGGCGGTCATCGTCTTGGCGCGCACCGACATCGTGACCCGGCGCCCGCAGCGGGCCGCGATCTCGGCGAGCAACCTCGGGTCGAACACGAACTCCTCGTCGGCCGCCGCGCGCCGGGCCGCCTCCTCGTCGTCGGACGAGAGCCACCGGTGGTACCGGCCGGCGAGTCCGGCGTGCCGGAAGTCGCCGACGATCACCCTTCCCCCGTCCGCGACGAGTGCCAGCGCGTCGGTGACGACCGCGTCGAGGTAGTCCCTGCCGGGAAAGCACTGGGTCACCGAGTTGATCAGCACGCAGTCCGGGCGGCGGCCCTCCAGTGCGGCGGCGACCTCAGGTGAACCGCTCTCGTGCGCGGCCGCGAGCACCACCCGGACACCGGGCAGGCCGGCGGCTGCCAGCCGTTCGACCGCGGCCTCGGAGACGTCCGTGCCCACATAACGTTCCACGTCGGCGCACAGGCGGCGCAGCAGCAAACCGGTGCCGCAGCCCAGTTCCAGCACGCACCGCGGTTCGCCTTCACGCACCAGCTGCACGGTCCGGTCGATCCACTCGAGCATGTGCTCCCGCGGCAACGGTTCGCCGGTGTCCGACGCGCGCCAGCCGGACAGGTCGAGGTCCGACGGCTGACCGTGCGAGGTCAGGTAGATCCACTCGTAGACCTCGGACCAGTGTTCGAGGTGCTCGCGCACCAGCGCGCCGAGCACCGGCCGCACGGCGACCGCGCCGGCGTGCGGTTCGACGACCACCTCGTCCCCGGCGTGCCGGGCCCGGCCGACCCACGGGTGGTCCGAGATCACGTCGGTGATCGGGCGGGGGTCAGACATCGTTCTCCTCGAGCGCGGCGCGCATCCGGGCGGCGATGACGCCGACGGCGGGGTCCTGCAGAACGGAGTAGTGGTGAGCGTCGACGTCGACGGTGGCGAGACGTCCGCCGACGAACGGCGTCCAGCCGAGATCGGCCGCGGCCACGTCGTCCACGCCCATCCCGATTCCCGCGTTGCGCGGTGACGGGCGGCCGGCGCGGAAGAGCAGCACCCTCGTGGCGGCGTCGAGCCGATGTGCGTCGTGGTCGGCCAGCATCCGCAGGTGCCTGGCGAACACCGCGAGCCGCAGGTCGGTCGTGGAGCCGGACAGGCCGTGCTCCCGCATCCGCGCGGCGATGGCTTCTCGCCGGGCCGCCGGGGTGAGGGCGGCCAGCTCGGCGCCGGCTCCCAGGTCGATGCCGCGCGCGGCCTCCAGCGACCGCAGGAAGCGCAGGCACACCTCCGCGTCCACGTCGGCCGACGCGATTTCGGTGATGTGCTGCGGCAGGTTGGAGTCGATCATGATGACCAGCTCGACCTCGTCGCCGGACCGGGTGAGTTCGACGGCCACCTCGTGCGCCACCGTGCCACCCATGGACCAGCCGCCGAGCCGGTACGGTCCCTCCGGCTGACAGGCGCGGATCGCGTCGGCGTACTGGCGCACCAGCGCTCGCACGTCCTGCGGCGCGGACAGCCCGGCCAGTTCGGGATCGGTCAGCGCGATCACGGTCTGGTCCTCGCCGAGCCGATCGGCGAGCTCCGCGTAGCAGAGCACGTCGCCGCCGGAGGGGTGCAGCAGGAACAACGGCCGGGAAGTGCCCTGCCGGAACAGGATCGCGTGATCAGGCGGCCCGGCCAGCTCACGCAGGCGCCGCACGTACCGCTCGAAGACCTCCTCCGCCTGCGCCAGGTCGACTTCGGGTTCGAGGACGTCCCACTGCACGAGGAGCGCACCACGCTGGACGTAGACCTGGTGGTCCAGCACCACCTGCGGCGTTTGGCTGACCGCGTGCACCTGCTCGCCGACCCAGTCGAGGTCGTGCGGTTCCTCCAGCACGTCCTCGACGCCGACGGCTCCGGTGAACACCACCGGCACGAGGTGGTTCCTGCCGTCGGCCGCCGACTTCCCGGCGAGCACGTCGAGCCCGGAGAACGCGCCGTGGTCGAGGTCGGAGAACAGCCGCCGTTGCGTCGCCTGAGCCCGTTCGGCGAACGCGCCCGCGGTGGCGGACTCGACCTCGTGGATCTGCAACGTCGTGAAGTCGCCGACCAGCCGGTTGACGTCGGGATGCACCTGACGGCGGTCGTAACGGGTCAGGGTCAGCGCGAACCGCTCGGTGCCCGACCACTCGCCCAGCGCCTCGGCGTACGCGGTCAGCAGCACGGCGGTCGGCGTGACGGTCAGATCGCTCGCCTTGCGCTTCAACGCCTTCCAGGTTCCCGGCTCCAGCCGTGCGGCCAGCCGGTGGAACCGCCGCGGCCCCGCGCCGGCGGGCAGCACGGGCGCCTCCGGCAGTTCGCGCTCCCGCCAGTAGGCGCGGTCCCGTTCGGAGACCGGGCGGTCCACCTCGGCCGCGTACTGGGCGAACGTGAGGCCCAGCTCGGGCAGTTCGCTCGTGGGGTCGGTGTAGAGCAGCCGGACCTCGCGGTCGGCGATCAGGTAGCTCGCCACGTCGCAGACGAGGACGTCGACCCCGATGAACAACCGGGTCCGGCCGCCCGGCAGCACGGCCGCCTGGATCTCCACCAACGGCCAGCGGTCGTGGCGCGGCACGCGGTGCGCGATGCGTTCCCGCAGGGCCGCGAGCTTCCGCTCCCGTTGCGGCGCTTCGGCTTCGCTCAGGTCGTGGCGCCGGATGCGGTACGGCGGCACCCGGTCGAACGTGAGGTTGCGGCCCTCCTGGGTGATGACGGTGCGGAGCATGGGGTGCCGGTCGATCACCGCGCGCCAGGCCGCCTGGTACCGGTCCAGGTCGAGGTCCGGGCAGTCGTACTCCAGGTAGAAGTGGCACGCCACCCCGCCCAGCCGGGCGTTGGTGCGGCCCGCCCAGTAGGCGCGTTGCACCGGGGTGAGCGGGAAGTCGCCGTCCTGCCGCGGCGGGAGTCCGGGCCTGGTGACGGGCTTTTCCGGTACCCGCGGCGAGACCAGCGGCGCCAGCTCCGCGATCGTGGGATGCGCGAGCAGGTCGCTGAGCCGCAGGTCGACGCCGTGGTCGTCGCGCAGGCGCGCCAGCATTCCGGTGGCGAGCAGCGAATGGCCGCCCAGCGCGAAGAAGTCCGCGTTGCGGTCCCTGACCTCGAACCCGAGCACGTCCGTCCACAGTGAGCACAGCAGCTGCTCGCCGTCGTTCGCGGACACCTCCACCTCGCTGCTCGCCTCGGCAGCCGGCCGTTCGTTCAGATCGCTCGGTGACACGCCGATCACCGGCGGCAGGTGCCCGTGCAGCGCCGCCGCCAGCAGCCGGTCCAGCGACCGCACGCCGTCCCGTGCGCCCAGCGAGTGCCAGATCGCCACCGTGCGCTCACCGCCGTCCGGCCCGACCCGCCAGCCGTCCCAGGCGACGCTGAACCACGTGCCGTCCCGCCGGTGCTCGGCCAGCGCGTCCAGGAAGCGGTTGGCCGCCGCGTACGGCCCGAGCCCGAGGCCGCCGACCAGCGTCGTCGCCGACGACATCAGCACCACCGCCCCCGGCTGGTCCGGCAACCCGGCCAGCGCCTCTTCGAGCACCAGCGCACCCCGGACCTTGGCGCGGACGTGCGCCCGCACGACCTCCGGGCTCGCTGTCCTCAGTGGACTGACGCTGGTCGACGCCACCACTCCGGCCGCGTGGACGACGACGTCGATCCGGCCGTGCCGCGCCACCAGCTCGGTCAGCAGCGCCTTGGTGGCCTCCAGGTCGGACGCGTCCACCTGGCGCGGGGAGACGGCCAGCCCGCGGGCCGCGAGTGCGTCGATCCGCCCGGGCCGGTCAGCGGTGCGGGAAGTCACCACCACGGTGGCGTGGTGGACGGAGGCGAAGTGCTCGGCCATGGTGAGACCGACATCGCCGCCGCCGCCGATGATGAGCACGACGCCGATGGCGGGTACCGGGTGGTCGTCGGGGCGCCACACCGTCATGCCGCGCCGCCAGCGGAGTCCTCCGCGCACGGCGATCTCGGCGGGACGGCCGCTGTCGCGGACGAGGCCGGCGACCTCGGCCGCGATCAGGTCCGCACCCTCTTCAGCGTCGAGGTCGACCGACCGCCACCGCAGCGAGGGCATCTCCTGCGCCAGCACCCGCGGCAGCGCCAGCACGGACGCCACTGCGGCATCCGGCCGATCCCCGCTCTCCACCTGCTGCGCACGCACGGTCACCTGCACCCAGTGCCGAGGTGGCCGACCGGCCACGGCGGCCGCGACCCGCCCGACCTCGCCGACGGTCCGCTCGACGTGCTCCGCCAGGCCGCCACGCCGTTGCGCACCCACCAGCGACACGACACCGTCAAGCGTTCCTCCGTCCACTTCGGACAGAACCGAGGCACCGCGCGCGGCCAGCGCCTGCCGCACCGCGTCAGCACCGTCGCCGACGACGAGCCAGCGTCCTTCCACCGGCACCCCACGGGGCAACGGCTCGGCGCGGGCCCAGGTCGGCAGCTGCAACGGCTCGTCGACGGACGCACCGGCGACCGGCCGGTGCTCCGGTGGATCGACCCAGCAGCGACGGCGGTCGAACGGGTACTCGGGCAGAGCGACGCGCACGCCCGCGGAACGGTCGACCGCGGCGAGGTCCACCGGGACGCCGTGCGACCACAGCGTTCCCGCCACGTCCAGCAACGCCGACCGCTCGTCGTCCTGCGGGAAACCGGCGACCGTGCCGACGAGGCCGGGCAACCCGTGCCTGCGGGCCAGCGCCGCGAGGCTCGCCCCCGGCCCGATCTGGACCAGCACGGCGGGCCCGTCCCGCACCGCCGCCCGCACCGCGCCGGAGAAGTCCACTGTGGAACGGAGGTGGTTCACCCAGTGCTCGGCGCCGGTCAGCTCGGTGGTGGCGAGCCGACCGGTGAGCGTGCTCACCACCGGCACGGCGGGCGGGTTCAGCCGCACCCCCGCCAGGGCCGCGCGCAACCGCGGCACCGCCGGCTCCACCAGACGCGAATGAGCGGCGGCGTCGAGCGGCAGCTCCTCGGTGCTGATGCCGTCGGCCGTCAGCGCCGAGGCGAACGCGCCGATCTCGGCACGCGGCCCGGCGACGACGCAGGCGTCCGGGGTGTTGATCACCGCCAGGTCGATCGACGGCCAGGCCGCCGAAGCCACGCGCACGTACTCGGCGTCGGCGGCGACCGCCAGCATCACACCCCGGCCCGCGGCCTCGGCCATCCCGAGCGACCGGGCGGCGACGACCTCGGCCGCCTCGGCCGGGCTGAACACGCCCGCGACGGTCGCGGCGGCGTACTCGCCGAGGCTGTGGCCCAGCAGGACGTCCGGCGCGATGCCCCACGTGCGCAGCAGAGCCGCCTGGGCCAGGCACACGGCGAACAGCGCGGGCAGCCCCACCGCCGGATCGCGCGCGAGGGCCGCGCCGGTGCCGAGCACGACGTCGCGGATGTCGGCTCCCAGCAACGGTTTCAGCAGCTCCGCCTGCTCGTCGACCACCGCGGCGAACTCGGGTTCGGTGCGGTAGGTCTGCGCTCCCATGCCCGGATGCTGGCTGCCGCCACCGGGGAACGCGAAGATCACCCGAGGCGCCTGCTCGCCCGTCACGCGGCCGGGCAGCGCGGGCAGGCGACCGAGTCCGGAACGACCGCTGACCACGGCCGCCAGCCGGTGCCGGTGTGCGGTGCGGCCGGTCCGCAGGGTGTGCGAGATGTCGGCCAGGTCCTCCCGCGCACCGGCGAGCGCGGAGGCGGAGGAGGACAGCGCGCGTTTGCTGTGCGCGGACAACACGATCAGCCGTGGCTCGACGGCAACAGCTGTCGTGGCACGGGAAGGTGGCTCGCCCAGCACGACGTGCGCGTTCGTGCCGCCGATGCCGAACGAGCTCACGCCGGCCCGCCGGACGCCCGACCACGAACGGGCTTCGGTGACGACGTCGAACGGTGACCCTTCGAGCCCGAGGTCGGGGTTCAGCGGAGTGGCGTGCAGGGTCGGCGGGATCACGCCGTGCCGGAGCGCGAGCACGGTCTTGATGAACCCGGCGATGCCGGCCGCCGAGTTCGCGTGCCCGATGTTGCTCTTGACCGAGCCCAGGCCGCACCACGCGGGTCCGGCACCGAACACCCTCTTCAGCGCCGCGACCTCGATCGGGTCACCGAGCCGCGTGCCGGTGCCGTGCGCCTCGACGTAGCTCACCTCGCGCGGGCTGACACCGGCGACGCCGAGCGCCTCGGCGATCACCCGCGCCTGGCCGGGCACCGAAGGCGCGGTGAACCCGACCTTCGAGGCACCGTCGTTGTTGACCGCGCTGCCGTGCAGCACCGCGAGCACCGGGTCGCCGTCGGCGACGGCGTCGTCGAGCCTGCGCAGCACGGCCACGCCCACGCCCTGGCTGAACACGATGCCGGTGCCGTCGGCGGAGAACGCGCGGACCTTGCCGTCGGCCGAGAACATCGCGTCCGGCACGTGCAGGTAGCCCTGGCCCTGCGGAACCGTCAGCGACACGCCGCCCGCGAGCGCCGTGTCGCACTCGCCGGCGAGCAGGGACTGGGCGGCGAGGTGCACCGCCACCAGCGAGGTCGAGCAGGTCGAGTTCACCGCCACCGCGGGTCCGCGCAGGTCGAGCCGGTGCGCCACCTGCAGCGGGAGGTAGTCGGTGACCGTGCCCATCGCCGTCTGCAGGCTGCCGACCGGATCGGCGCCCCCGCCGACCGCGCTGTAGCGGTGAGCGAGGTTGCTCATGAGGTACGAGCTGTGCGCGGCACCGGCGAACACCCCGACCGCGCCCGCGCCCGCGCCGTGCCCGTGGCCCGCGGACTCCAGCGCGTGCCAGCAACACTCCAGGAACAGGCGCTGCTGGGGATCGAGCAGAGCCGCCTCGGGCGCGGTGAGCCCGAAGGCCTCCGGGTCGAACAGGTCCTGCCCCTCGATGAGCCCGGAAACCGGAACGTAGGAGGGGTGGTCGAGCAACGACGCGGGAACGCCCGCGCGCCGCAGGTCGGTCTCGGCCAGCCTGGTGAGTCCCTCCCGTCCGTCGACCAGCATCCTCCAGAACTCGGAGACGCCGGCAGCACCGGGAAATCGGCAGCTGACGGCGGTGACCGCGAGCAGAGGCTGGTTCATCGGACGAGCTCCGCCGCCATCGCCCTGGCCTGGCGCCGGTCGGCCGCCCGTCCACCGGCAGCGGGAGCCGCCGGGACTCGCGCGCCGGTGATGTGTCCGGCGAGGGCACGAACCGTGTTGTGCGCGAACAGGTCGACCACCGCCAGCGTCCCGCACAGCTCCGCGCGCAGCCTGCGGTGCGCCACCACGAGGTTCAGCGACGTCGCGCCCAGGTCGAAGAACGCCCGGTCCACGTCGGCCTCTCGCCCGAGCAGTTCGGTGAACACGGTGCGCACCGCTTCCAGCACGTCCTGGTCGACGACGGCCGGAGCGGGTTCTTCGCGTGCCTCGGCTGCTCCGGGCACCAGCTCGATCAGCCCGTCGGCGGGCAGGCGTTCGGTGAGGGCCACACCGGCCCGTGCGGCGGTGGCCGACACCGCCCGCGCCCACTCCCCGGCCGCCGACAGCGCTTGCGCCGGTGGCAGGTCTGCGGGACGCACGATCATGGACACGTGAAGACCGCGCTTCGCCGCCTCCTCCCGGATCGTCGTCCACAGGTCGACGGGCTCTTCCGCGCGAACAGCGGACACCTTGCCGCCGTAGGGGTTGGGCAACGCCGAATGGTCGACCTTGCCGTTCGCGGTGACCGGCAACGCGTCGAGCAGCACGAACCGCGTGGGGATCATGTAGTCCGGCAGCCGTTCCGCCAGGCCTGCCACCACCCGGCGCTCGTCCCACCCGTCGCCCGCGACGACGTGGGCGACGAGCCGGGGCCGCTGGTCCGGACCGGGCAGGGCCGAGACCACGCCCCGGCGCACCCCGTCCTGGCGGGCGAGCACGGCCTCGACCTCGCCGAGCTCGATCCGGTGACCGCGCACCTTGACCTGGCGGTCGACCCTGCCGAGGAACTCGACCGTGCCGTCGGGCCGCCAGCGCCCGAGGTCACCGGTCCGGTAGAGCCGTTGCCCCAGAACGGGATGCGTGCGGAAACGATCGGCCGTCTGCGCCGGGTCACCGACGTACCCGCGGGCGACTCCGGCACCCCCGATGTGCAGCTCGCCCGCGACGCCCACCGGAACCGGCCGGTCGTCCTCGTCGAGGATCTGGAAGCTCTGACCGCGCAACGCCCGCCCGTACGGGATGCTCGGCCACCGCGGGTCCACCGCCGTCACCGGGTGGCAGATCGACCAGATGGAGGCCTCGGTGGCACCACCCAGGCTGACGAACCGGACCTCGGGCACCAGGGCACGCACCCGGTCGGGCAGCGACACCGGAATCCAGTCACCGGACAACATCACCAGCCGCAACGACCGCAGGTCGCGTGCTGCCGCCTCAGGATCGGCCTCCGCGTAGTCCACCAGCATCTCCAGCAGTGCGGGCGCGGTGTTCCACACGGAGACCCGGTGTGCGGCAACGAGTTCCAGCCAGTGCTGCGGATCGCGCTGCCGTTGCGGCGAGGGCAGCACGAGGGCACCGCCCACGCCGAGGACGCCGTACACGTCGAACACGGACAGGTCGAAGCTCAACGCGGACAGGGCGAGCACGCGGTCGTCCGGTCCGATGCCGAACCTGTCGACGACGTCGTCGATCGTGCAGCGCGCCATCCGGTGCTCGACGGCGACGCCCTTCGGCTGCCCGGTCGAGCCCGAGGTGAAGATCACGTACGCGAGCTCGCCCGCGCCCGGCTCCGCCGCAGTCGCGGCGCACGGCTCGATCTCGCCGATGCGGTGTACCGAGATCCCTTGTGGCGCTTGCACCTCCACGTCGGTGAGCAGGTGCCGGACGCCGGCTCGGGCGCAGATCGACGCCAGTCGCGCGGCCGGCCACGACGGTTCCACCGGCACGTAACCCGCGCCGGACAGCGCGACGCCCAGCACGGCGGTGATCTGGTCGGCGGACTTCGCGCACACCACCGCGACGAGGTCTCCCGGACCGATCCCCTGTGCCACCAGGTGGTTCGCCACGGTGCCGGCCGCCGCGAGCAACGCACCGTGCGTGAGGGCGACGTCGTCCTGCACCACGGCAACCGCCTCGCCCGCACGCTTCGCAGCCTTCCGCCACGGGTCGTGCAACAGGTCGCCCGACGGTCCGAACGGGGTGCAGTCGAGCGGTTCGGCAGCGGCGAAGGTGGGATCCCACCCGAGACACCGCTCCTCCCAGGCCCCGTCGTCCTCGGCGAGGCGGGTCAGCAGCCGGAGGTACGCCGCGGCCATGCCGTCCACGTAGCCCGGCGGCAACGCCTCGTCGACGGCGTCCCACGCGACGCGCAGCACCCCGGCCTCCTCGCGGACGATGTGGTCGAGCAGCACCTGGGGCGTCTGGGAAACGCCGAAGACCTCCTCGCCCAGCCACGCCGCCGCGGGCTCGTCGCCGTCACCCAGCCCGATGCCGCTCGTGAACACCACCGGGTGGGGCGGCGCGCCGTCGACCGACCTCCGATCGCGGATCACCTCGACCCCCGACACCGACCGGTGGTCGAGATCGGCCCAGAACTGGTGGTTGACGTCACGCGCGTATGCGGCGAACCCCGGCCAGTTCAAGGGATCGGCAGCAGGTAACGCGACAAGGGCGGTGGTCGTGAAGTCGCCGACGAGGTGTTCGAGACCGGGTTCGTCCGGCCGGTCGAACAGTGTCGCGTTGAGACAGAACGGGTCCTTGGCGCCCCACCGGTTCAGCACGAGCGCGAAGGCCGCGAGCAGCATCGCCGTCGGGCTGATGCCCTCGCGCGCCGACCGCTCGCGCAACCGGGCCCACGCGGCGCGGCCGAGGCGGACCTCGTGCCGCGTGAACCGGGGAACACCGATCTCCTGGGCCGACTTGGTCCACGGCAAGCCAGGTCCGTCCGGCAGTCCGGCGGCCCGGTCCCACCAGTACCGCACGTCCCGCTCGACCGCCGCCCGGCGCTGCGGGTCGCCGTCCCGCTGCCGGACGAGCGCAGCGAAACTCGTGGGAGCACTGGGCAAGGGCGCCGCCGGGTCGGCGGTCAGCGCTCGCCACTGCCGCATCAGCAGCATCCAGCTCGCCATGTCCATCGCGAGCACGTCGACGCCGAGGTGGATCCGGGTCCGCCCCTCGGGCAGCAACGTCGCGTGCACGTCGAACAACGGCCCGGTGTCCGCGGGCAGCACCTGGTGCGACTTCTGCCGCCTGAGGTCGGCGAGGACCCGCTCGCACTCCCGCGGTGGCGCGGCCCGCAGGTCGGTGACGCCGAACCGGTGGTGCCGCCCGGCGGGTCCGATGCGCTGCCGCCCGTCGTTCCCGACGACCATGCGCAGCATGGGGTGCCGGTCGACCAACAGGTTCCAGGCCTCCTCCAGGCGCTTCAGATCCGTTTCCTGGTCGGCAGAACTGCGGTCGTACTCGTAGTAGTAGAACGTGGCCACGCCACCGAGCGGGAAAGCCGGATCGCGCCCCACCCAGTACGCCGCCTGCACCGGCGTGAGCGGGAAGGACTCCTCGCCGCGCGGACCTTCGCCCACCAGCTCTTCGACCGACCGCAGCGACGCCTGTCCCAGGAACGCGGTCAGCGGCAGGTCGACCCCCAGCCGGTCGCGCAGCCGCCGGCGCAACCGGACGGCCAGGAACGACTCCAGCCCCAGACTCGTCAACGGCACGTCGGGCACGACGTCGTCCCGGCTGATGCCCAGCACCTCGGCCACGCACGAACCGACGTCACCCCGCATCGGCTCACTCGGTTCACAACGCACGGACGAGGACATGCCACCTCCCGGGACAGGCGTCTCAACGCTCACCCGGTAGGTATACGATAATGAATGTCATTGTCGCTAGGGTAATGACGATCACTCGACCGAGGAACCCAGATGCCTGACACGTACGCCGGCGCGGCCGAACACTTCGACCTGATCACCAAGCCCCACTGGTCCGCGCTCGGCCCGGCACTGCTGGCGGCGCTGAAGAACGCGGGCGACGGTCCCGTCGCGGACATCGGCGCGGGCACCGGGCTGAGCCTGCCGGTCATCGCGGAAGCCCTGCCGGAGCACGAGATCATCGCGATCGAGCCGTCACCGTCGCTGCGGATCGGCCTGTTCACCCGGCTCGCGGACCACCCGGAGCTCGCCGAGCGGGTCACCGTGCTGCCGAGCACCGTGCAGGAGGCGCAGCTGCCCGACCGCCTCGGTGCCGTGCTCGGCATCAACGTGCTGGGCCACCTGAGTCCCGCCGACCGGGCCGCGCTGTGGACGCGCCTCGCGGCCTCGCTGGCCCCCGGCGCACCCGCGGTCTTCACGCTGCAGCCGCCCGATCGTCCCGTGCGGATCCCGGAAAGCCCGTTCGGACGAGCCGTGGTCGGCCGCCTGCGCTACACCGCGTCCGGGTCGGCCGAGCCGTCCGGGACCGACCAGGTCGTCTGGCGGGTCACCTACCGGGTGCACGACGGCACGGACGTGATCTCGGAGCAGACGATGGAACACAGCTGGTGGACGGTGTCGGAGGACCTGCTCGGCGAGGAGCTCCGCCGAGCAGGCCTCGGAGCACGCCACCACGACGGTCTGGTCGTGGTTCAGCGCTCCAGCAGGGAAACGCTGGTCCGGTAGCCGGAGTCGCCGACGTACGGCACCTGGCGGCCGATGCCGATCGTGACGGAGACGTCCTTCCCGGCGATGTCACCGGTCGGGAAGTAGCGGCTCGGGATCACCCCGCCGGGACACCAGCTGCGCGGGTTGCTCGTGGTGTTGTTGCGGAAGATGCCGGGGTTGCCGTCCGGGCTGTACTGCTCCAGGCTCGCGCAGTCCACCGCGGTGGAGAACGAACCCGCGCGGGTGCCGTTCACCGACACGGTGACGGTGGTGCTGGAGTACTCCTCACCGCCCGCCGCCGAGCCGTAGCCCGCGATCACCAGCGCGATGTCGCCGCGGTTGCCGGTCGCGGTGTGCCGCACCGGGCCCGCGGTGATCGAGTTCGTCGTCTCGCGGACGCCGGAGATCATCCCGGTGACGTCGTGGTCGCGCGCGGTCAGCCGCGAGGAGGAGATCAGCGACAACGAGTACTTGAAACCGATCGCCCTGAACTCGGGGGTGAGCTCGCCGTGCGAGTCGCACGGGTCACCGCGGTACGGGTTCGAACCGCCGCCGATGCCGAGGTAGACGTCCTTCTCCGGGTCCGCGAGCGCACCGGCGTACGGTCCGAGATCGGTGTCCGGGAAGGTGTAGTTCGCCTTGGTGCCGCGCCAGTAGTTGCTGAACGGGGTGATGAAGTCCTGCAGGGTCACCCTCGGCGTGGCCGCGGTCGGCGTGGTGCCCTTCGGCACGGCGACGTAGAAGACCGTGCCGATCCGGTCGTAGTTGTCGCACTGCGCGTGATAGGTGACCCGCGCCCGCAGGTCGTCGCCGATCAACGCCTTCTCCGCGTCGGTCAGCTTCCTGGCGAACTCGGTGCCGCGGTTCCACATCAGCACACCCGCGGGCGGGGTGTAGCCGGCCGGGTCCTCGCTGGTGTAGATGCCGAACTGCGGGATGTGGTCGAACACCGCGATGCTGCCGCCGCCGGGGTCACCGGAACTGGTGCCGAGCACCTCGAACTCGTAGATCCGGGCGGCCTGGTCGGTGCTCTGGGTCGGCGTGGTGACGACGAGCTTGGCGTAACGGGCGCTGGTCGCGGTGATCGGGTGGGTCGTCGTGTTCGCGGTGTTGTCCGTGACCGTCACCGCGGTGGCCCAGGTGGTGCCGTCGGTGGACAACTGGATGCTGAACGCCCTGGTGTTGTAGGTGACCGGCTCACCGCCGGCACCGGCGTGCGCGATGGCGAAACCGGTGACCGACGCCGATGTGCCGAGGTCGACCTGCAGGTACCTGGTGGACGCCGCCGAGCACCACTTGTCGCTGTTGCCACCGGTGGTGCTGCCGTTGACGGCCTTCTCCGGGCCTTCGGTGCTCGCGCACGCGGCGGAGCCGGTCGCCGGTCTGTTCAGGGCCAGGTTGGTGGCCGCGGTCGCGGGCGGTGGGATGACGAGCAGGGAGGTGATGAGCAAGCCAGACGACACGACAGCTCGGGTCGTCTTCAGCTGAATCGTCATGGGTGCCGATGCTGCCGGGCCCGTGCCGGTACGCGGTAGAGCCGTTCGTCTGCCGACCGGCCGTCCACAGTGGACAGGACCGCCACCCGGCGGGGTCGGCTCCAGCCGGGTAGCTGAGGGGTTCCGGACGTCCGGCAGCTGGGAGGGGCGGCCGCGCGCCGGAAGACTTCGGCGCAGACCCACCCCCACCCGAGGAGACAGCGCGATGTTCAAACGGATGCTGAGTGCCTTCGGTGTCGGCGGCCCGTCCGTCGACACCGTGCTGGACTCGCCCCACGCCATGCCTGGCCAGCTCGTCACCGGACAGGTGCGCATCCAGGGCGGCAGCGCGGACACCGAGATCAGCCAGGTCGTGCTGTCGCTCGTCCCGCAGGCCGAGCTCTTCCGGGTGGTCGTGCAGCAGGGGGTGCTGGTGCCGGCGGGTCAGCTGGTGTCGATCCCGTTCGGGCTGCCGATCCCCTGGGAGATCCCGCTCACCGCGGTCGGCGGCACGCGGCTCGCGGGCGTGAACGTCGGCGTGCGAACCGAGCTGCTGATCGCCGGCGCACCGGACGAGGGCGACCTCGACCCGGTGGTCATCAGCCCGTTGCCCTCGCAGGACAAGGTGCTGGAGGCGGTCGGCCGGCTCGGGTTCTCCTTCCGCGGCACCGACGCCGAGGTGCCGCAGAAGCTCTCGTTCCTCCCGCCGGCCCAGTTCACCGGGCGGATCCGCCAGGTCGAGCTGACGTTCTTCACGAACGCGCAGGAGCTGCAGGTCGTGCTGGAGGCGGACCAGCACGGCGGTGACCTGTTCGGGCGTTTCCGGGTCTCGCACCAGGAGGCGCTGGTCACCGACTGGGCCTCGGCGATCAGCGGATGGCTCGCCCAGGTGGCCGAGCGCGGCACCGCGTACCCCGAGTTCGCCGGTCAGCCCGACCAGCGCAGCGGACCCGGCATGGGCGGCGTGCTCGCGGCCGGTGCCGCGGGCGTCGTCGGCGGCGTGGTCCTGAGCGAGATGGCCGACGAGTTCTTCGGCGACGACGAAGACTGATCCCACCCGAGTCACCCCGAGGAGCACCCAGTGGCCATTTCCGGAATCTTCAGCGCGCTGATCATCGGTCTGATCATCGGCGCACTCGGCAGACTCGTCGTGCCGGGCAAGCAACGCATCCCGCTCTGGCTGACCGTCCTGATCGGCATCGGCGCGGCGCTGATCGGCACGTTCGCCGCCACCAAGCTCGGTGTCGCGCACACCCGCGGCATCGACTGGATCGAGCTGATCATCCAGATCGCGCTCGCGGCCGGCGGGGTGAGCCTGGCGGCCGGCCTGTACCGCCGCGAGAAGGTCTAGCCGCCCCACCAGGCACCCCGAGCCCGGCGCGCCTGGTGCTCGATGAAGGGCTCCTTCATCCACCTGACGTGGATGAAGGAGCCCTTCATCCACGTCGGACACCCCTCCTGCCGTGCAGCCCAAAATCGCCGGGCGTTCCCATGCCCGGCAACGGGAAAGCGCTTTCACACGGGTGATTGACGGCCCTGACGGCCCTCCCCTACGTTGCGATTTCGGGATTGTTCTCCGGAAAGGCGGGGGATCATGCGCAGACGTTCACTCCTCGGCGCGGCCGTCGCAACGGTCGCGATGTCCGGCACCAGGACGGCGGTCGCGGACAGCAGGACGAGGTCTCGCCGGGTCAACACCTGGGTGTCCATGCCGCAGCTGTGCGAGCCGGCCAACATGCCGCCACCACCGTTCACTCAGGACAACCTCGTGCTGGCCGACGCGACGCTGCGCCAGACCGTCCGGGTGACGATCGGCGGCCGGCGGATGCGGTTGCGCTTCTCCAACGCCTTCGGTGGCGCGAACCTCCCGATCACGGCGGTCACGGTCGCCCTCGCGACGAAGCCCGGTTCCGGCGCGGTCGAGCCCGGCACCACCCGCCGGGTCACGTTCAACCGGAGGTCCTCTGTGGACATCCCGGTCGGCGCACTGGCCGTGTCCGACCCGCTGGACTTCGCGCTCAAGCCCGGCACGAACGTCACGGTGAGCGTGTACCTCGCCGACGGGCAGGCGTCCAGCTCGATCACCGCGCATCCCGGTTCCCGCACCACGTCCCACCTCCTGGCCGGCAACCACGTCGAGGCGGACGACCTGCCCGGCGCGACGACGACCGACCACTGGTACTTCCTCAGCGGCATCGAGGTCGTCGCCGAGGCGTCCGGGGTCGTGGTGATCGGCGACTCGCTGACCGACGGCCGCGGGTCCACGACCAACGGCAACGACCGCTGGCCCGACCGGCTCTTCGACCGGCTGCAGGCCGAACGCCGCCCGGTCGCGGTGCTCAACCAGGCCGCCGGCGGCAACCGGGTGCTGCACGACGGTCTCGGGCCCAGCGTGCTGGCCCGGCTGGACCGGGATCTGCTGGCGCAGAGCGGTGTCGCGTGGCTGCTGCTGTTCGAGGGCATCAACGACATCGGCACGGCGGCTCCCGACGAGAGCTCCCAGAAGAAGGTCGCCGAGGACCTGCTCGCCGGGTACGAGCAGATCATCGACCGGGCCCACGCGCACGACCTGCCGGTGTTCGGCGCGACGCTGCTGCCGTTCGGGGGCAGCTTCTACGACGATCCCGGCGGCTTCCGCGAAGCGGCCAGGCAGACGGTGAACCGGTGGATCCGCACGAGCCGCCGCTTCGACGCCGTCATCGACTTCGACGCCGCCGTCCGCGATCCGGCCGCACCGCGGCAGCTGCTGCCCGCGGTCGACGTCGGAGACCACCTCCACCTGAACCCGGCCGGTTACCGGGCCCTGGCGGAGGCGGTCCCCACGCGGCTCTTCCGCCAGTAGTGCGTGAGGGGTTCCGGCCATCCCTGGTCGGCCGGAACCCCTCACGACCTCATCTCACGGGTTGATGCGCTGGTACGCGGGCTTGGGCCGCAGGTTCGTGTCGAAGAGGCACGCGGCCCCCTCGCCGGGGAACGTCCCCGGAATCCACGAGTGGCGGTCGGTGTAGCCCCACGTCGTGAACTCAACGCACCGCGAGACGGCGTGGCACGCGTCCCAGATCTGCTTGTAGTAGCTGGCCTGGGTGTTGAGCTTCGCCGCGTCGGCCGGCAGCGGGACGCGCACGTCGGCCTCGGTGATCGCGATGTCGAGTCCCAGCGCGGCGAACCGCTCCATGTTCTGCCGGAAGCTCGACGGGAAGGCGTACTTGGTCGCCAGGTGCGTCTGGATGCCGATGCCGTCGATCGGCACGCCCTGCTGCTTGAGCGCCTTCACCATGTTGTACAGGCCGGTGCTCTTGGCGTTGATGCCTTCGGTGTTGTAGTCGTTGATGTACAGCTTGGCCGACGGATCGGCGGCACGGGCCCAGCGGAACGCGTCCGCCACGTACCCGTCGCCGAGCTTCTGCTGGAAGATCGACTGCCGGCGCGAACCGTCCTCGTTGAACATCTCGTTGACGACGTCCCACGCGCGGATCTTGCCCTTGTAGCGGCCCATCTCGGTGTTGATGTGCTGCTGGGTCGCACTGCGCAGGTCGGCCGCGCTGAGGTTGTTCAGGTAGTTCGGGTACTGGCTGTGCCACACCAGCGTGTGCCCGCGCACGGTCATGCGGTTCTGCTGGGCGAAGTTGACGATCGCGTCGGCGCCGCCCCAGTTGTACTGGCCGCGGTTCGGCTCGACGCTCGCCCACTTCATCTCGTTCTCGGGCGTGATGTTGCCGAACTCGCGCGTGAGCACCGACTTGAAGTCGGCCTCGTTGAGGTTCTGGGCAGCGACCGCACTGCCGACGACCCTGTTGGTGATGCTCTTCAACGGTCCCGCCGCCGACGCCGGCACCGCCTGGCTCGTCGCCATCACGGCCGCCGCCGCCGTGATCGCGAGAACCTGTGGTAAGCGCAACTTCATTGTCGCTCCTTGTTTTTGGCTACAACCTTGTGCTCTCCGGCGGTCCGAGGTAGCTCGGTCGCAGACCGCCGGTGTCCACGACGAGCTTCTGCACGACGACGGTCGGATCGACCATCCAGAACCGGAGCACGTGCGGTCCGGGGGTGAGCACGTGCCTGGTGGCGATGCGGTTGACGTTGTCGGAGGTGATCCGCTCCCACTGCCGGTTCATCAGCGAGTGGTCGGCGCCGGAGGCCTTGATCACGTCGACGACCTGAGGTGTCTCGTCGTCGAACGACACCGCGTACCGCAAGCCCGGTGTGGGCAGGACTCCGGCGCGGGGCGAGAGGTACGCCCACACGGTCACCTCGCCGGAGGTGAACAGCGTCATCCGGTACTCCAGCCGCGGACCGCGACCGGGTTCGCGGGGCGCGGCGGTGACGGGGAACGGTTTCAGGCCCGCGCCGGTCCGGCCGATGCCGGGAATGCGCCGCCACCGCACACCGTCCACCGCGATGTTCGCGCTGTGGTGTTCCGCCTCGATCGAGACGTAACCGTTGGCCTCCATGAACCCCTGCCGCCACGCACGCGGCACTTCGGGGTTGCGGACCACCGCCTCGACGGTGACGGTGCGGCCCGCGCCGGTCACCACGATCGGCACGCGGGTGGTGCCCTTCGGTGCCCGCGACCAGTCGACCGAGACCGTCGTCCGCAGCTGCTTGTCGACCCGGCCGGACGACGGCCGCACCATCAGCCAGGGCACCTCGGCGCGCAGCGTGCAGCCGAACGGCTCGGTGCCCCGGTTGAAGACGTCGACGAACGGCGCGGGCTGACTGGAGAACGGGCTGAGCTCCGGCAGCACCGCAGCGTCCGAAGAGGACGGCCACCACTGCTCGGAACCGTCGATCGCCACGCCCATCTCGGCGCCGGAGACCGGCGTGATCCGCCGCACCGCCGGGAAGATCACGTCCGGCAGTGCGACGTTGTCCTTTTCGGGCTGCTGCCACGGCGCGTTCGGACCGTAGCGGTCCACGTCTCCGTAGTCGATGTGCGGCTGGGTCTGGAAACCCTGCCACTTGCCGCCCGCGATCCCCGTGTTGAACCGCTCGGCCAGCGCCAGGTCGTCGGCGAACCGGGCCTCGGTCGTCGCGGCGAGGTCGTTGGCCAGCACACGGCCCTGCTGCGCGTAGAAGAGGTTCGTGAACTCCGCGTGCCGCAGCTCGTACAGGTTCGCGGTCGCCTTCACCGGGTACAGCACCAGTTCGAAGAAAGCGTCCTGACAGGACTGAGGTACCCGCTCGGCGAGCCGCGACACGCGCTCGCCCAGCCGCCGCCACTCCTCCGTCACGCGGTCCAGCTCGCGGTAGTGGACCAGGCTGAACGGCGTCATCTTGTCGTCGTAGACGATCGCGGTGCCCTCACCGGTGATCCTGCGGTTGAGCAGTTCGGGTTTGCGCCGTGCCTGCAGCGTGCCGTAGGTGTGCAGCACCTCGGCGATCTCCGCGGCCAGGCGCCGGCCGAAGTTCCGCGCGGCGAAGTCGCGTTCCCACTGCGGCACCTGCTCCAGCGGCATCGGCCGCCAGGCCTGGTCCAGGAAGAACTGCGCGGGCAGCTCGTTGCCCTTGAAGTCACCGACGTTGGCCACCCACAACCGCGAGACGCCGTACTGCGCGGCCTGGTCGAGCTGCTCCCACACGTTGGCGAGCACGGACGTGTCGACCCACTTGTAGCAGCGGCCCCCACCGACGTAGTCGAAGTGGTAGTACAGGCCGTAACCACCGGCGCGGGGCGGCAGCGAACGGTCCGGCAGCCGGCACAGGTTGCCCCAGTTGTCGTCCGGGAACACGACGGTGACGTGGTCGGGCGGCCGCAGTCCCTTGTCCCAGTACCGCAGGACCTCCTTGTAGAGCGTCCACACCTGCGGGATCGACGCGGGGTCGCGGCCGGTGACGCGGGCCAGCACCTCCTGCTCGGCGGTCAGGATCGACTGCATCAGCTCGATGCTGTCGCCGTCGGGCAGCTGGGTGTCGCCGTTGCCGCGCATGCCGACGGTGACGACGCCCTCGAAGTCCTCGTCCATCATGCGTTTGATGCCGTCGGCCCAGTACGCCCTGATCGCGTCGGGGTTGCGGCGGAAGCTCCACTCCCCCGTGCCGCCGTACGGGTCGTGACCCGCTGTGGCGTGGCGGTTCCACTCCTCGATGCCGCGCATCATCGGCGCCTCGTGCGAGGTGCCCATGACGATGCCGTAGCGCTTGGCGGTGGCGTGGTTGAGCGGGTCGTCCTCGGCGAACGCGCGGCCCCACACCGCGGGCCACACGTAGTTCCCCTTCAGGCGCAGGAGGGTCTCGAAGACCTTCTCCCAGAAGAGGTGGTTGAAGCCGCCGGGGTGACCGGGCGCCTTGCCGGGACCGAAGTACCTGGGCGCCCACGTGCCCAGCGCCGGGTTCTCGTCGTTGACGAAGATGCCGCGGTACTTGACGAACGGCGTGCCCAGGCTGTGCCGCCCCGCCTGCACGTGCAGCTCGTCGCGGTGCTCCACGGGCACGTCGTCCCACCAGTACCAGGGCGAGACGCCGATGTTGCGGGAGAGGTCGTAGGTGCCGTAGATCGTGCCGCGCGGGTCGCTGCCGGTGATCACCAGCACGCGCCGCCCGCCCGTGCGCACCGTCTCCGTCAGGGAGGTCTCCCACTTGCCGGCGATCCCCTTGACGTCCAGCCGTCCCGCCGCGACCAGCGAGTCCACCAGCGGGCTGCGGCCGAGCGACCCGATCAGCACCACGTCGCCGTCCGCCGGCAACGCGTTCACCAGCGCGGGTTTGACGCCGGTGACGCGTTCGACGTCCGCCTGGAGGTCGCCCGCGACCCGCACGACACCGGGGTGGTCGGCGCCGCTGACCACGAGGGTGGTGGCTTTCCCCTTGGACACCAGGGGAAAGCTCCCCGAACCACCTCGGGTGGACACGTACTCGCTCACCGCGAGCGCGGCCATCAGTTGCAGGAAGTTCCGCCGGGCGAGGGACGAGATCATCGTTGAGCTCCTCCTGGCGAAGGTCAGCCCTTCACCGAACCGGTGAGTCCGCCGACCATGCGGCGTTCGGCGAGCACGAAGAACGTGAGCGCCGGAATCATGGACAACGCGGTGAACGCGAGCACCTTCGCGGTGTCCTGGGTGTGCTCGGACTGGAACATCGCCACGCCGAGCGGGAGCGTGAAGTGGGTGGAGTCGTTGAAGACCAGCAGCGGCAACAGGAAGAAGTTCCAGCTGCTGACGAACGCGAGCACGGACACCGTGGCCAGCGCGGGCCGCGACAGCGGCAGCAGGATCCGCCAGAAGAAGCCGAGCCTGGCCGCGCCGTCGAGCAGCGCGGCGTCCTCCAGCTCGCGGGGGATGGCGTGCATGAACGGCCGCAGGATCACGATCGTGATCGGCAGCGAGAACGCCGCCTCGGGAATCGCGACGCCGAGCGGGTTCTCCAGCAGCCCGAGCTGACGCAACCACAGGTACAGCGGCAGCGTCGCGACACCGAGCGGGAACAGCAGGCCGAGCGTGAACAGCGTGTAGAACGCCTCCCGGCCCTTGAACACGTAGCGGGACAGCGCGAACGCCGCCATGGAGCCCAGCACGACCGCGAGCGTCGTCGCGATCACCGCGATGAACGCGCTGTTGCCGAGCAGCCGCCAGAACACCGGTGAGCTCAGCACGTCCCGGTAGTTGTCCAACACCCACGGGCCGGGCAACCCGGCCGGTGAGGCGTTGATCTGCGCCGTGGTGCGGAACCCGCCCAGCAGCACGAACAGCAACGGCACGACCGTGACGCCGACGACGGCGAACGCGGTGAGGTATCCGACAGCGTTGCGGCGCATCAGCCCACCGCCCCTTCGGTGTCCCGGCGCAGCGCGTACCGCTGGTACAGCAACGCGAACAGGAAGCAGATGAGGAACAGGATCACGGCGACCGCGCTGCCGAACCCGAACTCGTAGCGCTTGAAGCCGTGGTCGATCAGGTAGGTCGCCATGGTCGACGACGCGTTGGCGGGCCCGCCCAGCGTCATGATCCAGACCAGGTCGAACAGCTGCAGCGACCCGATCACCGACAGGAAGATCCACACCCGGATCGTCGGACCCAGCAACGGCAGCACGACGTGCCGGGTGGTCTGCCAGCTCGTCGCCCCGTCCAGCGCGGCGGCCTCGCGCAGCTCGACCGGGATGCCCTGGAGCCCGGCGAGCAGCAGGATCACGCCGAACCCGATGTACTTCCAGGTGATCACGACGAACAGCGTGTAGAGCACGATCCGCTGGTCGGCCAGCCACTGCTGCACGAGCCAGCCGAGGCCGGCGCCGCGCAGCACCTCGTCGACGAACCCGCCCGGCTGCAGCATCAGCAGCCAGATCACCGCGGTCACGGCCTCGGACAGCACGTACGGCGCGAAAACCACCATCCGCAGGAACGTCCGGCCGCGCAGTCGCCGGTTGAGCAGCAGCGCCAGGCCGATGCTCAACGGCAGCTGCACGATGATCGACAGCGCGGCGATGATCAGGTTGTGCCCGATCGAGCCGCGGAACACGTCACCGGAGAAGGCGTCGACGTAGTTGTCCAGGCCGACGAAGTCCGTCAGCGGACCGAAGCCGTTCCACGAGTAGAGGCTGTAGTACACGGCCACGAAGATCGGTACCAGCACGAACCCGGCGAACAGCACCAGCCCCGGCGCCAGCAGGAGCGCGAGCTCGAGTCTTGTGCGCGTGCGGGACCGCCGCCGGGCGCCCCCAGCCGCTGGCGCGTGCGGACTGGGGGCGGTCAACGGCCGCGAACTGGTCGCGGTGCTCATCATTTGTTCCCGGCAGCCGCCTGGCTCACCGACTTCACGATCGTGTCCGGCCCGCCCTGCCCGGCGAAGAAGTTCGCGATCGCGTCGTTGAGCGCCTGGCCGACGTTGGTCGGCATGGCGATGTCGAAGTAGAACTGCAGGTGCGGAGCCTTCGACACGTACTCCGAGATCTTCTTGTGCGTCTCGGTCTTCAGCGCCGCCACGGCGGCCGGGTGCACGGGCAGGCCGGATCCGGTCGCGGCGAGCTTCTTCTGCACCTCCTCGCCGACGAGGTAGCCGAGGAAGTCCGCGCACGCCTTGGCCGCACGCGTGGTGCAGGAGAAGCCGTCACCGCCGCCGAGGACGGAGTTCGGGTCACCCTGGCCGCCCGGCACCGCCGGGAACGGGAACCAGCCGACCTTCGAGTCGAGGTCCTTGTCCTCGGTCAGCGACTGCATGACGTCCGGGTTCCAGTCGCCCTGCAGCTCCATGGCGGCCTTGCCGGTCGCGAGCAGGCCCGCCGAGCTGCCCGCGCCCTGCTGGGCGGGAGTGCCGACGAACCCGTCCTGGAACGGCTTGGTGTCGATGAACGCCTTCAGGTTCTCGCCCGCCTTGGTGAAGCACGGGTCGGAGAAGTCCTTCTTGTCCACCGCGGTCTTCAGCGAGTCGACCGAGCACTGACGGATCGCGAAGTAGTTGTAGTAGAACGCGTCCGGCCAGCGGTCCTTGCCACCGACGGCGATCGGCACCACGTTCGCGGCCTTCAGCTTGGTCACCGCGGCGTTCAGCTCGTCCAACGTGGTCGGTGTGCTGGTGATGCCGGCGTTGGCGAAGACGTCCTTGCGGTACCAGAAGCCCACGGCGTGCATCTGGTACGGCACGCCGTACTGCTTGCCGCCGGACTGCCAGCCCTTGGCCGCCTGGCCGAGCGGGCCGATCCAGCTCTGCGACGCCTGGGTGATGTCGGCGAGCTTGCCGGAGCTGAGCTGCGAGACGAGTGAGCCACCGCCCCACTGCTGGAAGATGTCCGGCGGTGTGTTGCCCTGCAGTGCGAGCGGCACCTTGGTCTGGAACTGCTCGTTCTGCAGCGGTTCGATGGTGAACGAGACGTCCGGGTGGCTCTTGTGGAAGTCGTCGGCTATTCCCTGCCAGATCGACTTCATCGGTTCGGTGGTCCGGTTGTGCCACCACGTGAGGGTGACCGGGCCGTTGGCCGAGGCATCGCCACCCGAGCCGCTGCACGCGGCGAGCAGGAGCGTCGCCGCGGCGGCGAGGGCGACGGACAGTTTCCGCCTGGAATGCATGGTTGCAGAACGCATTGGTCCACTCCTGACGACGTCGGCCGAGTTGGACGGGGCGTGATCGATGCGCGACGGCTAGTGAGAATCCACGCTCGAACCCGCCGTGTCAATCGTTGTCGATAACGTTTTACACGGCTAGCCTGGCCCCGTGCCTCCTCGCTCCCGTGTCACGATCCGTGACGTCGCCGCCGCGGCCGGCGTCTCCGTGGCCACCGTGTCCAAGGTCCTCAACCAGCGCTACGGGGTCTCCGCGGACACGTTCGCGAGGGTCCAGGCCGTGATCAAGGAGCTCGGCTACGAGGCGAGCCTGGTCGCGCAGAGCCTGCGCAACCACCGCACGAACGTCATCGGGATCCTGGTCGCCGACATCGAGCCGTTCAGCACCGAGCTGCTCAAGGGCGCGGCCGATGCCATCCGCGGCACCGGTTTCGAGCTCGTCGTGTACTCGGCGGGCGGCCGCACCGGCGACCCGGAGGGCTGGGAACAGCGCTACCTGACCAGGTTGAGCGGCACGCTGGTCGACGGGGCCGTGCTCGTCACGCCCGCCGTCGACCTGGAAGGCCTGCCCGGCACGCCCGTCGTCGCCGTCGACCCGCACACCGGGCGCGCGGCACTGCCCACAGTGGACTCCGACAACCTGCACGGCGGCCGGCTCGCGACCGAGCACCTGCTCGCCCGCGGCCACCGCAGGATCGCCCTGCTCACCGGCCGTCCCGACCTGAAGTCCGCGCAGCAGCGCGAAACCGGCTACCGCGGGGCACTGGCCAGCGCGGGCGTGCCGGTGGACGAGAACCTGATCCGCCGCGGCGACTACGACGCGGACGTGGCCGCCGCGTCCGCCCGCGAGCTGTTGACCGGACCGGACCGGCCGACGGCCGTGTTCGCCGCCAACGACATCACCGCCATCGCGACCATCGAGACCGCCCGCGAGCTGGGGCTGCGGGTGCCGGAGGACCTCTCGGTGGTCGGCTTCGACAACATCCCCGAATCGGCGTTGTGCACACCGCCGCTCACGACGGTGCAGCAGCCGATCCGGGAGATGGGCCGCCGCGCCGTCACGTTGCTGGTGTGGCTCATCAACGGTGAAGAACCGGCAGACACGCACATCACGCTCGGCACCGAGCTCGTCGTCCGGCAGTCGACGCGCGCGTTGCCATCCTGAGCACTGGAGGATCTGTGACGACCGATGCCACCACGGCCGGCGAGCTCTGGCGCGATCCGCAGGCCGCACCGGCCGACCGCGTGCAGGACCTGATCAGCCGGATGACCACGCGCGAGAAGGTCGCGCAGCTCTACGGCATCTGGGTCGGCATCGAGTCCGGTGGAGAAGTGGCGCCGCACCAGCACGATCTCGCCGTGCCGCTGGACTGGGACGAGCTCGTGCAGCACGGTCTCGGTCAGCTCACCCGCGTGTTCGGCACCCGTCCCATCGCACCCGAGGTCGGCGCGCGCAGCCTCGCCCGCACCCAGCGGGAGATCATCACGCGCAGCCGGTTCGGCATTCCCGCGGTGGTGCACGAGGAGTGCCTCACCGGGCTCGCCGCCTGGCAGGCCACCGTGTTCCCGTCCCCGCTGTGCTGGGGCGCGAGCTTCGAGCCGGACCTGGTGCGGCGGATGACCGAGCAGATCGGCAGGTCGATGCGCCGGCTCGGGGTGCACCAGGGCCTCGCGCCGGTGCTCGACGTGACCAGGGACCTGCGCTGGGGCCGCGTCGAGGAGTCGATCGGCGAGGACCCGCACCTGGTCGGCCTGATCAGCAGCGCGTACGTCGCCGGGCTGGAGTCCGCGGGGATCGTCGCCACGCTCAAGCACTTCGCCGGTCACTCGGGCTCGCGCGCCGGGCGCAACCTCGCGCCGTCGTCGATCGGGCCGCGCGAGTTCGCGGACGTGATGCTGCCGCCGTTCGAGATGGCGCTGCGCGCGGGCGCGCGGTCGGTGATGAACTCCTACACCACCAACGACGGCATGCCGGCCGCCGCCGACGCGGGACTGCTGACCGAACGGTTGCGCGAGCGGTACGGCTTCACCGGGACCGTGGTCGCCGACTACTTCTCCATCCCGTTCCTGCACAGGCTGCACGGCGTGGCCGCCGACCGCGCGGACGCCGGGATCCAGTCGCTCACCGCGGGCATCGACGTCGAACTGCCCACTGTGGACTGTTACGGCGAACCGCTGCTGGCCGCGCTCGACGCCGGAACCGTCGACGAGGCGCTGGTCGACCGCGCGCTGGAACGCGTGCTGCGGCAGAAGCTGGAGCTGGGCCTGCTCGACCCGGACTACAGCCCGGAGGTCTCCGGCGAGGAGATCGACCTCGACGACGCGGAGTCCCGCGCGGTGGCGCGGCAGCTCGCCGAGCGTTCGATCGTGTTGCTGCACAACGACGGTCTGCTGCCGCTGACCGGCAGGCGCCGGGTCGCGGTGGTCGGTCCGCGGGCGAACGACGCCGGCGCGGTGATGGGCTGCTACTCGTTCCCGTTGCACGTCGGCGTGCACCACCCGGACGTGCCGATGGGCATCGAGGTGCCCACGGTGCTGGAGGCGCTGCAGGCCGACCACGACGTCGTGTTCGAGCTGGGTTGCCCGGTGCTCGGCGGCACCGACGAGGAGATCCAGGCCGCCGTCGAGGCCGCCCGCGACGCGGAGGTCTGCGTCGTCGTGCTCGGCGACCAGGCCGGCCTGTTCGGCGCGGGCACGTCCGGCGAGGGCTGCGACGTCACCGACCTCAAGCTGCCCGGCAGGCAGGAGGAGCTGCTCGAAGCGGTGCTCGCGACGGGCGCCCCGGTGGTGCTGGTGCTGCTGTCCGGCAGGCCGTACGAGCTGCACCGGCAGATCGACCGGCTCGCCGCCGTCGTCTGCGGCTTCTTCCCCGGCGTGGAGGGCGCCACCGCGGTCGCGAACGTCCTCAGTGGACGGACGAACCCGTCCGGCCGGCTGCCGGTGAGCTTCCCCGGTGCCGGCACCAGCCAGCCGTGGACCTACCTCACCGCGGCGCTCGGCGCGCGGACCGAGGTCAGCAGCGTCGACCCGACGCCGCTGTTCCCGTTCGGGCACGGGCTTTCCTACGCGCCGGCGACCTGGGTGACGGCGGGCTGCGAGACGCGGGAGTGGGCGACCGACGGCACCTGCCGGGTGCACGTGGTGCTGCGCAACGACCACGAGGTCCCGACCACCGACGTCGTCCAGATCTACCTGCACGACCCGGTGGCCGAGGTCGGGCGGCCCGTCCGGCAGCTGATCGGCGCGCTCAAGGTCGACCTCGCGCCCGGCCAGACCCGCACGGTCAGCGCCGAGCTGCACGCCGACCTCACCGCCTACACCGGCAGGGCCGGGCACCGCCAGGTCGACCCCGGCGAGGTCGAGCTGCACGTCGGCACGTCGAGCGCGGCCGTCCACGCCACCCTGCGGCTCACTCTGACCGGACCGCGCCGCGAGGTCGGGTTCGACCGCGTCATGACCCCCACCTTCACCGTGACCTCCTGAATGATGAACGGCGCATTCGTCCCCGTGTGTTGGTCGAATTCGCCGGTGATGGGGGGTGTTGGCGGGCCCCCCCCCCCACCCCGCAGCGCCGGG